>JBBRPS010000732.1:0-5035 GCA_038227745.1 Gemmatales bacterium | reverse complement strand
GCGACGAGGACGCGAAGGTGCGTGCGCTGGCCGCGGAGGCGCTCGGCAAGCTGCCGCCGTCGAAGGAGGCGCTGGCGCGGCTCGGCGAGGCGTTGACAGACAGCGACGAGAGCGTCCGGCTCCGTGCGACTCGTGCGCTGTGGGTGTCGGCGGCACCGGCCGCGAAAGAGAAGCTGCTGAAGGTGGCGATGGCGGGGCTGGACAGCAAGAGCGCCTCGGTCCGCAAGCGTGCGGCGGAGGTGCTGGGCGACATTGGGGCGGGGGCGAAGGCGGCCGTGCCGGCGCTGCTGGAGGCGCTGCGCGACGAGGAGAACGCGGTGCGCCAGGCGGCGGCCGCGGCGCTGCGGCGGATCGACCCGGCCGCGGCGGCGAAGGCGGGACTGCGGTAGTGCTTCAAGCCCACCCGTTGCACCGGGTGGGGTCACCCGGCCCCCAACTCCCGCAGCAACTCCACGACGCGCCGCTCGATCTGGTCGCGCACCGCGCGGAACTGCTCGGGCGTCATCTCCTTCGGATCGGGGATGCTCCAGTCCTCGCGCCGCCTCGCCTTCACGAACGGGCACTCGTCGCCGCAGCCCATCGTGACCGCCGCGTCATATTCCACTTCCGGGATGTCCTTCAGCGACTTCGAGCCGTGGGCGGTGAGGTCGTAGCCCAGCTCGCGCATCGCCTCGATGGCCTTGGGGTTGACGCGGCCCGAGGGGCGCGAGCCGGCGCTGTGGACCTCGACGCTCGGCCCGCCGTGGAGGCGGGCGAAGGCCTCCGCGACCTGGCTGCGGCAGGAGTTCTCCACGCAGACGAACAGAATGCGTTTGACAGGCTCCGTCATCGCCCGGCCTTCCGCGTTGAGGCGATTGGTCCGATCCGCTCCCACGAGTTGCTATTGTAAGGGGTGGCGGCAGAGCGGCCTGAGATGGGAGCGGGAAGTCGGTGGGCCATGTCGGATGCTTTCTGGGACGCGATCGTCGTGGGCGCGGGGGCGGCAGGGCTGATGGCCGCCCTCCGCGCGGCGGAGCGCGGCCGGCGCACGCTCCTGCTGGAGAAGAACCGCAAGCCCGGCGTGAAGATCCTCATGTCCGGCGGCACGCGCTGCAACCTCACCCACGCCACCGACAACCGCGGCATCGTCGAGGCGTACGGCCCGCCTGGCCGCTTCCTCCACTCGCCGCTGGCGGCCCTCAGCGTCGAGGACACCATCGCCTTCTTCGAGGCCGAGGGCGTCGCGACCAAGGTCGAGGAGACGGGCAAGGTCTTCCCCGTCAGCAACAAGGCCGCCGACGTCCTCGGCGCCCTGCTGCGCCGCCTGCAGCGCAGCGGCGCGACCCTCGCCCTCGACGAGGCGCTGCTCGACCTGCGCCGCTGCGAGGCCGGCTTCGCACTGCTGACCTCGAAGCGCACCCTGCACGCGCCGCGTGTGGTGCTGACGACCGGCGGCCAGTCCTACCCCGGCAGCGGCACGACCGGCGACGGCTACCGCATCGCGGCGCAGTTCGGCCACACCATCGTCGCGCCGCGGCCGGCCCTGGTGCCGATCACCACGTCGGCGCCGTGGGTGGCGGAGCTGCGCGGCATCACCGTGCCCGACGCCGGCGTGCGCGTCCTCGACGGCGACACCGTGCTGGACCGGCGGCGCGGCTCGCTGCTGTTCGCCCACTTCGGCCTGACCGGCCCGGTCATTCTCGACGCCAGCCGCGCCGTCAGCGGCCACCCGCGCCCGCAGGCGCTGCGCCTGGAGATCGATCTGCTGCCGGCGGTGCGCGAAGAGGAGTTGGCGGAGCACCTGCGGCGCGAGTCGGTGGCGTCGGGCAAGCGGCAGCTGGCGGGCGTCTTCCCGGCGCAGGTGCCGCGGCGGCTGTGCGAGACGGCGCTGGTCCAGGCGGGCCTGCCGGTGGACCGGAGTGCGGCGGCGCTGAGCAAGGCGGACCGCAGCAAACTGGTGCGGCAGATCAAGGCACTGACGGTGCCGGTGACGGGGACGCTGGGGTTCAAGAAGGCGGAGGTGACGGCGGGCGGCGTGGCGCTGGACGAGGTCGATTCGCGGACGATGCGGAGCAAGCGGGAGCCGGAGTTGTTGCTGGCGGGCGAGGTGCTGGACCTGGACGGGCCGATCGGCGGCTATAATTTTCAGGCGGCGTGGAGCACGGGTTGGCTGGCGGGGGGCAACGTGTAGTTGGTCGCCCCGCCGCCTGGGGTGTTGTCTTCGGGCCGCAAGCAGACGTGGTAAGGCGGGCGGCAGGAATAAAGCTCCCCTCGCCCCCGAGTACAGGGGCGAGGAGAGCTTTATTCCTGCCGCTCGCCTTATCGGCGTGCCTTTGGCGAATGCCTGGCTCGCCGGCGCTGCCGGCCTGTGTGACGATCCTCCTCGCCGGAGTAATACCTGACGGGACCTGATGAAGTACAGACCTGCCTTCCTCGCCCCGCGAGTAGCTATGCCCGGGTGTCCGGTGGTGGTAGAATCCTTGCGGAGGCGGTCGAGATTCGCTTGCGGGTGGGCAGCGAGTTGGGCCGCATCCTCTTCGAGAAACCTGGGAAAGATGGAAGGATGGTGAGCGCTTATGACCCCTCTCGCTGAACTGGCGGCCCGTCTCCGGCAGACGTTCCCGGGCGCGCGGTTCGACCATTCTGAGCCTGCGGCCCCAGGCGGCGTCGGCTTTCTCGATGTGGCCCACGGCGGCCAGGTCCTGGCGGTCCAGTGGCAGGAGAAGTGGCACTTCGGGGTTTCTTCCCCCGAGGGGCACAGCTACGGAGAGAAGCCCGATGAAGTTTACCGCACGGTAGATGAGGCCCTCGCCCGGCTCACGGATCTCCTCAATTCCGGCAGAAAAACTCAGGCGCCTTTGGAGGTGACCCTGCGCGAGCTGCGCGCGGAAAGAAACCTCCCCCCGATGAAACTCGCCGCCCTTCTCGGTGTTAGCCAGCCCGCGGTTTCGAGGCTGGAGGGCCGCGTCAGCCGGCTGCACGTTGCTTCCCTGCGGGCGGTGGTCCAGGCGATGGGCGGAGACCTCGTCATCCAGGCCCGTTTTCCGGACGGCGTCGTTCGCCAGATCGCCCTCGACGACGATTCGGTTAGCCAGCCGGAACCCGAGGAGGTCACGATGGACGGATGAGCGTGGCCGTGCCTCGTTTGCGTCGCAGACAAGGGAAAATGGTGCCAGTTCGTGAACTGACACCATTTTCCCTGCCGCTTTCTCCCGCGAGGCCAGAGTCACTTTGACGCCGGGGGCGGTTTCGGCGATTCGTCGCTCTGCAACCGCTTCAGTAGGTCCGCTCTCTGCTCAGGGGACAGCCCCGCGAGAAGCTCCTCGGGGGTAAGGTCCTTGAGGTGCTCCTTGACGTAGTCACGGCGAAAGTCTTCCATCGTGTACGGCATCTGAACTCCCTCCTTCCGATACTGCTCGAAGAGCCGATTCACCAGCGTGCTCGTCTCGTCCGAGCGCTGCCGGTAGTGCTCGGCGCCGTAGCGCACCTGCTCCTGCGACGCGCTGAACAGGTGCAGCGGCGCGTTGTGCGCGCTCCGCGGCAATTGCCCCAACACCAGAACCCGAATCACGTCCGTGCCGCGCCGGCAGTCGTAGACGCCCGGCTGCACCGGCGCCCACTGGACCTCGCCGGCCAGGTTGTGCGGGTAGCGGGCGCAGACGGCGAAGAGGCGGAACTCCCCCTCGGGCAGCAGGTCCTCGGTGGACGGGCTGACCTGCTTGCGATAATTGACGTAGTGCCCCGTCAACTCTTTCAGGGCCCAGTCATCGAGCGCCTCCTGGTAGGACTTAAAGGTGATCAGGTTGTGGTTCGCCAGGTCCTCCAGGCCGTCGGGCAGGCGCTCGCTGAGCGTGCCCTCTTGCCGGCGCAGGACGATCACGTCAAGCAACTGCTTCTTCAGCGACAGGTCCTTCTCCATCTCGACCTTGAACGGCGAGCCGCTGAAGAAGTCGGTCAAGATCAGCCCGAACAGGCGATGCCAGTCCCGGTGTTCCTTGGCCATGCCCAGGCCCCTCGCCAGCTCCGCAGCGCGGGCGGGCTCGCGCCTGTCCCTGATGTCATTTTATCGAGAGGGCCGGCCCTGCGGGCGCTGCCCAGTCGTCGTCCAGACAAAGCTGGCGGGGCGTCGCTCTGCCTCAAGGACCGCCCAGGGCGGCCGGAAAACTGATCTGACACCAATATCCCTGACACCAATATCCCTCTCGCGGCCCCGCGGGGCCGCGAGAAAATGAACTGACACCAATTTCCCCCCACTTTCTCCGGGTCGTTGCTCCGAGCGGACGCCTGCGGAGGGACCGTGGGAGCCTTGGTCGGGAAAAGCCCGACGACGCTCGCCGCGGCGACCCATGTCGCGGTGCCTTCGCGCAGGACCATCGCGCCGGGCACGAGACGGCCGGCCTGGGCTTCGGCGGTCAACTCGGCCCGGGAGAGCGGGCCGACCTTCTGCTTGCCGCGGGCGTAATACCAGCGCTCGTTGCCGGCGGAGGTTGCCTGCGTGGGTAGGGAGGCGGGCGCCGGCGGCGCCATCTCCGCCCGCGACACGGCGGCGGGCGGGACCGTTGCCCGGTCCGGGAGGGACGAGGCGTTAGCCGGGGGCGGGTTCGGTTCGCGCTTCATGGGCTTCATCCAGTAAGGCTGCGGATCTTGTCGTCCCGCGCGACAGGAGGGCACGGGTAGCCAGGACAGGGATTTCCGCAACACCCGGTTATACCCCCCGGCCGCAGCCGGTTCCATTGTTTTCTCATTCATGAAACCGATGGGGGCGGCAAGTTTTCCGGGAGCGGCTTGCGGCGGGAATGGGGCAGGGACGGTGGGCCTGTGCCACGGTTCGGCCACTGGGCGCTGCTGGATCCCGAGGAGGGCGAGGCCGGCGGTGAGGGGGATGAGAGCCCGTTCTGATGCACGAACCCGGTGAGAGTGTCCGGTTTATCTTCCCCCCTCGCCCCCGCTTCGGAGGAGAGAGGTCGAGGTGAGGGGGCCGGCGTCAAGAAGCGCGCTGCGAGCGCGAAACGGCAAGCCAGGTGCGCTCCGCCGGCGGAGCGCGCCTGGCTTGCCG
>JBBRPS010000731.1:0-5038 GCA_038227745.1 Gemmatales bacterium | reverse complement strand
TCCTCGACGCCGCCGGCCGCTCCGTGCAGCCCACGGCGTTCGGCTGGCAGACGCTGCCCGCGCGCCTGGCGCAGACGCCGCAGAAGCAGCCACTGACCCTGCAGCGCTGGGCCACGCTGCCGCTCGGCGTCGCCGCCGCCGCCACGCTGTTCCTCGTCGTCTGGCTGGGCACGTCCCAGCGCGGGGGCGCCGACCCAGGGCCAATCGAGGTCCACCGCCAGGGTTTGAAACTGACAATCCTCAGCGTTGCCGAGACCGAGGGCGAGACGCTGTACATGCCGTTCGCCCCGCGCCCTGCCGCGCCGCAGCGCGAGCGCAAGCGCACCGGGCAGGCCCTCGTCCGCGACCGGCGCCTGATCCTGAACCTGCGCCGCGGCGACAACGTGGTGCGCTTCACCGACGTGGCCGCCACCATCGACCCGACGAGCGTGCGCTTCGAGAGCCGCACCGACCCGCTCGGCACCCGCGTCGTGGAGCAGGCGTTCGAGTACGACCTGGCCACCGCCGACGCCCTGCTCAAGCGCTACCTCGACCGCCCGGTCACCTGCATCGGCAAGGACGGTGAAGAGCGGTCGGGCCACCTGGCCTCGTTCGATGAGCAGACGATCGTGCTGGCCTCCGCGGCGCCGGGTGTGGGCAAGCAGCGCGGCACCGAGAGTGTGAGCCGGCGCGGGCTGCGGGCCGTGCGCCTCGCCGAGGCACCGACGGATCTGGTGACGCGGCCGACGCTGGTGTGGAAGCTGCGCACGCAGACGCCGGGCCGACACGAGACGGTCCTAAGCTATGTGTGCGGCTTCATGAAGTGGCAGGCGAACTATGTCGTGCTGATTACGCCGGGCCGCGGCAAGCAACCCGACCTGCTCGACGTGTCCGGGTGGGTGACGATCGACAACGCCAGCGGCGCGGCCTACCCGGATGCGGCTCTGCGGCTTATCGCCGGCGATGTGAATCGCGTGCGGGATCCCTGGGCGGGGCAGTTTTCAACGCTCCGAGATGTTGATTTAATCGTGACGGATCAGCCTACCGGAAGCCTGATGTTTGGTTTAGATGGCAAAGTTCGCGACACGAAAAAGGAACTCGTCGAGAAGTCCTTCTTCGAGTACCACCTGTACGCGCTGACGGTCCCGAGCAGCATTCGCGACCGGCAAATCAAGCAGCTCAATCTCCTCAAGCGCAAGGGCGTCAAGGCGTGGCGCCGCTACGTCTACGACTTTGCCGCCGACAGCCGTCACCTCATGATCGAACTGGTCGCGAAGAACGACAAGGACAATCAACTCGGCCTGCCACTACCGAAGGGCGGCGTCGCCATCGAGCAACGCGGCGCGGACGGCGAGACGGCCCTGCTCGGCCGCACCGAGATCGACCACACCGCCGTCAAGGAGAAGCTGGAGCTGAGATACCAGTACGCCTTTGACGTGGTCGGCGAACACCGCGCGGTCGGCATTGAGTACCTCTGGGTGGACCACTGGAAGACCACCTACGAGCTGCGCGTGCGCAACCACAAGGCCGAGGCGATTGAGGTGCGCGTCTTCGCTCACCGCCTGGGCCGCGACTCGACGCTGGTCGAGGCGTCCGCGCCGCACCACCGCAAGGACTTCGAGACGGTTTACTTTGACTTCACGCTGCCCGCGAACGCGGAGCGCGTCGTCCGCTACACGCTCGAAACCCAGGAGTGATCCATGAACCGTTCGACGATACCTCGGCGAGCGGCGGGGCTGGCCCCCGCCGTCTCCGGATCGTGGGCGACTCGCTCCGCGAGTCGCGGTGAGGTCGGCCACCGCGACTCGCGGAGCGAGTCGCCCACGAAAACGGCGGGCGTAAAGCCCGCCGCTCGTCTGACCCTGGTCGTGATCGCCCTCCTCCTCGCGAGTTGCGCGGCCGCGGCCCAGGGGCCGGCGAAGAAGGCGCCCCCCGACCCCGAGCAGAGCGAGGGCATCACCCTCACCGTCTACAACCAGAACTTCGTCGTCGTCCGCGAGCGGCGCCGAATGGACCTCAAGCAGGGCCGCGGCAGCGTCCGCTTCCCCGATGTCGCCGCCACCATCGTGCCCGAGACTGTGCAGTTCGCTGTGCCGGGCAAGCCGGGCGCCGCCCGCGTTGTCGAGCAGAGCTACGAATACGACCTCGTCAGCGCCGCCAAACTGCTCGACCGCTACATCGACCGCGAGATCGCCGTCGTCACGCGCGACGGTCACTTGATCGAGGGCCGGTTACTCAGCTTCGACGACAGCCAGCTCGTGCTGCAGACGCCGGCCGGTGTCGATCTGGTGCCGCGCGGCGACAACGTCAAGGACGTGCGGTTCAGCGCCCTGCCCGAGGGCCTGCTGACGCGGCCGACGCTCGTCTGGCAGCTCGACGCGAAGGCCGGCGGCAAGGAACTGGTCAAGGTGTCCTACGCGGCGATGCAGATGGCCTGGCGCGTGGACTACCGGGCGCGCGTGAACCAGGCCGGCGACCGCATGGACCTGGCCGGCTGGGTGACCGTCATCAACAACACCGGCATCACGTTCAAGGATGCCCGGGTGCGGCTGATGGCCGGCGACCTGAACCTGGTGAAGGAACTCGCGTTCAGCCGCGAGGACAAATCGATGGCCAGCGGAGGGGATACCGACTTGTTCTCCAGGACCGCACCGGCGGTGATCGAAAAGTCGTTCGCCGAGTACCACCTGTACGAGCTGGGCCGGACGGCCACGGTGAAAGACCGCTCGACGAAGCAGATCGAACTCCTCGACATCGAGGGCATCCCCGTGACGCGCCGCTACACCCTGCACCACGGCCAGCAGCGCGTCGGCGTCGAGCTGGAGTTCAAGAACGAGAAGAAGCTGGCGCGGGGCCTGGGCGTGCCGCTGCCGAAGGGGCCGGTCCGCGTCTTCCAGAAGGCCGGCGACGGCGCCTTCGAGTTCGTCGGTGCCCAGGACATCGACCACACGCCGAAGGAGGAGAAGGTGCGCTTTCGTTTGGGGTACGCCTTCGACCTGACCGCCCGCCGCAAGATGATCGCCGAGCGCCTGGACAAGAAGCACTTTGAACAGGACTTCGAGGTCCGCCTGCGCAACCACCGCAAGGAAGCCGTCGAAATCGATGTGGTCCAGGCGGTGAACGGCCGCACGGAGCCGACCGTGGTGCGGCGCAGCGGTCCGTTCACGAAGCGCGACGTCGATACCCTAATCTTCCCGGTCACGGTGCGTCCCAACGCCGAGGCCATCGTCACTTACACGATCCGCCATGTCATCCAGCCGCCCGCCGTGCCGCCTGGTGGGGGCGTCGTCCCCGTCCCTCCCGCGCCCGGCAACGACCTTTGAAAGGGAGCCGTCCATGAATCGTTACCGCTACCTCGCGCTGCTCCTCGCCGCCGCGGGCGCCGCCCTGGCCGGCACCGCACTGACCGCGCCCGGCCAACCGAACGCCCCCCGGCCCGCGCCGGCCGCCCCGCAGAAGGAGGGTGAGCCGAAGAAGAAGGAACCGCCAAAGGCCAAAAAGGTCGAGGCCCGCCCCGGCGTGTCGCTCACCGTCTACACCGACAACTTCGCCCTCGTGAAGGACCGCCGCGAATTGCCCGACGCCTTCAAGAAGGGCCTCAACGCCGTCCGCTTCCGCGACGTCGCCTCGACCATCGACCCGACCAGCGTCCACTTCCGCTCGCTCACCGACCCGCAGGCCCAGGTGCTCGAGCAGAACTACGAGTTCGACCTCGTCAACGCCGACAAGCTGCTGCAGAAGTACATCGACCACAAGATCACCGTCCACGTCCGCGACGGCAAGGCCTACGAGGGCACGCTGCTCAGCTACGACCCCCAGCGCCTCGTCCTGGCCGCCGACCGCGATAAGGGGCCGATCTACCTCGTCGAACGCGGCGACAACGTCAAGCGCATCCAGTTCTCCAAGCTGCCCGAGGGCCTGCTGACGCGGCCGACGCTCGTCTGGGAGGTCGAGGCGCGCCAGCCCGGCAAACACCTTGTGGAGGTCTCTTACATCGCCAATCAGATCGCCTGGCGGGCGGACTACAACCTCGTCCTCAAGGCCGACGACAAGCTCGCCGACCTGTCCGGCTGGGTGACGCTGAGGAACCACAGCGGCGTCGGCTACGCGAACGCGACCGTGAAGCTGATGGCGGGGCAGACGCGGCCGGACTACGAGCAGATGCCGTGGGGCAGCGGCCCGGATTACTACAAGACGATCCGCACCCTGCCGCCGACGGACCGGATCGGCATCGACCCGAGCGAGGCGTTCGGCGATTACCGCGTCTACCGCCTGCCCGAGGCGACGACGGTAGGCAACAACCAGATCAAGCAGGTCGAGCTGATCAAGGCCGCGAAGATCCCGGTGACGCGGACGTACCTCTACGACGGGGCGAAGCTGCCGCAGTGGTACCGCTACGCGGTCTACCCGGACCAGAGCTTTGGCCTGCAGGAGAACAAGAAGGTGAATGTGCTCGTGGAGCTGCGCAACCGCAAGGACGACAACCTCGGCATCAGCCTGCCGCTGGGCAAGGTGCGCGTCTACAAGCAGGACGCGAGCGCGCTGGAGTTCATCGGCGAGGACACGGTCGGCAACACGCCGCGCGACGAGCCGGTGGTGCTGTATGTCGGCGACGCCTTCGACGTGGTGGGCGAGCGGCGGCAGACGGAGTTCAAGCGCCCGGAGAAACGGCGGATCACGGAGCGGTTCGAGATCAAGCTGCGCAACCACAAGAAGGAGGAAGTGACGGTCAAGGTGCTGGAGCGGATGTACCGGGCGCGCGCGTGGCGGCTGCCGGACATCAACCACCCGTTCGAGCGCCTCGACGCGCGGACGGTGGTGTTCCCGGTGCGCGTGCCGCCGGACCAGGAGGTGACGCTGACGTATCAGGTGGAGTACCGCTGGTGAGCCGGTCGCCGCCAGACCTTTGTAGGAGGGGGCTCCGTCCCCCGACCGAAGCGCTGGGGACTTCGGTCGGGGGACGGAGCCCCCTCCTACGGGGCGGGGGACGGAGCCCCCTCCTACGGGGCGGGGGACGGAGCCCCCTCCTACGGGGCGGGGGACGGAGCCCCCTCCTACG
>JBBRPS010000730.1:0-5042 GCA_038227745.1 Gemmatales bacterium | reverse complement strand
GGAAGCCTCCCCTTTCATGTCGAGGAGGGGGGGACGGTGAGGGGGGACGGTGAGGGGGGGACGGTGACGCTTTACGGACCGCTGCCACTCGAAAGAACTTCCGGCGATATTCGGCACGTCGGCGGGGTGCCAGCGGCGCGGCCGGCCTTCGCCGCTCAGCGGGCTTGCCGCCCTGCCCGCCCACCAAGGATTGCACAATTTCGCCGTAAGCCCTTTGTCTCGAAAAGGAACGGTAAAGCGTCACCGCTTCCTCCCGCAGCTCGGCTTCCCGCCGTTGCTTCGACCAGCTCCAGACACGGTGACTGACCTTGTCGGCGGGGTCGCGGTGATCGACCTGGACACGATCCCACGAACCGCACGCACAGGGTCCGTTCTCACGAATCCACTGCTCGCGACGGCGGCGTAGCCAGTTCCGCTGGTATTCCCGCTGTTTTGCTTTAGAGTACGGCATGCGACTCAACACCGCCATCATCCCCCGAACTGCCGCACGACGCAAGGGGTTTGGTGTCCCTGCACACACCAGAACGGACGTGCAGTAGCCCACCCCTCTCAGATCGCGTTGTGCCGCGTTGATTCTCCATGCGGCTGCCGAGACCTACTCACCTTGCACTGACCTCATCCTGGGATGACAATAACTATACGGGTGAACACAAAGGAGGCAGCAAGATGCTCAACCAACACGGCCGCCTAGACTGCGCCGACGGCTCACTTTCGGTCGCAGGAAACGCAGAAGAGACTGGCTGCCTCTTGCGTCCGGCTTGTGCGCCCGTTAAGCTCTTACACTACCTGGAATTTAAGCTGCGCGGCAGGTGCCGATTGTCCAGGCGGCCGAGGGCGATTCATCGACCTCAGGGAACAGTGCGCAGCGATGCGGTCAGGTAGTCATGCCGCCAAAGCGGCTCCGATTGCCTGGGCCACGGCATTGGGGTTCCACCCAGAGGCTCGAATGGCGAAACCAGCTCCGGCAGCGGCCACGCCGAAGACGCCGAAGTACCTCATGAAGATTTCCAGGTTGACCGTGGATAAACTCGGGGTCAAACTCTACGACCGCGTTTCCGCTGTGATCGCCGAAATCGTCGCCAACAGTTACGATGCCGACGCCACAGAGGTTACCATCTCCGCCCCGATGGGTGAGTTGCTCGCCGAAAAACCCCAAGGCCATCTGAAAGACAAGGGCTACGCGATCGAGGTGCGGGACAACGGTGTTGGCATGACCGCCGAGGAGGTTAACCGATTCTACCTTGTCGTCGGCGCCGAGCGACGGAACGACCCGAGCCGGGGCGATTTTTCCCGCAATCTCAAGCGAAAGGTGATGGGTCGGAAGGGCGTGGGAAAGCTCGCCCCGCTCGGCATCTGCGAGACCATCGAAGTCATCACCGCCGGCGGGAAGGAAGCGAAAGAGAATGGCAAGAATGGCTACCGGATTGCGCATCTCATCCTGAGCCGGTCCAAGATGATGACCGATTCTGATGCCCCGTATCACCCCGATGTGGGAGAGCAAGACGGCAAGCTCCAGCCGAAGGCGGGCACGACCATCCGAATGAGGAACTTCGACCACCGCCGCGTTCCTGAACTGGCGGAGTTCGATCGCCAGCTTTCGCAGCGGTTCGGCGTGCAATCCCCGGACTGGAAAATCATCCTGAAAGACAGCCAGAAGACCGCCACGGCCGCCGGCGCCTCCTGCACGGTGGGAACCTTCCCTGTCGAGTTCAAGGAAAACACGAGGATCGAGTTTCGCGAAGAACTGACCAACAAGAACAAGAGCTACAACCCACGCAAATTTTCCGTGTTCGGACCCGATGGCACCATCCGCCCCGACCTCTCCGCCACGTTCGAGTATGAGGGCAAGGATTACCCGCTCATCGGCTGGATGGGGTACTCGAAGCAGCCGTATCGCGACGACCTGATGGCCGGGGTGCGCATCTACTGCCGTGGGAAAATCGCGGCACAGACCCACATTTTCAACCTGAAGGCTGGATTCACTGGAGAATACGACATCCGCTCCTACTTGGTCGGCGTGCTGCTTGCGGACTGGCTGGACGAGGCCGAGGACCTGATCCGCACTGACCGTCAAGATATTCTTTGGTCCCACCCGCTCGGGCGGGCTTTCGAGGCCTGGGGCCAGAAAATCGTCAAGGCTATCGGGACCTTGACCCGCGAGCCTATGCGCAAAGCCGCGTGGGAAACGTTCAAGGAGAAAATTAAAATCGAGCAGAAGGTGGAGAAGGCGTTCCCGGCCCCCGACCAAAAGGACATTCGTGAGCAGACGCTGGAGATTGCCAAGACGATCGTCAAGGCGGCCAGGACAGACGAGCTGGATGATGATGCCCACTGCCGGGTTCTGCTCGATCTCGCCATGCTGCTCGGGCCGCACATCTCGCTGGAGAAGAAGCTGATCGAGGCGGCGGAAAGCAGGGATAGCCCACTGGAGGTCGTGACGGACATCCTGCGCACCGCTCGGGTCGCCGAGTTGTCCTCGTTTGGCCGGATCGCCGAAGACCGGGTGAAAGTCATCAAGACGGTCGAGACTCTCAAGGATGACCCCGCCACGCTGGAGGATGCCTTCCAGAAGTTGATCGAGGAGGCCCCCTGGCTCATCAACCCGCAATGGTCGCCGATCACCGCGAATGAGACCCTGGCGACGCTGAAGAAGGAATTTGTCAAGTTTTACAAAGCGAACACGGGCGAGGATATCGTCCTCTACGGTTTCACCCCCGCCGCGTCCAATAAGCGACCGGATTTCGTGCTTACGAACCAGGATAGGAAGATTGAGATCATTGAAATCAAGAAACCGCATCACGCCCTCCAGAATGCCGAGATGGACCGCATTGTGACGTATCACAACGAGATGCAGGCTTTCCTGAAGAAGAAGGGGCATGAAGAATTTCTCAAAGTGTTCGAGGACTTCCATATCACGCTCGTCTGCGACGACCTTGCGCTAAAGGGATCGCAACAGATCGCGTTCGAGGGGCTGCATAATAACGGCCGCCTCACCCATGTGACGTGGACGGTGTTCCTGAAGCGAACCAGGGGGATGCATGAGGCGTTCCTGAATGAAGCGGAAAGGCAGAGGCTCAATGCGGCCAAAGGCTGAACCACGGCCATTGACGGCGGCCGACATTTTTAGCGGCGCCGGGGGGCTTACGATCGGCTTGAAGGCGGGGGGATTCCGCGTCGTCTCCGGCATTGAGATCGACTCACATGCGGTTGCGACGTTCAAGCTCAATCACCCTGAGGTCCACACCTTCAAGCAGGATGTGGCCACCATCACCGGCGCGGACTTGCTTGGCCTGGTTCCCGAAGGCAAGTTTGACTTGCTGGCTGGATGCCCGCCCTGTCAGGGGTTCACCAGCCTCACCTCGAAATATCGCAGGACGGACCCGCGGAATCACCTCGTCCTTGAGATGGCCCGTCTGGTGGAGGAAGTTCAACCGCTGGCCGTGATGATGGAGAACGTGCCGGGGCTTACGCAGAAGGGCAAACCCCTCTTTGACCAGTTCATCCGGCGGATCGAAGATCAGGGTTATCTACCGGAGTGGGACGTGCTGCAGGTCGCCGATTATGGCGTGCCGCAAAGTCGCCGGCGACTCGTGGTGCTCGCAGGCCGGGGATTCCGCATCTCTCTCCCCCCTGCAACGCACTCGAAAACCGGCGAGGGCGGTCTTCCGAAGTGGCGACCAGTGGAGAGCGTGCTGCGCGGGATGCCGCCGCCAGTGACGCTTGCCGAGGCCAATCTGCAGGGCGGTGGCCAGTCCCTGAACTGGCACGTCATCCGCTCGCTCTCCCCTCGCAACCGGAGCAGAATCCGGCACGCGCGGCCCGGCAGGGCCTGGCGGAGCATCCCGAAGCGTCTCCGGCCAAACTGCCATCAGGATAAAAAAGCCGGGTTCAGCAACGTGTACGGGCGGATGTCATGGGATGACGTGTCGCCGACCATCACCGCAGGTTGCACGACGCTGAGCAAGGGGAGGTTTGGGCACCCGGAAGAGGATCGCACCATCTCGGTGTATGAGGCGTCTCTGTTGCAGACCTTCCCTCCCGATTACGTGTTCTCGTGCCCATATATGGAGTACGTGTGCGCGATGATCGGGAACGCCCTTCCCTGCGACTTCGCCACGGCCCTCGCTACCCGATGCGCCGAGACGATCCGAAAGCACGACAGGGACATGGCCAAGGCAGCGAAACGTCATGGATAGACCGCCGAAAAACCTCGGCCCGTCTGGCTTCGGAAATCTGTGCCGGTCCGAGTTGATGTCGCGTGTTCCCAGCAAGCGAAACAAAACTACGGCATTGCGGATGGCTGACTTGCTCCGGCGCAACGGGCTCTCCGGCTGGAGGCGCCACGCAAAGCTGCCGGGCAACCCAGATTTCGTGTGGCGAAAGGCGAGAATAGCCTTGTTCGTTGACGGCTGCTTCTGGCATGGCCACAACTGCGGAAGGAACCTGACGCCAAAGAGCAACGCGGAGTATTGGCAGAGAGAATATTGGGAATATTGGTGTCAGATCAAAATGGCACTGTCATATGTGACCCATTCTATGCATAGGTTTGCAGCATGCCATGCGCCAAGCCAACGCGCCCCCGGCCTGGCAGTATGCCGCTTCCTCCGCGTGCCGGTCGCAGCCCCTCCGCTCACCACGCCGGCACCCCTGGGTTGCTCTTGGCCCGCCACGGCGCGCACGTCGTACCGCCTCGCCCACGCGCGTCCGACCCGTCCCCGCCGCTGCCTGGGCCAGGACCGCGCCGCCTGGGCCGCTCTCCTGGCCTGCCCGTCCCTCCCCCTTTGGCGCCACCCCTTCGACCCAACGGCCGCACCGCGGCCCGTGGCTCACGCCGCGCCGCTCAACAGCGCTGCCGCGGGTCCGCCTTCGCCGCCCCCTTGGGGTTGTCCCCCCGGCGGTTGTTCAGCAACTCCGCCTTCGCCTCCGCCCGCGGCTTGGCCAACAGCTTCTGCGGCTTGGGCCGCCTCTTCACCGCCCGCGGCTCACACCGATCCGGCCGGTCCCCTACCCGCTGCTTCGACAACTCGCGCAGCAGGTGCTGC
>JBBRPS010000729.1:0-5081 GCA_038227745.1 Gemmatales bacterium | reverse complement strand
GTGCGGGCGGACCACCTGAGCGAGGACCAGCCGCTGGAGGCGTTCTGGCAGCGCCGGCAGGCGGCGGCCACGGGCCAGCGCCCTTACCGCCGTGCCGGCTGATTACGAACCATGTCGTGCGCCCCGTCGGGGGTTCCGCGCGAAACGAAAAGACTGACCCGGGGACATTTCTATTTCAACCAACCTGAGGACATTTCTATTGCGTTCCGACACCATTCGACATGCAACATTTCCACGAGCGGAAATATTGCATGTTTTCTTCCCGTCCCTTTTTTCTTCCGGTCGCGGGAGCGCGCCTTCCTGCGAAAAAGTTCTCGCGCCGCGCCCGCTTCGGCCGCGCCCTTACGTTTCTACCTGTGGAAAGCGCTCGCGCTGAGGCGAACTCTCCGCAAAGTGAGGGCATCCGCACGGCACGGCCGTGCTCCCTGCGCGCCTGGCGAGACGAGCGGTGTCCTTATTTCCTTCTTCAAAGGAGACGTTCGATGGTCTGGCCATTCCGCCGTCAGCAGCGTCGCCCGGCGACGCGCCCCCGCCCCTCCACCAACCTCCGCCTGGAAACCCTGGAGGGGCGTGACCTCCTCTCGGTTTCCGTCATGCCCCTCACGAACCCCACGACCGGGGCCACGACCCTCCTGGTCCGCACCGACGGCAAGAACGACACCGTGGCCATCACGGATAACTCCGGCGACCACACGACCACGGTCGTCGCCGACGGGAAGACCAAGACCTTCGCTCAGCAGTTCGGCCGGTTCGACCTGGAGCTGCTGAGCAAGAAGGACACGCTCACGTTCAACCTCGCCGGCCCCTACGACGGCCGGCACGCCGACGTGCAGGTGAGCCTGGGCACGGGGGAGAACCACTTCACCTTCAACCCCGGCCTGACCGCGCTCACCAGCCACTCCGACGTGAACCTGAACGTCGTGGGGCACAACGGCAACGACTTCCTGAACCTGAGCTTCGGCAACATCCTGGAATCGAGGCTCAACGTCGCCGCCAGGAACGTCGGCGGCAGTAAGGCGCCGCTCGACCCGGTTGAGGTCCGTGACACGATCACCTTCGGGGTCGCGCGCGCCGGCATCCGCAACTCGTCGGTGGACTTGAACGTCGCCCTGGGCACCGGGAACAACAACCTCCGGATCAACTACGGCTCCGACCTCGGCCACCTCGCCGCCCCCGCCGGGACCCCCGACGCTCCCGGCGACTTCGGCCCTTCGACGTTCAACGTGAACATCGCCGACAGCGGCCGCCGCCAGGACGTTGACAACGTCACGCTGTTCGCCAACGGCGAGGTCAACACGGGCTCGACGCTGAACTTCAACACCCAGTTGGGCGCGGGCAACAACTCCTTCAAGGCGATCTTCGACGCCAACCTCTTCCAGATCGACGACGACGGCGGCGTGTTTAGCCCCGGCCCCACGCCCGGCACCTTCGCCCCCCATTCCGGCGGCGCCGCCCACTTCAACGTCCTGGCTGGCAGCGGCAAGGACGCGATCTCGTTCCAGAGCATCAACCAGGCGCACACCATCGAGCTGTCGGGCCTGTTCGACATCAACATCCTCGGCGGCAGCGGCAAGGACGACATCGGCGTCAACTTCGGCGGGCCGGGGGGCTTCACGGACGATGACCCCTTCGAGCTGGCCGCGACCAACCGCGCCTTCCGCCTGCGTGTGCTGGGCGGCAACGGGGCGGACACGATCAAGGTGAACCTGTCCAACGCGGTGACAGCGACGTTCGGGATCGACGTGGCGATCCAGGGAGGGAGTAAGAGGAACGACATCACGTTCGTCGGGGTCAACCCGGGCGGCAGCCCGACGTTCGGGCCGGGCGGGTCCGTGTTCATCGACGCGGGGACCGGCGACCACAACCACGTCGATGTCTTCGGCAACTACCCCGTGGTCGTGGAGGGTGCCGCGTAAGGAGGCCGCCGGCTCCTCGTTGGTTGAAGGCATGGCCGAAACGGGGATGGCCGAAAAGGGCCGAAAAGGGGACAGGGCCGAATGGTATGGACTTAAGGCGCAAGGGTCAGTAAGGCAAGCGCTTACGCCGGAGCATCCCGGCCTAATCCCGGAGGGCGGCCGAACGCCAACTGGGCGGGCAGCAATAACTGCAAAGCCCAACGTGGCGAGGATTCGGCGCCGAAAAGTCGGCGCCACAGGCCTCGTGCCGGAAGAGACTGACCGACAACCACTTGCGCTTTAAGTCCATGCCATTCGTATCTCTTCCCTGTTCCGCTCCGTTGATTCCGACTCCTCACGCCGTCAGGGCGAGCTGCTTATGCTCCTGCCGCGCCGGCCGCCCTTCGTCCACCGACGACCCGGCCAGCTCGGCGAAGTCGATCACGCGCCGGAAGCGGTCCGGGGGGATGTCCCGGTCGCAGTGCCACAGGCGTTTGCGGCTGCGGCGGAGCCAGCTGCGGGGCACGTCAACCTCGATGATGACGACCCCCTCGACTCTCCCCCCGTGCCGCTTCACGGTGTGCAGGACGGCCCACGCGGACTTGCTCGGCGCGTGGAACCAGACGACCGGCATCTTGCCCTTGCTGTAGGACGTGAGCAGGCCCAGGCGTCCGCTGCTGGGCCGGTTGCGTCTCAGGGTAGCGTGTCGCAGTAACATGGCCGGTGCCCTCCTGTAGCAGCCGGGAGCGGGAGGGTTTCCCCCCCCGCCCCCGCGATGCGTGGTTAGAGCTTCCCGGCCGTCTGCAGCGCGGTCAGCGCCTCGACGTGTCGGCAATGGCCGTGGCGGACGTGGCCCTTGCACTCGCAGGTGGACCGCGCGCCGTCGAGCAGCACGTCGTAGGTCGCGTCCTCCTCCCCGCGCTGGTGCATCTCGAACTTGGTGAGACGGAAGCCCGCGCCGCCGACTTCGCTCGCGATCCGGTCCACGAAGAACAGCGTTTCCTTGCCGTCCTCGGTGAGCCGCAGCACGCCGTTGACCTTCAGCGGGCCGATGGGAAGGATTAGGTTGACCGTCCGGACCTTCGGACGGCGTTGACGCGGCTGGCGGGTTTGCGTTACAGTGCTCATCGCAGTTCCTCTCATCAGGAATTGCCACGGCCCCGGGTGGTTGCACACCGCGGGGCCACTTTCGTTTCGTACCCTCTGCCTCCTCTCTTCTCCCCCCGGTGACTCCTCGATGGCTCACACCGTGCTGCCCACCGCGGTTTGCGGCGGCCGCTTCCTCCGGGCTGTCCTGCTGGGGCAGGCGTCAGGCGGAAGAGAGCGGCGAGTTGTCAAAGAACGGCGTCCGTTAAGGACACTTGTAGTATAGTAGCAATCGCAACTAGTTGCAATAGCAACCGTAGAGAATCCTGAAAAATGGTTGCTCTTGCAACCAATAGCAATTGCTACTAAGATGGAGGACAACGAAAGGGAGGGTGGGCCGATGACGTTCGCGGGGAAGCTGAGAGAATTACGAGACGCCAAGGGGCTGAGCGAGGCCAAGCTGGCGGAGGCAAGCGGGGTGGCGTTCGGCGCTCTGCACTTCTACGGACTGGGGCGCCGCAAGCCGTCGTTCGCCGCGGTGGTGAAACTTGCCAAGGCCCTCGGCGTGGACTGCACGGCGTTCGCCGACTGCGACGACATCGTTGCCGACGGCGCCGGCCAGGACGGCGAGGCCCCACGCGGGAAGCGCGGCCGCCCCCGCAAGACAAAGGAAGCGCCGCCGTCCGACCAACCGAAGCGGCCCCGCAAGAGCGAGGGGAAGTGACCATGTCCGATCTTGACTGCCGTGAGGGCGAGAGCCCCCAGGAATACCACAACCGCCTGGCCGGGATGGATACCAGCGGAGTTTCCATCTGGGCCATGAAGGACCGCGCCCTTCGCATGGACAAGGCCAGGGCGGCGCTGGGGAAGGCCGTGAGTGCGCAGGCGGGGCCGCGCCTTGCCGGTCAGCAGCCCTGACCGAACTTGGCCGCGGGCGTCGCCTTGCCTCCCCGCTGTCGGGGCGGGGTTACAAGCGCCTCGGCAAGGCGGTCCGGTCTGGTGAGGCGACTGGCGCGGCTCGAAGCGGAGGGCCGAGTGCGGCCGGCTGTGGCGGAAGTGGTTCGGGCCGCGCTGACGGCCCGGGCGAGGGCAAACCCAGGAAGGCGATGGATAAAAAGACAGGTGTCCGAAAGTCAGATTCTCGATAAGAAATGTGCGTTGTTTACCCCTCGGAACGGCTGCCGACATAGCCATACCTATGTCGACAGCTATCACTCAAGGAGTGCATGATGATTCTCGGAAACTACAACCTGGAGACCATCGATAAGAAGGGACGAGTAATGGTCATCAAGGTGTCATTCCCAATCCTGGGTAGTGATTCGTGGCGAGCGATAAGTCTCGGGTTCCTACGCTATGAGGGTGGAGGGGTCGAGATGGTAACCAAAGTGTATAGCACAAAGAAGGGTCGGGAATATATCCCTGAAACTGACTGGAAAGGGCTGTGGAAGGATGTGAAGGAGAATGACAAGTTGTACGACCGAATTGATTTGCGTCTCGTTAATGGTGCAACAACCGTGATGGTCATTGAAGGTTTCAATAACGCCGGGATTCATATCAGTAGGGGCGTGGGCACGGTGTATCAACCAGCAGTCCTTGCCCTTGAGCCAGGATACATCAAATGGAATGACATCGACGCAGTCTAAACTCCGGCAAGCCATTCACGAGCGCCCCTGCGGCGATGCAATAAGAAACCGCAGCGCCGTCTCTCCGGCCGTAGTTCAGCCAGGCGCGAGCCGGGGTTGCGGGAGCTGGGGCAGGTGGCCGCGGGGGCGCTGTACCTGCCGAGGGCGAACTGACGGGAGAGCGTGAGGGGTGACCATGCACTGCCTCAACCGGCTGTTCTTCCCCACCTGCACCGCGTGCCGACGGGTCGCCCTCTTCCACCTCCGCAAGGGGGCGGAGATGCCCCGCCGCTGTGGCTGGTGTGGCGGTGAGAGGACATTCCCGCCCGAGCGCTGGGGCATCGGCAGGGTGGTCCTCTGCTGGGCCTACCTGTTCGCCCTGCTCGTCTGGTGGTGCGTGCGCCTGGTGGCCTGGATCGCAGTCGTGCTGCCCTGCCGGACGATCTGGCGTGCGTTCTTCGGGACGGCGTGAGGAGTG
>JBBRPS010000728.1:0-5093 GCA_038227745.1 Gemmatales bacterium | reverse complement strand
GAGCCAGATCCCGCTGCGCGGGCTCTGGCTCACCGCTCGCGGCTAAACGGCTAGAGATTTCTGCCGCCGTGTACTGGTCCCGCTTCCTCGCCACCCCCACCGCATGAGCGACGCGGAATTCCTCCTGTTGATCCTTGCCGCGCTCTATTTCTTCGGCTGCGCGTTCTGGATCCAGCCCGGCGGCTTCGTCTTCGCCTCGCAGCTCGGCGAGAGGCACCGCCTCTGGGCCCTGTACTCCGCGGCCTTCCTGCGCAACTTCCGCGGCGGCGCCGTGCCCGGCAACGTCTTCCCCCTCGGCGAGGCCTACCTCTGCGAGCAGTGGCCGCTGTCGCTCTCGCCCGACGGCGTGTACGGCTACGTGGCCCACGCCCTGAGTCCCGACGGCCGCCCGCCGCACGAGGAGAAGTTCATCCGTTTCGAGGACATCGAGCGCGTCCAGGTGTCCGGCCGGCAGGTCCACGTCAACGGCGTGCCGTTCGTGCAGACCTGCTCGGCCGGCTTCGCCGCCTCCCTAACATCCACACTGCGGCAGCTGCGCGAGACGCCGCCCGAGCGCCGCGCCGAGGCCATCGAGGCCGCGTTCGCGAAGTCGCTCGACGTGGAGGCGATCGCCCGCCGCCGCCGCGAGTTCCGCGCCCGCACCCGCGCCCTCGAGGTGGCGTGTACCCTGACCTTCTTCCACATCTTCGTCTTCGTGCCCCTGGTGATCTGGCGCGGCAGCCACATCAACCTGCTGCAAGTGCTGGCCGGCTACTTCGCCCTGGTGGGCCTGACGGCGCTGCTGTTCCGCGCGACGCACAAGACGCTGTTCCCGCGCCGCCGGGGCGAGCGCCTGAAGCAGCTGTCGCTGATGCTGATCTCGCCGGCCGACGTGATGCACGCCCGCGACAGCCTCGGCCGCGAGGCGCTGTGCGAGTTCCATCCGCTCGCCGTCGCGCACGTGCTCTGCCCGCGGCGGCGGTACCTGGAGTTCGCGGAGCGCGTCGTGCGCGACCTCGAGTACCCGATGCTACCGCTGTGCCCGGTGGACGACCCGGGACCGTGCGCCACCGAGGAGTGGTTCCGCGTGCGGGTGCGGCAGATGCTGGAGGACTTCCTGGCGCGGACCGGCGTGAAGCCCGCGGAATTGCTGCGACCGCCGGCCCCGGAGGACGAGACGTGCCGGACCTACTGCCCGCGCTGCCTGGGGCAGTACGTCCTGGCGGAAGGGATCTGCACGACGTGCGAGGGGCGGCCTCTACTGCCCTTCGCGGAGGTAGGGCCGGGGAAGGAAGGCGAGCCGGCAGCTGAACCGGCGGCCCCGAACACAGAAGCGGCGCCACCGCCCCCTGTGGGCCACAGGCCGAAAAAAGCTCGCAAGAAGAAACGCCGCTGAGGAGCGGTTGGGGCTGTGGGTCAGGATTCCAATCCTGACAAGGCCTGTCAGGATTGGAATCCTGACCCACAAATGCAAAAGGCCCACGGGAATCTCCCGTGGGCCTTGTCGTTCGCGGTCGGCGGCCGGTCACCAGTTGACGCGCTCGGCCGCCTCGCCGACGCCGAGACGGTAGCAGAACTGCTCGAAGGCGTCGTGGTGGCGCGGGTCGGTGCTGTGCAGGTGCTCGCCCTCGGTGATCAGCTTTAGCCGGTCGTCGCGGCCCACGCCGGACTCGGCCATCAGCTGCGCGAAGGGCTCAAGGTCGTGGGCGTAGGCGACCAGGAGCTTGTGCTCGTCGAACTGCACTTCCATCGGCTCGGTCGTGGACAGGACCGCGATGCCGGTGCAGCCGTCGTGCAGCAGGACGTCCTCGAAGTCGCACAGGTAGCTCTTCAGGACGGGCAGGTCGATGCTCTCGCGGAACAGGTCGCGGTGGGCGCCGCCGTCGCTGTCGTGGCTGGTCTCAAGGACCACGTCCACCACCTCGCCCAGCGGCGTCAGCAACTCGAGGAACAGGTCGAACAGGCGCTCGCGGGAGACGGCCGCGGCCAGCACCGGAACCTTCAGGCCGGCGCGGGCGTCCTGGTACGTCTCGATCCGGTAACCCTGGCGCGGCTCGACCTGCCGCTGGAGCGACGGCCGGATGGCGTCGGTCAGCCAGAAGTCGCCGTACCGTTCCTTCCGCAAATGGACTGCGAATTTTTCTGGAGTCAAGTGAATACCCTGCGCTCGGGGGAGGGGAAGATGGCTCGTTACGGGTGCCGACCGCGGGGAAGCGGTAACCTGCTGAAACATAGCTCGCGTTTCGCCCCGCGGCCAACCGTTCCCTCGGATTCTACGCGCCGGCAAGGCGCCCTCGTGAAAGCCATTGGGGACAGAAGGCTTACGCAGGTTGGACGCTTTGAGCGGCGGTATTGACACGGAGAACAGAGGACTTGGAAGAAGGCGATTGTCGCCAGTACCTTGCCGGCCTTCGTGGGATCGCCCGGCCGGCGCAGCTCGCCCACCTTGAGGCGCCTGCGCCGGCGGGTTCTATGGCAGCGCGGCCAGGGGCTTCCCCGTTCCGACCGCGGTTGAAGAGAGAGGCGCCTTCGCGACGGCCTCCGTTGAGGGAACGCGGGGGGGCGAGGGGACTTGCGCGGGACAGGGGGCGAGCGCCGCTCGTCGGTCAGTAACAGCGGACCGCGACGACAGTGCAGTTGTCCGAGCCGCCGCGCTTGTTCGCCAGCTCGACCAGCTGGTTGGCCAGCGCCGCGGCGGACGGGACCGCGTTGCGCAGGGTGTCCGCGAGCAGCTTCTCATCAACGTGAGCGTGCAGGCCGTCGCATGCCACGACCAGCCAGTCGCCCGGGATGATCTCCACCTTGTAGGGGGCGGGCTGGATGTCGGGGTGGCGCCCGAGCGCCTGCGTCACCTCGTTGCGGTGCGGGTGGGTCAGCGCTTCCTCCTCCGTCAGCTTGCCCATCTCCACCATCCGCGCGACCAGCGTCTGGTCCTTCGTCACCTGCCGGAGCTTGCCGCCGGTGCCGTGGTAGACGCGGCAGTCGCCGACGTGGCCGATCAGCACCTGCCCCTCCCAGACGACCACGACGGCGGCGGTGGCGCCCATGCCCTTGCAGCCGGGCTTCTGGCCCTGCTCGTGGACGGCCCGGTTGGCCACCCGGATGGCCGTCGCGATCGCATCCGCCAGGGCCGCGGGCGGCTTCTCGTGCCCATGCACGGCCAGCACCGGGGCGACCTGGCCGAGCAGGGCACTGCCGATCAGGCGAATGGCCAGGCCGCTGGCCTGGTCGCCGGCCTCGTAGCCGCCCATGCCGTCGGCGAGCACGACCAGGGCCACGTCGCGGCGCTGGTCGAGGTTGCTCGAGGCCAGCTGCACCACCAGGCAACTGTCCTCGTTGCGCGTGCGCGCCATGCCGCAGGAACTGGAACTGCCGACGTCGAGGCGGCTCAACCCGGGCGGGGCGGCCGCCGACTTGCCGCCGGTCTGGGTCGCGGCGGCGAGGGCGACGGCGGTCGGGCCGTCCAGCTCGAGTTCGATCGAGTCATCCGTGGGGGGCCGGGACGATGGCGCGCCGGCGGCGGCCGCGCCGGAGGTCGTCATGGAGCGGTACAGGTCGCGCAGGCTCCGCCACAGGCCGCTGCCGAGCGCACCGGGGTCCGCCGCAGGAGGGCCGGGCGGGGAGGGCGGGGGAATGAACGCCGCGGGGGCGCGGGGCGCGGCGGTGGCGGCCCCGGCGACGGCCTGCGCAGGCGTGGGAGCGGCCGCGGCGGGTCGCGGGGCCGAGGTACCGGCGGGCAAGGCGAACGGCCGGGTGCATTTGCCGCACTTGACGGTGGTGCCGAGGAGCTGCGGCTGAACTTCGCAGACACTGCGGCAGTGGGGGCACTGTACGCGAACGGCCACGGGTGGCACTCCCTGCTGGAAAACGCCCCCGGTCGGCGGCCCTCGCCGCGCGCTCGGGAGACCAGGCCAGGTGACAGGGGTTGAGAGCTTTCGCGCCATCTTAACGGGCGCGGCGTTGCCTTACCAACTCTTTTCGGCCGCGACGGGGCGGCCCCTTCGCCGATTTGACGCGCGCCGGGGCAAAGTAGTTTCGCAAACGCATCCTCTACAGGTGCTTCCTCCCCTCTCCCCACCTGGGAGGAAGGAAGCGTCAGAACGGGTTGGCCGCGCACGCCCGATCTGTGCGGGGGAAGTACTTGACGAGGCGGACCTCGTTGCCCTTTTCGTTGTACTGCAAGTCGTCCACCATCGCCCGGGCCATGAGGATGCCGAAGCCCCCCTCGCGCAGCCCCAGCGCCTCCCGGACGCTCAGGTGGCGGATCGGGTCGTCGGCCTGAGCGGCGTGCGCCAGGTCGCGGGTGTCGAAGCCCGGGCCGGTGTCGCGGATGACGATGCTGACCTTCTCGCGGTCGATGTGGTACGTGACGGTCAGCGGCCGCTCCACCTGCTTCTGGTGGCCCCACTCGATGGCGTTGGCGCCCAGCTCGCGCACCACGGTGATGAGCTGCTTGACCTGGTGCTGCGCCAGCGGCGTAAACAGGAACAGCGACGCCAGCATCTGGTTCAACTCTTCGAGGTACTCGATGTCGCTGAGGAGCTGGAAATGGACCTCGCCCTGGGCGCCGCGCCGCTGCAGCTCGTCGCGCCAGGTGAGCACCTCCGTCACCGCCCCGTGCAGCTGTTTCTCGGTGAACGGCTTGGTCAGGTAGTGGTTGGCGCCGACCTCGAGGCCGCGGACCCGCTCGTCGTGGGCGCTGCGGGCGGTGACTATGACGATGGGGATGAGGTTGGTGGTGCGGTCGAGCTTGAGCTGCTCGCAGATCTCGTAGCCGTCCAGGTCGGGGAGCATCAGGTCGAGGAGGATGAGGTCCGGCAGGTGAAGGCGCGTCCAGGGCACGGCGGGGCCGCCGCGCAGCAGGAGGGTGGAGTCGAACCCCCAGCGGCGCAGCGTCTGCGCCAGGAGTTCCCCCATGTCCTCCTCGTCTTCAACGATCAATGCTTTGCGGAGCATGACGCTCTCCCGTCCTGGGCGCCTCCCGTGTCGTGGAGATTAGAGCGATTTCATTCTTCCACGAACGCGCGTCGCGTGCAAGAGGCTGCCGGCGAGACGAACCACAAAGGGTGCGGCAAGGGATCCGGGAGTGAGTCGTGGGGACAAGAAGCCTTGCT
>JBBRPS010000727.1:0-5094 GCA_038227745.1 Gemmatales bacterium | reverse complement strand
GGGGGTGTGCGACGCCCTGGACCCCTCTCGCCGAACTCGGTTGCCTTCGTGCGGCGATACCCGGTGCTGCGCCTGTCGGTTCGCTCCCGTTGGTCCAGGTCGCCCGACCACGGGCCTGGGGTTCGTCACCCGGTCCCCACGACCGGGAATGATGCGCCGGGAGGTCGGCAGGGCCTCCCAAGTTCCTGGGAAACCCCGAGTGCTTCTTCGCCCGGGTCTTCGACCCCGGTCGGATGGCACGCCCCTCACCAAGTCGGGGCGGCCACATGGCCCCCGCTAAGGGAACGGCGAAGGCTCCGGCATTGCGACTTTCGAGGCTCAATGGCCGGGCTTTGAAGCGCGCTGTCCACGCTTCGTGGGGAGGGTTGCCCCGACCCACGCAAGACGCGCTTCCGGGTGCGGGTTAGGCTCTCCCGGGTGGGGTTGGTTGCCCACAGGGTTTCTACAAAAGGTTTCAGAGTATGTCTCATCCCCCTTTCCCAAGCTTACTTGGCGCAATCCCTTTTTCGTTTCGCCGGGGCCGTCGGCGTTGGCGTCGGAGCGGAAGCCACGCACGACATCTGAGCCTCCAGGTTACTCCAGCCGGAACTTCCCGTCTTCGAGGACGATCGCGCTCTTGCCGCGGTAACGGTCATAGGTGCGCTCCATGTCGGCGACATCGTCGAACCAGCCCACCACGTAGGCGGCGCCGAAGCTCTCGCCCGCCTTGACGCGCTTGCCGTGCAGTTCCTCAATGAAGCAGACGTAGCCGCGCTCGTGGCACCACGCCTCGGACACCGCGGCCGGGTCGAGCGTCATGCCCGCCAGCCACGGCCCAGGCTTGCCGTCCACCTTGACCTGGTAGGCGCGGATCATGCGCTGCGGCACCTTGCCCGCGCGCCGCTGGTAGAGGAACTTCGCGTCCGGGGCGAAGTCCTTCGCGAACGCTGACGCCGGGACCGTGCCGTGGTAGCTGAGGTAGACCTGCGCGAAGGTGTCGTCGCCTTTGTGGCGGATGTGGCCGGGCATGTCGATGCGATAAAACAGGTCGTCCACGTCGTTGACGCTGGTGATGCGCTCGCTGCTGAGGACGTAGCGGGCGCCGGGCTGGAAGACGAGCGTCTGCTCCCAGAGCGAGCCGGCCTTGAAGCCCTTGCCCGGCTGGGTGAAGCGGTAGCGCAGGCGGACGGCGACGAAGCCCTTGCCGCGGACCACCTCGGGCATGAGGCGCTTCGCCTGCGTGCAGATCTGCGGCCCCTCGACGTAGTGCTTCGGCAAATTGCCGTGGAGCATCTTGTCGCGCGGGTAGCCGTCGTCGCGCCAGCCCGGCGCCATGAGGAAATCCATGATGTGCAGGCCGAAGCCGGCGTCGCGTGCCCCTGTCTTGCGGTCGAGCAAAGTGCCCGCGGCGATGCCGCTGACGTAACCCTTCTTGCGGACGCGCGCCTGCAGGACGTCGGTGTCGATCTGCACGTACTCGTCGGTCTCCTGTACGCGGATGTCGTCGGAGCCATCCGCGCCGGCCGGCGCCGACAGGAACGGCAGGGCAAGGAAGGACAGGGCGGCAACGAGGCGTCGCATGAGGAGAACTCCTTCAGGCCCACGGGTGGCCACCCCGTGGGTTCACGCGGGTGGGTTGAGCGCGTCGGCCAGGGACTGGGCCAGGTCGCCGACTCCCTTGACGACCTCGGGCAGCGGCCGCGCGGCCCCCTGCTCCAGGCGGCGCACCAGGGCGCTGCCGACGATGACGCCATCGACCGCCTCGCGCAGCATCTGGACGTGCTCGGGGCGGCTGACGCCGAAGCCGACACACAGCGGCAGGTCGGTCTGGCCGCGCAGCCAGCGGAGTTGGTCGAGGAGCTCGTCGGGCAGGCGGTCGCGCTCGCCGGTGATGCCGGTGACGCTGACACAGTAGAGGAAGCCGGTCGAGGCGCGGGCGATGCGGACGGCCCGTTCGCGCGGCGTGGTTGGCGTGACGAGTTGGATCAGCTTGAAGTCGCGGGCGGCGGCGAGGCGGGCGAGGTCCTCCGCCTCCTCGACGGGCAGGTCGGGGACGATGGCGCCGCTGAAGCCCGCTTCCGACGCCCGCGCGAGGAAGGCGTCGGGGCCGCGGTGGTAGACGAGGCTGTACGACACCATGGCGACGAGCGGGATGCCGCGCGGGGCGAGGACGCCGTCAACCACGCGGCGCGCACAGGCGAAGATGTCGGCGGTGCGGATGCCGCGGTCCAGGGCGCGCGTGTAAGACGCCTGGATGACGCTGCCGTCGGCGATGGGGTCGCTGTAGGGGAAGCCGAGCTCGATCAGGCCGGCGCCGCGCCGGGCCAGTTCGCCGACCACCGCCGCGGTGGCGTCGAGGTCGGGGTCGCCGGCCGTCACGAACGGGATGAACGCCTTGCGATTCTGGGAGCGGAGTCGCTGAAACTGTGCGTCGATGAGGTTCATGGGAATCGCGTCTCGTTTAGCTGCGGTTCGCAGAACCGCGCTCGGGACATCCCGAGCGCGGTTCTGCGAACCGCGGCTAAACGTTATATCTCCTCGCCTTCGAGGCGCGCCACTTCAAAGCAATCCTTGTCGCCGCGGCCCGAGAAGCAGACGACGACCACGTCCTCCTTCGCCCGCCCCTTCGCCTGGCGCATCCCTTCGACGACCGCGTGCGACGTCTCCAGCGCCGGCAGGATGCCCTCCAGGCGCGAGCACTGGTGGAAGGCGCGGAGCGCGTCCACGTCGGTGACGCTGGTGTACTCGACGCGGCCGCAGTCCTTCCAGTAACTGTGCTCGGGGCCAACGCCGGGGTAGTCCAGTCCCGCCGACACGGAATGGACCGGGGCCGTCTGCCCCTCCTCGTCCTGGAGGACGTAGCTGAACGTGCCATGCAGCACGCCGGGCTTGCCGTGGCCGAGCGTCGCCGCGTGCTGCCCGGCCTCGGCGCCGCGCCCGCCGGCCTCGACGCCGACGAGGCGCACCGCGGTATCGCCGACGAACGGGTAGAACATGCCGGCCGAGTTGCTGCCGCCGCCGACGCAGGCGACGACGACATCGGGCAGGCGGCCGACCTGCTCGAGGCACTGTTCCCGGGCCTCACGGCCGATCACCGACTGGAAGTCGCGGACCATCGCCGGGAACGGGTGCGGACCGACGACGCTGCCGATGATGTAGTGCGTGTGAGTGACCGTCGCCATCCAGTCGCGCAGGGCCTCGTTGATGGCGTCGCGGAGGGTACGGCTGCCGCTCGTGACGGTGACGACCTCGGCGCCGAGGGCCTTCATTTTGAAAACGTTGAGGCGCTGGCGGCGGACGTCCTCCGCGCCCATGTAGACCTGGCACTCGAGGCCGAACAGGGCGGCGGCGGTGGCGCTGGCGACGCCGTGCTGGCCGGCGCCCGTCTCGGCGATGATGCGCGGCTTGCCCATGCGGCGCGTGAGCAGGGCCTGGCCGATGCAGTTGTTGATCTTGTGGGCGCCGGTGTGGTTGAGGTCCTCGCGCTTGAGGAAGATGCGGGCGCCGCCGGCCTTTTCCGTGAGGCGCTCGGCGAAGTAGAGCGGCGACGGCCGGCCGACGTACTGCTTGAGGTAGTAGGCGAACTGCCTCTGGAACTCGGGGTCGGTCTGCGTCTGCTCGTACTGCTCGGTGAGCTGGCGCAGGGCGTGCATGAGGGTTTCGGGGACGTAGCGGCCGCCGTAGGGACCGAAGCGCCCATGCACGTCAGGGACCGAGGGGTTTGCCGCCGACATCGTTTCTTCCACGCAGTCAGGAGGGTGGCCGTGGGCGCGCCCACGGCCGGATCGCGTCTCTCTATCGTTGTGGCGAAACGCGCCCCGGCAGTCAAGCGCCGGGCAGCGCCGACCCCCTACAGCCGGCGGATCTCGTAGGACGCGATGTAGATTTCGATTTGCGCGAAGCGCAGGACGGCGACGAGAGCCGGTGGCGGCGGCCCCCCGCGGGCGTAGAATCAAGATCTGAAGGGTCTGCGGGCGCTCGCGGGGCCTCGCTCCTTCCCTCCAGCTGCCGACGGATCAAGCAATGGCTCAGGCGGGGTCCGACACCACCCGGCTGCCGGGCGGCCTCGTGACCGCCCCCCTCTCCCTGACGCGGGCGGAGCGCGAGCACCTCCTGCGCGCCCTCCAGGGCGAGCAGCGCGAACTCGCCCGGCTGGCACTCCAGGGCTACACCGCCGCGGACATCGCCGCGCGTTCCGGCCGCGCCGTGCGCGCGGTCGAGCGCAAACTCGAACTGTTCCGGCGCCTCGGCAAGCAGGCCCCCGGGGCACCATCCCGGCGCCGCCGGGTCGCCGTCGTCCTGGCCCTGGCGGCCGTGGCCCTGGTGGCCGGGGCGCTGGCCCTGGTCCGCTGGCGCGGGCAGCCCTCACCGCAGCCGCCGCCAGGGCCGGGCCCCGCAGCTCCCAGGATGGGGGAGGAGGTCCGGCGCTTCGTGGGGCACACCGAGGGGGTCATGGCCCTGGCGGTCTCCCCCGACGGCCGCCAACTGCTCTCAGGGGCGGCCCTGGGCGGGGACCGGGACCGGGCCGTCCGGTTGTGGGATCTCGCCTCCGGCCGGGAGCTGCGCCGCCTGGAGGGCCACAGCGCGGGGGTCTTTGCGGTCGCCTTTCGGGGCGACGGCAAACAGGCCCTCTCCGGCAGCGCCGACCACACCATCCGGCTGTGGGACCTCGAAACCGGCCAGGAGCTGCGCCGCTTCGCCCACGAGGGCTGGGTCCTGGCAATCGCCCTGTCGCCGGACGGCCGGCTGCTCCTCGCGGCCTCCGCGGACGGGGCGCTGCGGTTGTGGGACATGGAGACAGGCCGCGACCTGCGGCGCTTCGCCCGGCAGAGGAGCGCCGTCCGCGCGCTCGCCTTCTCCCCCGACGGTCAGCGGGCGCTCACGGGCAGCTATGACGGCGTCGTCCGCGTGTGGAGCGTGGGCACGGGGCAGTTGCTCCGCAGCCTGCAGGGCCACAAGGACGGGGTCCACGGCCTGGCCTGCTCCTCGGATGGCCGCCACGCACTCTCCGGGGCTTCGGACGCCACGCTGCGGCTGTGGGACGTCGAGGCCGGGACGGAGATCCGCCGCTTCCCGGGGCACACGAGCACCCTCCACGGCGTGGCCCTCTCCCCC
>JBBRPS010000726.1:0-5098 GCA_038227745.1 Gemmatales bacterium | reverse complement strand
ATTTAGCGGAAAGAGGGCAGAAAGCACAGGTGCGAGAAGAGCGCACCGGCCGGAAGGGCGCCACAGGCAGCGCCGTGCCTGATTGTCCGTTCACAAGACCAGCCGCGAGGTGCGAGGAAAAACCGATTCCTCACCGCTGACCAAAATGGCGCCGCCCTGGGCCGGGAGGCGTCCGACGGCAAGGACCGCGGAGGCTGCGATGGCCAGGCGTACCGGACTGTGCGTGCCGCTCCTTCTGCTCCTGGCGGGCGGAGGCTGCCTGTCGCCCTCGGGGGAGGTGACCGGCCCGCTCACCGCCCTGGAGCGGTCGCTGCTCTTCTTCCCTCGCCCCTACCCCGAAGGGGACTGGGCGCCGAAGGACCTCGTCCACGAGGACGCCTGGTTCGAGGCCGAGGACGGGACGAAACTGCACGGCTGGTTCTGCCCCGTCGCGCAGCCGCGCGCGGTGCTGCTGTACGCCCACGGCAACGCCGGCAACGTCGCGTCGTGCAAGTGGCCGCTGCGCCTCCTGCAGGAGAAGCTGGGCGTCTCGGTGCTGGCGTTCGACTACCGCGGGTACGGCCGCAGCACGGGGGCGCCCACCGAGGCAGGCATTCTCGCCGACGCCCGCGCCGCGCGCCGCTGGCTGGCGGGGCGGACCGGCGTTGCCGAGACCGACATCGTCCTGCTCGGCCGGTCGCTGGGCGGGGCGGTGGCGGTGGACCTGGCGGCGCACGACGGGGCGCGCGGCCTGATCCTGGAAAACACCTTCACGTCGATGCCGGAGGTCGCCGCCTGCAAGACCTCGACGTTCTCCGTGCAGCGGCTGATGCGCGTGCGCCTCGATTCGCTGGCGAAGATCGGTGCCTACCACGGCCCGCTGCTACAGACGCACGGCGACGCGGACCAGACGGTGCCCTGCGAACTGGGCCGGCGGCTGTTCGCGGCCGCCAACGAGCCGAAGCGGTTCCTTCCCGTTCGAGGCGGCGGCCACAACGACCCGCCCTCGCTGGAGTATTACCGGGCGCTCAACGAGTTCCTGGAGGCGCTGCCGGCGCACGGGGCGCCAGCGCACACAACTCCGCCAAACGGATAGCACGGCGAGGCGAGATCGGCGATAATAGAGGGGAACGGCACCGATTTTTTCTCACGCGGCCCCGTCCCATGAGCGATGCACCCTCTTCCTCGACGCCACGCACCGGCAAGCAATCGCCAGGCGCCCTCCTTGACGAGATCCTGCCGTTGGTCGAGCCGGCGACAGCGGAGGTCCACTACAAGGCGGCGGTGCTGGAAGTCAGCGACCCGGCGCAGCTCCTGGAGCTGGCGGCCGACCCGCTGCTGCAGCCCCTGCTGCTGTGCCGGCTGGCGCCGAACGTCGCCCTGGTCGATCCGGGCCGCGCCGCCGACCTGGCGGAAGCCCTGCGCAAGCGCGGCCACACTCCCAAGATCGTCAAGCCGTGACCCCGGACAAGCCGATGAAACCCCTCCCACACGTCCTCGACTCCGGCGTGGCTCCCCCCGTGCCGGTTCTCCATTACGCCCGCCTCGGCGAGATCCGCAAGGCTGCGGCCTTCTGGAAGGTGCCGAACAGCAGCAAGCTCCCGGGGCCGCAGTGCCTGAAGGCCTTGCAGGAGGCAACGGCCGACGACGCCGTGGCCGCCGCGGTGGCCGCCGGCCTGAAGCCGACCGAACGCGGGGTGCTGGCCGCGTACCGGCGCTATGGCGGGACCGTCAACAGCACGGTGATCCGCCTCGACTTGATGGCGCGGGGCCTGCTGGAGAAGGTCGAAAAGCGGTACGGCCATTTCAGCACTTACGACTGGAAGCACGACCCAATCCGCCCCCTGGCGGAGCGCCTGGTCCTGTTCCGGCCCGGCGTCCGCGACCCGTTCGCCGAGCATTTCAGTTACGGGTATGGCGCCGAGCGCACGATCCCCACGTATGTCCTCCACCCCACCCTCGCCCGGCACGTCCCGCCGGCCGGGCCGCCGGAGTGGACGCTCTCCCCCGTCAAGGCGGCGACCCCGGGCGAGGCCCGCCCCGCCGCGGAGGTGGTGCTGGACCTGGCGCGCGTGCTGGCCCACGTCGCGGCGCGGCCCGTGAAGATCAACAAGTCCGGCGAGCTGTCCACCCCGGCGTTGCGGGCGCTGGCGAAGGCGGTGCCCGTGCCGGAAGACCCTGTATTCGTCCTCCCCGACCCGCAGGCCCTCTACTTCGAGATCCTCCGCGGCAATGGGGTCATCCGCGTCCAGGACGGCCTGGCCGAGGCCAACCCCAGGGCCCTTCTCTTCACGCTGCCGACCGCCCTGCAGGCTCACTTCTGGGTGCGGGGGTGGTTCACGACGCGAGACTGGAGCGACGGCCAGGGCGCGGGCGGGGGGGCGGAGAGCCGGTCCGAGGCCGGCGAATCTCCGACGGTGGCCCGCCGGCAGGTTCTGGCCTGGACGCTGGCCGCCCTGGCCCACCAGGGTGAGGAGTGGTTCGACTTGATGGACTGGCTTGCCAAACTGGCCGAGGGCACCGGCAGCGACCGGAGCCTGGCCTCGTACTCCCACGGCAGTTACGCCTGGGATCCGAAGCTGGGAAAAGCGCAGGACATCGAGGGCAAGCAGGGGCAGGAGTACCAGCGCGCCCTGTGGTTTCGCACGCAGGCGCTCTGGTATGCCAACGCCCTGATGGTCACACTGCCGGCCCTGGGGCTGGTCGAGCGCGGCCGGACCGGGGGCAAGGCGGCTGCTGCGTGCTTCCGCCTGACGCCTCTCGGCCGGGCGGTGTTCGGCGCTCCCGAGGTCACGCCCCCCGCGGACACCTCCGCACGGTTCCTGGTCGTGCAGCCGAACTTCGACGTGCTGGTTTACCTCGACGAGGCCGACGCCGGCGCGATGGGCCGGCTGGCCGGACTGCTGAAGGCCGACGGCACCAGCGCCGGGCCGGTGCGGACGTTCCGCCTCACGCGCGATAGCGTCTACAACGCCCTGGAAGGGGGGCTGAGTCCCGCCGAGGCCGTGGGGCTGCTGCGGCAGTGCAGCCGGAACGACCTGCCCACGAACGTCGTGCAGATGCTGGGGGAATGGGCGGGGCGGCGCGAGAGCATGGTGCTGCACACCGACGTGACGCTGCTCGGCTTCCCGAGCACGGCGGCCCGCGACGAGTACATCGCCGAGCACGGCGGCACCGCGTACGGCGAGCGCTTCGCGCTGCCACGGAAGAAGGGCAAACCGGCCCTGGCGCAGGCGCGGGGCACCCTGGTGAGCGACCACTCCGACGGCCGTCGCGGGACGCTGGAGGCTGACGAAGAGGGCCGGCTGTCGGGGCGCAAGGACGGGGACACGGTGCAGCAAGCGCGGCTGCGCCGCTTCGCCCGGCGGACGGACACCGGCTGGGAGGTGACGGGCGCGACGGTCGCGCGGGCCGTGGCGGCGGGCCACAAGGCGCCGGTGCTGCACCGCTGGCTGATCCAGTCGCTCGCGGAGTTTATGCCGCCGTTGCTGGAGCACGCCCTCTTCGCCTGGGCCGGGAAAGGCCCCGCGGTGCAGCTCGACGACGCCATCCTGCTGCACGTTGCCGACACCGACCTCTTCGATGCGCTGTTGACGAGCCCGCTGGTGCGGCCATTGCTCGTGGGTACGCCAGGCCCGAACTGGCTCGCCGTGCGCAAGGAATCCGTCGAGGCGATGCGGGAACTGCTCACGCGGATGGGCTTTGACCCGACGTCGGGCCTGGCCTTCGGCGAACTCCCTCCTCCGGACAAGTGAGAGGTGTATTGAGGGCCGGCATCGTGCCATCGACACAAGCCCGACGCGCGAGCGAGGGGCCCTTCCCTATCAGGTTCCAAGCGCGGCGGCGGTCGCGTCGCCCACCTCCGCCGTACTCGCCGAGCCGCCCTGGTCCACCGGCAACGCCTTCCCCTCGCCGAGTACCCGCGTCACCGCCCGGTCGATGGCCTCGGCCGCCTCGCGCAACGCCGCCGACCCGTGCCGCTCCCCCAGCCAGTCGAGCATCATCGCCGCGGACAGGATCGCCGCCACCGGGTTGGCGATGCCCTTGCCCGCGATGTCCGGCGCCGTGCCGTGCGCCGGCTGAAACACTCCGTGCGCGTCGCCGACGTCCGCCGACGGCGCCATGCCCATGCCGCCGACCAGCCCCGCCGCCAGGTCCGAGAGAATGTCGCCGAACAGGTTCTCCGTTACGAGCACGTCGAAGCGCTCCGGCCGCTGCACCAGGTAGAGCGCCTGGGCGTCGATGTAGGTGCGCTCGCTCTGCACGTCGGGGTAGCCGGCCGCGACCTCGTCGAAGACCTTGCGGAAGAAGGCGAAGCTCTTGAAGATGTTGGCCTTGTCCACGCACGTTACCTTGCGGACCGGCGCCGGCGCGACGCGCTTGCGGGTGCGTGCGAGGCGGAAGGCGAAGTCACAGACCCGGCGAATGCCGGGCCGCGTCATCACCAGGGTGTCGGTCGCGACCTGGTCGTGCAGGACGATGCCGGCGTTCAGCGACGCGAACAGGCCCTCGGTCTGTTCGCGCAGGATCACCAGGTCGATGGCGCCCGGCGCGACGCCGGCCAGCGGCGACCGCGCCCCGGGGTAGAGGCGGCAGGGCCGTACGCCCGCGTACAGGTCGAGGAGGACGCGCAGCGTGACCTGCGGCACGAGTTCGGTGCCGTCGGGCTTGCGGATGTCGGGGTGGCCCATCGCCCCAAGCAGGACGGCGTCGGCGGCGCGGGCGGCGCGGACGGTGTCGGCCGGCAGGTCCTCGCCGGTGCGGCGGTAGCAGTCCGCGCCGCAGTCGTGCGTGGTCAGGTCGAGGGTGAAGCCGCCGCGGGCGCGCTCCGCGGCCCGCAGCACCTTGAGCGCCTCGGCGGTGACATCCACGCCGATGCCGTCGCCGGGAAGCACTGCGATTTGGTAGAGAGTTTTGCTGGTCATCCAGGCTCCGTGGGTAGGCACGCCCGGCCTTCCCGCTGACCCGACGAGGCCCAGGCCGACGGCATAGTCGCGGTGCGCGGGCCGGTCGCCGCTGCGGTTGGCGGAGTACACGTACGGCGTCCCATTGAAAAAGGAGCCGCCGCGCAGCACCCGGCTGCTCCGATCGTCTATTTTATACTCGACACGGGGCAAGT
>JBBRPS010000725.1:0-5099 GCA_038227745.1 Gemmatales bacterium | reverse complement strand
GCTGGGCATTGTCCGTGCAGCTTCAGAACAAAACCGTTACGGGCAGCATCGAGAAGAAACGCCTCCAGACAGGATGGAACGACAAGAACTTGGAGAAGCTATTGGAGCTTTTTTAGGGTTTTTGATGCGATTACCCTGGGTTGCCCCCGCCGCCTCCCACAGATCCGTACATGCGCCATTAACGCATACGGCTCAGCAGAAAAGAGGACGCAGCTCGTTTCCACCGTGAGCAAAGGTGGCCGGACGGGCGCCCCAAAGGTGGTCGGGGCTGAGGCCCGGGATAGCCGCAACCACGGACCCCTTTCTTCGGTGTAATCTCGCTGCGACATCCTGATAAATGGCTTGGCGATCGCTCAGGGGTGTACCCGGTGCTCGCCTGGCCTCCCGGCGAGGGTGTTCGCCTCAAGGAGCTTCCATGAATAAGCACATCGCGTACTGTTGCATGATCGCCATTGCCCTGACGCTGACCCTGCTGGCGCCGCCCGTCCGTCCCGACGAGCCCCAGGACAAGGCGCTCGCGTTCTTTAAAGGACTCGGCGGGCAGGTGACCATCGCCTCCAAGGGGCAGGTGACCATCGCCTTCCTGTTGAACCTGAGCAGCACCAAGATCACGGACGCGGGGCTGAAAAAACTCGCTGCTCTCGACAATCTCACCGAGCTCAAGCTGGGCATGACCCAGGTGACGGAGGCGGGGTGGCGGTGGGACGAGTTCACCTACGGCTGCCGCTTCCAGGGTGTCTCCGGCGTGGTGCTGCTCTTCCAGGGGATGGCGATCCCGCTCTTCCTGATGGTGCTGTGGGGCGCGGGCCGGCGAGGGGTCGTGCCGTGGTGGTACGAGTACCACAAGGTCGTGCCGCTGCTCACCGAGGGCGGCGTGCTGGTCCTGTTCGGGCTCGTCTACCGCCTGGGCCTGGGCTGAGCGGAGTGCGGCAGGAGTTCGGGGCCGGTAAGGGCTGGATCGTCTTCATCACGCTGCCCGAAGAAGCGGGTGCCGACGCTGACGGGCTTGTCTTTCCGCAAGGCAGGCGGTTCGTGTCCGCGGTTGACATGTCGTGGATCACCTCGTACACGCCGTTGTCGATGACGATCAACAAGCCGTCGGCGGGGTGGGCCGCCAGTGTGACCAGGCAGCCGAGGTTCATCAGCAGGTGCCCGTCGCCGCAGACCACGACGACGCCGTGCCGGGATTGGGCCAGCGCGAGCCCGAGCCCCAGGGCCGGGCCTTGGCCCATCGACGCCGGGACGTAGGAGAAGTCGAGCGGCGTGTCCGACAGCGACACCCATAGATCGACCGACCCGTGCGTGGTGAGTACGACGTGCTGCCCGCGCCGGTCGGCCAGCACTTCCAGCGCTTCGCGGTGCGTCATCGCCACGGCGGCGGCTCCTGAGAGACGGCGTCGAGAGGGGAAACCCCGGGGGGTGGATAGCACCGGGGCCAGGGCTGCCGAAGTTCTACCGCCCGATGCTGTCGATAATCGCTTTCGCCTTCTTGTTATATTCGTCAACCAGACGGCGCAACTCCCCCCTCTCCTCCGGGGAAAGCGGAGGCCCCTCCTGGGGACGCGCGATTCGGAGTTGGACGTATTGCCGTAGGTACTTCCCGGCCTTCTGGCGCCACTCCTGGGCCTCCTGCATGCTTTTCAGGGCCGCCGACGTCGCCGCCCGCTCGCCCTCGTTGGCGACCGCCAGCAGCGCCGTCGCAATGATCAGGCTCACGGTGCCCACCAGCAGCGCCACGGCGGTCGCCGTCACCAGCGTCCGGTGGCGGCCCAGCCAGCGGCGCGCCCTGTCCCGCCACGGCTCGCGCCGGGCGCTGACCGGCTCGTCCGCCAGCCAGTGCTCGATGTCGTCGGCCAGCGCCCGGGCGGAGGCGTAGCGGCCTTCGGGCTTGAGCGCCATGGCCTTGAGGCAGACGGCTTCCAGGCTCGGCGGGACGCCGCGCTTGAGCTGCCGCGGGGGTGAGAAGTCTCCCCGCTGCACCCGCCGCAGGACGGCCCCCACATCGTCCCCCTGGAACGGGGCCTGCCCGGTCAGGAGGCAGTAGAGCGTGGCCCCCAGGCTGTAGACGTCACTGGCGGGGCCGAGCAGATCGAGTCGCCCCGCCGCTTGCTCTGGCGGCATGAACGGCGGCGTGCCGACGGCGCTGCCCACCTGCGTCAGGACCGCGCCTGCCGGCGCCACGGCAAGCAGCGGCTCCTCGCCCGCCACGGCGGGGTGGCTCACCGGCCTGGCGAGGCCCCAATCGACGACGAGGGTCTCGCCGTAGGGGCCGAGCATGACGTTGCCAGGCTTGAGGTCGCGGTGGAGGACGCCGCGACTGTGGGCGTAGGCGATGGCGTTGCACACCGCCACGAACCGTCCCAGTAACTCGCGCAGCGCCAGCGAGCGCTCGCCCGGGTCGCGGCCCGGGGTGTCTGCCTGGTGAAAGCGGCGGATGGCCTCCTGGAGGTTCTCGCCGCGGATGAAGCGCATGGCGTAAAAGGGGCGGCCGTCGTCGTAGCAGCCCAGGCCGTAGACCGGCACGACTCCCGGGTGCTCCAGCCCGCCGGTCACCTCCGCCTCCCGCAAGAACCGCGCCCGTGCCTCCGGGTCGTCTGCGTGCCGCCCCTGGATCTGCTTGAGGGCGACCTCGCGCGGCAACTCCAGATCCCGGGCCACGAAGACCTCACCGAGGCCCCCTTTGGCGTGCGGCCGGAGGACGCGGAAGCGCGGCGCGGAGGGCGAGGGCGTACGTGGCGCCGAAGACCCGTGGGTCGCGTAGGGGTCAGCCCCGCCGTCACTGGGCGTCGCGACGAGCGCCAGGCTGGCGTGCAGGTCGGCGTCGGCGATCCCCTGAAGTTCCTGGTAGGCCGGGCGGGCGGCCCCCACCGCCGTCAGGCTCTTGTGCGGGTCGCCCTCGTGCCGCTTCAGGTGCTCCTGGATGAGGGCCTCCAGGAGGGCGTGCCGCTCCCCGCTGAGAGCCTCCTGCGCGACCAGGATCTGTCCGAGGGGCTTGGCCTTGTCGAACACCCACGCCTGCATGGCGACGACGAGGGCGTCGCGGGTGATGAAGTCCATCTGGAGGGCGAGGATGCCGAACAGCAAGTTGCGGTCGCTCAGGGCGGGCGCCGGGAGGGTGGGCTCGGACATGACGCAGCACCTCATGGTCGGACTCCGCCGCACTCGCACCGCGGCGCGACGACTGAGCCGGGTGTAGGGGACGCCGCATCAACCATACTCGCACTGGGGAGGGCGAGCGAGGAAAAAGCCGGGGCGGCGTCGTGCTTCGCCGCGGCCTTACCCTTCCGGCGGCAGCCGCCCCGGCGACGACAATCAGCCCTTCCGGCCTGTGAGGGTAAAGGCAGTCCAGGAGAACAGGTGGACGGCCCCCTCGTGCTGGCGCCGCGCGGGTCATTTGAACTGGGCGGGCGGCGGCGCCTCGGCAAGGTCCGCGTCTCCGCGGGGTAGTCGAAGAACTGGCCCATAGGGCAGTCGGGGAGTTGCCACAGCGCGGCGAGCACCGACTGCGCCCCGGCCGCCCGGCCGCGCGGCCGGGGGCGGCGTGCCGGCCCTGCTGTTCAGCAGCCGCTGGGCGGAATGGCGCGGGAGGTGGGGCCGGGCGCTGCCGTCCAGGATCCAGTCGCGGGTGGCGAGCCGTGGGGTACGATCCCCCAGGTGACGGCGCCCGGGCGACTGGCAAGGGGACAACGGCCGGGGGCGGCGGCGGCGGCCGGCAGCGCTGCGAGGGGGTGATCTGGAGAGGCGACTCACGGACCATCAGCCGTTCGGCGGTTTGCCGAGGAGGGCGTCTACCGCCCAGCAACCGGGTAGGTGCGGCCCCGGGCCGCGGAGGTGTTCCAGGACGGTTGCCTCGGTACATCCGGCCTCTTCGAGGGCGTCGGCGAGAACGGGGAGATCCTCGAAGCGGCGCTCGTCGTACAGGGCCTGGGCGAGTTGCACCACGGCCGGGGTGAGCCAGGCGGGGTGCAGGAAATCCGTAACCAGGAATGGGTGGCCCCGGTCACCGAAAAGTTCACGCAGCAGCCCGCAACAGCAGGCCGTCTCCCCCGGAGTGAGCAAGGGAGCGGGCGAATCGTTGCCGTGCAACGGCACAGGAGTGACCAGACTGATGGCAGCCTCCAGGGGATAGCGTAATAGCATGAGCACGACATGGAGGAGCCGAGCCATTTCGACCACGTCCTCGTGGCGGCATAAGACTGCGTGATAGGCCCGACCGACCGCCGTGCATTGTTCGGCGACCTCCTCCGGGGTGGCCTCCCCCTCGGCCTGTCGGCAGGCCACTTCCACGGCGCTGCGGTAGGGGGGGTGTTCCAGGTTTGCCCACAAACGCTTCCCCGCCGCGAGGGTGAACAGCCGCAGCCGACGTTGCGTGATCGGACCAGGCACCCACCCACCGCGTTCATCGCCTGGCTCATTTACTTCGCAAGAATCCGCCCACACCAACGCGTGCAGCATTTGCTGGGGGTCTTTGCAGCTTGCCCACTCGCGTTTGCGCATGGTCACCTCCGCGAGGTCGTTAGCGAGGCGCTCCCGTCATGGTAGCCCAATGCTTGAGATAGACTCGCTACGTGGCGGCAGTGAGCGGGTCGGTTGCGACCGCTCAACCGGGAGCCCCGGCGATGCCGGCCGCCTCGAACGCCTGCGCCATCGCCTGCGCCGCGGCTTGCTCGAACGAGCTTGTCCTGGAAATCCACGGGGCGGTCGATGAGGCGGGTGAGCACCGCCCGCGTCGCCACGACCCGGGGTCGAGAACGAGGACCTCTACCAGCGCCTGGCCTACGCCGTTGCCGACCTCCCCGGCGCGCCGCTGAGCTATGCGGCGGGCACGAACCGCCACGTCTACGGCGTATAAAGAGGCGGCCGTAAAAATAGGCGGCAGCGCCGGCGTAGGCGGTCAGAAAGCAGACAGGAGTACGGTGCCAGCACCGCCAGCAGCAGTACCTTCGTCGATCCCCCACGAGTTGATGAGGTCGACGGCCGCTGTTCAGCGCCCCATCGCCTTGCCCTCGCCGCGCGGGTCGGCGCCGCCGGCGAAGCGCTCGGGACGCCCCTGCTTGTCGTACGCGACGGTCAGGCCGTGGGCATTGCCCAGGCGCCGC
>JBBRPS010000724.1:0-5109 GCA_038227745.1 Gemmatales bacterium | reverse complement strand
TCCGGGGCTGACGGCGGCGGCCAGCGCCGTGCCCCCCGCGCCGCGCCGCCGCCTGCGCAGCAGCCAAACGGAGCCGAGGGCGACGCACAGCAGGACGTTGATGGCCAGCAGCCAGTGCAGCGCGGTCAGGGCGTTCCCCGCGCTGGGGGCCGAAGGGGGCAGGACAAGATGATAGCCTCCCCCCTGCGGCTCCCAGCGTCCGGCTACCTTCTCCGCCAGGGCCAGCCGCTGCAGCGCTTTCCACGCCGGCACGTTCCCCAGCGACCAGCTGCCGAAGACCGCCTCGTCGGAGTTGAACGCCTCGTCGAGCGTCAGGGGCACGGTGGTCTCCGACTGCAGGAGGCGCAGCAGCGGCCGCAGCCGCGGCGCGCGGAGGCCGAACGTCAGCGGTTTCTGCAGGCGCGGATCGGTCTCCAGGCGTTGCAGGTCGGCGCGCGGAAGGACCGCCTCGATTCCCGGGAAGGTGTGCTTCAGGTAGCGGGCGGCGCTGTCCAGTTCGTGTGCCCTCTGGACGTGGAGGACGATGCCGGTGACGGGATAGCCGCAGACCTCTTTCAGCGTCTCGCCGGGGTCGAGTACCGGCCCCCCTTTGGAGAGCGGCAGGACTAACGCGACCGGGATCTTACGCCTGGCCCCGGCCAGTTCTGCCAGATAGTGGGCGTAGCCCTCCTTGTTGAGCGGCTGGCCCACGGGACAGAGCAGCAGCAATTCATCGACCGAGCCCGCCAGAACCCAGGTCAGACAATCCTCGACCGACCTGTTCCGCTCCACGAACGAGAGCTGCGAGAAGTCGGCGTGGCCGAGGGCGGCGACCTTCAGATTGCGGTTGCGCGAACGGGCGGTGTCGGCCAGCTCCCGCACCAGCGCCGCGACCTGCACGGTGCGCCAGCGTCCCCAGTCGCGGCCGAGGGCGCTTCCCGGCGCCACCTCGACGCCGTTGGCCTTGCGCAGGTCGATGCGCCGGTCGCGGTAATAGGCCCCCCGCGCGGCCCGGCTGTAACCGAGCAGGTTGTGGCGCGACAGGCCGCAGCGCAGCACGAGGCCGGCCAGCTCGGGATAGCGGTCGGCCACCTCCTCGGCGAGGGCCAGCAGCGCCCGCCTCACCTCTCGGTGGAATGGCGAGGCGTACTTGCCGAACGCCACGCCGCCGGTGCTGCCGTGCCGCGTCACCTCCGCCAGGTCGGGGTTGTAGTGCAGCAGGTCGCGGTCCTTCGGCGTGTCCGGCAGCGTCCAGTGCAGGCAGTCGATGTAGGCGTAGACCTTCTTCCCGCGGGCGGAGGCCTGGGCAAGGAAGGCCCGCAGGACGTCCTTGCCGCGGTAGGCGGCCATCTGCGGGAAGAGACGAGACTGCGAGGGGAACACGGTTTCGGCGCCGACGAGGCAGGACACCACGACGCGGTCCACCGACTGGTTGAGGGCCTTGGCGACGGCCTTCGGGTCGGCGAGGTCGATCTCGGCGGAGTCGAGCCACAGCGTGCGCTGCACCCCCTGGGCAGTGGCGGGGACTCCCGTCAAGGCGACACACGCCACCACGGCGACACAGCGGAGGACATGCTTCATGAACACTGCATCACCCAGGGGACAAGGGAGAGTTATCCAGACGGGCCGTCCGTTCAGGGCCGATCCCGTTCGTGGTCGATGAGGAAGACGCGGGCGTCCGGAGTTTGGAGAGCGCGGGTCAGGGCGACGGCGTCCGCGCGTCGGCCGAGGTCGAGCAGCAGATAACACTCGGTCAGCCCGTAGGCGTCGCGCAGTGGGCCGGCCGGCAGTGCCTTGCGCGCGTCCTGCAAGCGCTTCAGCACGTCCTGTTGGACCTTCAACTTTTCGGCGGGAGCGGCGGGGAGCTTGAACAGCTGCCCCTGGACCTGGGTCAAGGCGAGGGAGGCCCGGATGGGACCCGCGGCCGGAGTTTTCAAGGTGTCGGTCTCGAACAGCCGCGGCAAGGAATCGAGCGGGAAGGAGGCGACCGGGTTATTGGCGCGCTTCGCGGCCCCGTTCCAAGTCGCCAGCAAGTCGCCCAGGTCCAGGGCGCCGTCGCCGTCCGGCGGCAGGATCTCCACGTCATAAGGTCCGAGCACCACCGGCTCGGACGGTACATTCCGCACGCCAGGGATCGACCGATGGGGGCGAGACTTGACGTCCGCAGTCGTGGAGGCCGTCTCTTTGCGACGATCAAACGGCATGAGTTCCTCCAGGTTCACGTACTGGAGGTAGAAGCGATAGTGCCCGGGCTCGGCGAAGCCGATGCCCCCCAGCCACAAGGGGGCCGGTTCGATCCGCTTGCGCGTGCCGCGGTTGAGGAGACGCGCCTCGCCGCTCACGGCGATGGCGGCCTCCCAGCGGGCGCCTGCCTTGAGGACAACGGGCTCGCCCTGGAACTGCCACGGCCCGAAGCGCGGGAACCCGCGGTTTATCCTGGAAACGGGGGCGAGAGTACTCCAGTTGCCGACCGTTTGCCGCCGACTGACCCAGACAGCGACGGTGGCCACGTGGAACCCCCGGTAAGGCGGGCTGAGGCGGAGGGCCTCCTTGCCGACGTTCTCCGCCGTCAGCCGGCCACGGATGGTTTCCCCGAGGAGAAACTGCTTCTTGTCGAGCGCGAACGCCCACCGGGGCGGTGTGCTTTGCGCCTGGCCGTGTTTCACCTCGGGAGTGGACTTGCCGACCCCGTAGGAAAGGTCCGGCGTCCGGTAAATCGGGTGGTCTTTCGCGAGCGGGCCGCCGGCGGGCCCGGGGGACGGCAGGACGAAGGCGAGTGCGAGCGCTGCCGGGACGGCGCTCTTGCTGGCCCACGACGGACGGCGGTGCATGGTTGCCTCTCCTCGCAGGGTCGAAAGCTCAAGGGCGGTCGGCAGGACGGGGCCGTGGCCCCGCCCTGCCGACCGCCGCGCGTGGCGTTAGCGTGCCGTGAACCCGGCCTTCTCCGCAGCGCTGTAGTCGTCGTAAAGGCCGTTCGTCAAGACGGCGCCGCGCAGCAGAATCCGGTTCATGATCTGGTAAGTGTTGGCGTGATCCAGGCCACAGGCGTGGCCGGCCTCGTGGGCCGACGTCTCGCGGATGGCGTCGTTGGGGTTGACGAACCAGGGGATGTCGGCGTTGACGACGTGTGGCGCCGCCGCGGTGCTCTTCTGGCCGCGGGTCAGGTCTTTGAGTACCCCGATCGGGTAGAGGGTCTTCCCTGTGGGGATGGCGGCGGCGGTCGTGCCGAGCTGCCCGCGCTTGGAGTTGGGGAACTGCGCGTAGATGTCCATGTTGCAGTCCTCGGCGTGGGCCTTGGCCGCCGTGCCCAGCACCCCGCGGGTCACGCCGGTGAACTTGGAGGTGGTGGTGTCGTAGCCGGTGAAGCGGATCCACTCGGTGTTGCCTCCCGTGTCCAGCTTGGCATAGAGGTAGTAACTGCCCCCGGGGTTCGCGTACTGGCCGGTCTTGAGCTCAATCTCCGTGGCCGCCGCATTGCAAGCCTTGATGGTGTTCCCGGTCACCCCGTTGTACTTGACCTGGATCTGGACGATCTCGTCCTGGATGCGGACGAAGCTCATCGAGCGGACGCCGTCCACAATGATCGAAGTGGAGTCGGCGGGAACCTGGATCCTGGCGGTCGCCACGTCGGTTTCCTTGGTCATCGGGGGCCAGCCCGTGGTGTACTTGATGACTTCATTATCGATCTTCACGAAGCCGTTGGCCTGCCAGGAGTCCTTGAGGGAGCCGTCCGTCTCCGAGGCGGCCGTGTAGATGACCGCCGCCGTCGCCGCGGCGGTGAGCGCCGTCTCGAGCTTCAGCTTCTGCGAGAACTGGGCGACGTAGACATACACGGAGGTATAGGTGCTGGGTGTGCCGCCGGTGGTCGTGCCCCAGGCGCCGCCGGTGTTGGTGCCGTCGTCGCTCTCGACCCAGACGGCCCTCTGGGTGTTTTTAGCGTTGAAGTTGATCTTGCGGGTGGTGGCATCCGTCTGGCCGGCGACCACCCAGTAGGTGTCGGCCCCCAGCTTCTTGAACAGCGACAGGGTGCTGCCGCCGCCGTCCGTGATCGTCCAGCCCGTCTTGTCGCGCAGGAACACCGTCTTCTTCGCCGGGTCGGTGCTGACGTACAGGTCCGCCGAGTTGTCCTCCTTGCGCACCGTGAAGCCGCGGTACTCCTCGTAGCGCTGCAGCAGGTCGCCGTTGTCCGTGCCGATGGCCGGCAGGTTGTCCTTGTCGTCGTCGCCCGCGAGTGTGCCCCCCGTCGGCGCCGGGAAGGCCGTGTCCCAGGCGTCCTCGACGTTGTTCCCACCGGCCGGACTGGCGTCCGTCAGCACGGAGATCTGGGTACTCTCGACGGCCGTGCCATCGATTTTCGCCTTGATCTTGCCGTAGGGGCCGTAATCCTGCGCGGTGACCGTCACGGTAACGCTGTTGACCGCCGCCGAGGTGACGATCTCCTGCTTGGTGCCCGCGGGGTTGTCGAAGCCGGCCTGGTTCTCGAACGTCAGGTCGAGGGCCGTGCCCGTCCCGGTGTTGCAGTTGGTGCCCGTCTCCGAGGACGTGCCCACCAGGATGAAGCGGATCTTGCGCATGAGCGTGTTCGGCGTGATGGTGGCCGTGAACTGGCAGGTGTTGGCCGGCGACGGCCGGAAGATGTTGTTCACCTTCGTCGTCCAGGTGCCGGTCCGCACGATGGCGATGGTCGGGGCGGCGTTGACGGCGCACAGCACCACCGGCCGGGCCTGGCCCTGGCAGCACGAATCGGCGCCGAACGACGCCGTCACGATCGGCTGGATCTTGTATTGTCCCCCCTGGGAGAAGGTGAGATTCAGAGTCGCGTCGGACGCGGAGGAACTGGACTGGTCGATCTCGATCGTGTAGGTCGAGGTATCGGCCTTGACCCAGCTGCCGGGGTCGCCGGTGGCGCTGTACATGACGACCGGGTCGCCGATGTCGGGATCGTCCTTGGACCAGGACCACGTCGGGCTGCTGTTGGAGCAGGGGCAGGAGGAGCTAGTGTCCCTGGCACGAAAACCTGCACTGAATTCAGGAGAGCCGCGACAGCCCGTGTTGTCGCGCTTTCCGCATGAATTCTGCGGTTTCCGAAGAGTGACACCACACTGTCATCGCTACCGACTTGGATGCAAG
>JBBRPS010000723.1:0-5123 GCA_038227745.1 Gemmatales bacterium | reverse complement strand
GGGAGCGCGCGAAACGGCAAGCCGGCTCCCCACCGCCGGGAGGAAGGGAGACGCCCGGGACGTTGCCGCGCGACTTTTTTGTTGTCGGAGGGCGCGGATGGGGTATCATGGAGCCAATTCCTCCGGTCCGGCGCCCGACCCGGAGGCCTGCCGACTGCTCCTACCGAACCCGCCCCCGAAGTCTCGTTGCACCCGCCTACAGGAAGGATCGAACCATGCTGCCACCCCTCTCCAGACACCCTCTCGGCCTCGCCGCGCTGGCGCTGGCACTGTTCGCCGGCGCCGCCGCTGCCGACGACCACCGTCCCGCCGCGAAAGGCCCGTTGCCGCCGGTCATCCGCTCCGCGGCCAGCGGTCCGTGGTCGGCGCCCGCGACCTGGGAGGGCGGCAAGGTCCCCGGCGCCGGCGCCCGCGTCCTGATCCGCGAAGGGCACCGCGTCGTCTACGACATCGTCTCCGACCGGGCGGTCCGCGCCATCAACATCGGCGGGATGCTCACCTTCGCCGCCGACCGCGACACGCGCCTCGACGTCGGCCTCATCAAGGTCCAGCCGGGCGAGGAGTACAGCGAGGAGGGCTTCGACTGCGACGGCCACTTCGGCAAGCCCGACCCCGCCAGACCGCGGCCGGCGCTGGAGGTCGGCACCCCCAACCGGCCCATCGCCGCGAGCCACACCGCCCGCATTCGCCTGGTGTACATCCCCGGCATGGATAAGGAGTCGTGCCCGGCCATCGTCTGCTGCGGCGGCCGCGCCGACTTCCACGGCGCCCCGATGAGCCGCACCTGGGTTCGCCTCGGCGCGACGGCGGACAAGGGTGACGCCACGGTGGTTCTCGCTGAGCCCGTCACGGGCTGGCGCGTCGGCGACCGCGTCATCGTCACCGCGACGCAGCGCGACTACCGCGCGGAGGAGTCGTTCACGGAAGAGCGGACCGTCAAGGCCATCTCCGGCACGAAGGTCACCCTCGACCGGCCGCTGAAGCACAAGCACCTCGGCGCGGGCGATTACCGCGGCGAGGTCGCGAACCTGAGCCGCAACGCGATCGTCGAGTCGGCCGATCCCGAGGGCGTGCGCGGGCACACCATGTATCACCGCCACTCGGCCGGTTCCATCAGTTACGCCGAGTTCCGCCACCTCGGCAAGAAGGGCGTCCTCGGCCGCTACGCCCTGCACTACCACCTTGCTGGCGACAGCATGCGCGGCAGTTCCGTGATCGGCGCCTCGATCTGGGACAGCCACAACCGCTGGCTCACGATCCACGGCACGAACTACCTCATCGTCCGCGACTGCGTCGGCTACCGGAGCATCGGCCACGGCTTCTTCATGGAAGACGGTACGGAGGTCTTCAATGTCCTCGACCGCAACCTCGCCGTCGGCGCCCGCCACGCCAAGGCGCTGCCGAAGCAGATGTTGCCGTTCGACCAGAACGAGGGGGCCGGCTTCTGGTGGGCGAACAGCCTGAACACCTTCACGCGCAACGTCGCCACCGAGAACGACCGCTACGGCTTCCGCTACGAGGCCACGCCGACCAGCCGCCTCAAGTTGGACTTCCGCATCCAGCAGCCCGACGGCTCTTTCCGCCAGGTGGACGTCCGCACGCTGCCGTTCGTCCGCTTCGAGGGCAACGAGGTCCACAGCGGCACCGGGCTGTACGGCGTCAACCTCGGCGAGGGCGTCAACCGTGTCGGCCCCGACGCGCGCCACCCCTTCATCGTCCGCGATTTGAAGATCTGGGACGTCCACTATGGCTTCCGGCCGCAGGTGCCGTCGCTGCTCGCGGAGAACGTGCGCATCCACAAGGCGGCGTACGGCATCTATCACCCGAACTACGACAACCACGTCTACCGCGACCTGGTCATCAGTCAGACGAACACCGAGCCGTTCAATCGCGGTCACGACGACCTGAGCGTGCAGTACGGGGTGCTGGTGGTGGACGGTCTGACGTTCGACGGTTGCCGCTCGGGGTACATGCCGCTGATCCAGATCAGCGACGATAACCCGACCGGCGCCGCCGTCACCCACCTCCGCAACGTGAAGACCCCGAACTGGAAGGACGGCAAGAGCAAGGCGCTGGTGAACCTGGGCGGCGGCCCGCGGCCGACGCCGAAGACCGCGAAGGGCGTGCCCGTCTACCTGCACGACTGGTTCGGCCCGGGCCGGCACGCGATGGTCGTGAGCACGCGCTCGCCGGAGTTCAAGAGCGCCCCCGACAAGTTCCGCGCCGAGTGGCCGTTGACCGGGGACGAGTCGCGCGTGGCCGAGGTCGGCGGCGTGGAGTTCCCGAAGGTGCTCGACCCCGTGGATGACCTGCCGCCGACGACGGTCATCACGCATGTCGACCGGCCCGCCGCCGGCAAGGTCGTGGTGCGCGGCACGACCGCGGACAACGGCGCCGTCAAGCGCGTGGTCGTCAACGGCCAGGCGGCCCGGGCCGTGAGTGCCAACTTCGCCGAATGGGAAGTCACCCTGGAGCGGCCTGCCGCCGGCGTGTTCCGCGTCCAGGCCCACGCCGAGGACGCCGCGGGGAACGTCGAACCACGCCCCCATACGGTCGTCGTCAAGGAGTAACAGGACCGCGGATTGCGGGGCTTCGTGGCGACGGGCAGCCGCGCTTGTCGCCACGAGGCCCGCGCTCCTGGCCGCGCCGTCAAAAACGGCTTAGTCCGCATAGTGGGCTTGCCGGCGGCGGTCGCTGATAATACACCTCTCACGCGCCGGGGACTATGTCAGGCTCTCGGCGCGTCAGCGCGATGCGGACGCCCCCTTTCGGATACAGCGTGAGCCGCGCCTCACACTCCGCCTCGCCCTGGCCCGGCGCCAGGGTGAGGCGGTAGCGCTGCAGCACCGCCGCCAGCGCCAGCACCGCTTCCGCCGTCGCGAACGCCTTGCCGATGCAGGCGTGCGGGCCGCCGCCGAACGGGAAGTAGGCGAACGGGTGCCGGCGCCCCTCGCGCTCCGGCGCGAATCGCTCCGGCAGGAACTCCCCGGGCCGGTCGAACCAGCGCGCGTCGCGGTGGACCAGCCACGGCACCAGGTGGACCAGGCTGCCACGCGCGATGCGGTAGTCGCCGACCACCGCGTCCTCGACCGCCTCGCGCGAGAAGAAGTAGACCGGCGGATAGAGACGCAGGGCCTCGTTGAACGCTCTTTCTATCCCACCCAGCGCCGGCAGGTCCTCCCCCGTCAGCAACTGTCCGCCCAACTCCCGGTCGAGGACCGCCGCCAGTTCCGCCTGGACATCCGGGTGGCGCGCCAGCAGGTACACCGTCCACGTCAGGGCGTTCGCCGTCGTCTCGTAGCCGGCCAGCAGCAGCGTCACCGCCTCGTCGCGCGCCTCGCGGTCGGTCATCCCCTCCCCGCCCACCGCCGACAGCAACAGCGAGAGCAGGTCGCCCCGGTCGAGGCCGGCGGCGCGGCGCTCGCGGATTACGTCGCCGACCAGGTCGTGCAGATAACGGATCGCGCGCCGCTCGCGGATCTTGTGCGGCAGCGGCAGCCAGTCCGGTAAGGGGAACGCCTGGCTCAACTCGCGCACCGCCTTCTCCTGGATCACCGCCACCGCCCCGGCGACGCGCGCCGCCTGGGCCGATAGCTCGGCCCCGAAGAGCGTGCGCGCGACGACCTCCAGCGTGAGGCGGGCCATTTCCGCGGAAGCCTCGATCTCCGGCCGACCCTCCCAGCGCGCGACCATGTCCCGCGCCAGCCCGGCCATGACGTCGGCGTAACGGCGCAGGGCCTCCGGCCCGAAGGCCGGCTGCACCAGGCGCCGCTGTCGTAGCCAGAACGCGCCTTCGTCGAGCACCAGTCCGCCGCCCTCGAACTTGCGCCAGACACGCTTCATGCGCGTGGGGCGGTGGAAGCGGTGCGACTGCCGGGCGAGGACTTCCTGGATGTGATCGGGGTGGGTGAGCTGGTAATTGGCGACGGGGCCGATGCGGTAGTAGACGACGTCGCCGTGGTCCCGGACCAGCTCGGCGCTGAAGCCCAGCAGGTCGCGCCGCAGGCGCGCGACATGCCGCAGGCCCCAGAAGGAGTTCTTCGGCCCGGGAGGGTAGAGCTGCGTCATGCGGGGTTCGACCTCTCTAATAGGAGGTCACCTCGTCCAGGGACGCGGAGAAATTCTTCGGCTCGTTCAAGCTGGTCAAGTGACCGGGCGGGGAAAAAAAGAAACGCCGCGGGGTGAGGGTTGTCCTCGCCCCGCGGCGTGTCGTTTCCAGGCACTCCGGCAGGATCAGTCGCGGTTGGACGACAGCTGGATCAGGATGCGAAGGATGTAGTAGAAGAGCAGCGCCACGGAGGCGAACAGGGCCAGGGCGGCCGCCACGTGCTGGTCGGTGCGATAGTGATGCAGCACGTTCGAGGTGTCATAGAGGATGAAGCCGCTGGCCAGCGCGACCATCGCGAAGGAGAACAGCAGGCCCAGGGTGAAGCCGAAGATCATCCCGGCGATACACAGGGCGATGGCGATCATCATGCCGATGCTCAGGATCGGCCGCAGGAAGGAGTAATCCTTGCCCGTGAGGAACACCGACAAGGTCAGGCCGGCGAACAATCCGAGGGTCATGATGCCGGCCGTCGGCAGGATGCTCGGGTCCTTGACGTAGTGGATGGCGACGGTCAGGATCGGGACGAAGATGATCGCTTCGACGACGACGTACAGCGACAGCCCGAGGTACTGCAGACCGGGCGAGGTGTCCGAACTGGCCCACGCTTGCGCCAGCCAGCCGACGCCGATGAAGGCGGCGAGCAGGATCAGCATGGAGATGGGGTTGCCGAACAGCCGCATCACAAAAGCGGTAGACTCGGCCTTCCCGGGCAAGAGGACCTGAAAGATCAACAGCTCGAGGGCGACGAAGGCAAGGATCGCGCCGGCGAGGTGGGCGTACGTCCTCCGAATGAATCCGGCGCGGGCGCTTTCGGCGGCCCGTTGGGCAATGGGCTGCTCCATTGCATAACTCATGGCCTGCTCCTTTTTCGCGTTCGAGAAGTACCTGGACGACCCGAAGGCCTCACGGTCGGGGAAACGACACAAGCTGTTGTATTCTATCCTGCCGGGTTGACGGTTGCAAGCCTACAGCGCGCTCGTTTAGCCGCGAGCGGTGAGCCAGATCCCGCTACGCG
>JBBRPS010000722.1:0-5127 GCA_038227745.1 Gemmatales bacterium | reverse complement strand
AATTTTACCGCTTCGGCGCGAAGGTTTCAAGAATCGGCCTGGCGGAAGGTGCGAACGCGGCGCGGTGAGACCGCAGGGTCCCGCCGCCCTGGAGCGGCGGCGGGTCAGGGGAAGGGGACGGTCAGGGTGACATCGTACTCCACCGGCTATCGCCCCTCCACCTTGCTCGTCTGGTCACTTGCCGGCGGCGGCCAGGCGCAGGATGTAGACGGTGCCGTCCATATTGCGGGTGAGCAGGTGGCGGCCGTCGGGGGCGAAGAGCACCTGTCGCACAGCGCTCAGGCCCGCCAGTCCGGGCGGAGGGGTATTGGCGATCTGGAGGACACGCACTTCTTTACGGCCGAGCGGTTCCCAGAGTATTACATCGCTGTGGGAGCCGCAAGAGGCTACCAGCTTGCCGTCCGGGCTAACCGCCAGGGCCGTGAAGTGGGTATTGTAGCGGTCCGTGAACACGCCGAGCGCTTTCCCCGTGGCCACCTCATGAACACTGACCCTCGGAGAGCGCTCATACGTCTGCAAAAGAAGTCTGCCGTCGAGGGCAAAGGCGACGGCGCCGGCCGGCCCCACCGTGGTGCTGATGGTGCGGAGCAGCTCCCCGGTACGTGTGCTCCAGAGTTTTACGGAATACTCTCGTCTCAGGGCCACGGACCCCTCTAGCTTCTTGTGCTCGTAGCCTCCTGCCGCCAGGAGCGCCCCATCCGGGGAGATGGCGAAGGCGGTTGGGATGAGCAGGTTATCTTGCAGCGGGGGGAGTTCCGGCGTTCCCGCCGGGGCTCGCGCGGTTACGTTCTGCACGATCACGGTGGGTATCTTGGATTTGGCTGGGTTTAAGGCCCAGCCTAAGGACGCCACGCGGCGGTCATCGGCCGTGAAGGCGAAGCCTGTCCCCGGCCTGAGCGGACCCTTGCCGAGGGGCTGGAGGAGGGTGCCGCGCTCGACATCCCAGAGGCGCGCGAGGGCAAGGCCGGCGGCCAGGAGCTTGCCGTCATGGGAGAACTTCAGCAGCCCCGGTGAGGAGGAACTTACGTTTAAAAATCGTTCTTTCCCGGTGGCGACGTCTCTGAAGAGGAGCCGGTACGTCGAAATCTTATTCGCGAACTGGAGGACGCACAGGGCCAGGGTTTGGCCGTCGGGACTCAGGTCGATACTCATAATGCGCTCGGGGCCGTTACCCCTGGGGACGCTTTTCCCGAGGATGGCGACGATCTCCGCTCCCCCCTTCCCCCGGTGACTCGTAGCGGCCGCGGCCAGCTTTTCGGGAGGTATGTCCTCGCGGCGCAGGCTATCGAAGGGACTGAGGCCGAAGACCTTCTTCGGCACGGTCGGGATGATGGGCGGCTCCTTCCCTTTCCCGGGGGGTGGCGCCCCCTTGTCCTCCGGGACGGCCGCGCGCTTACCTTCGGGATTGAGCGGGAGGTCGCGGGGCTTGTTCTCCTTCTTCGCGGGGCCAGGGAGGATCTGCGCAAAGTACATGGCCCCTCCGGCGAGGAACAGCAGCCCGGCCAGGATCAGGAACACGCGCTTTCGCCCCGGTGCCCGCGACCGGATGGGAGCCGGCAAGGGGTCTGCCGGCGCCGGCAGCGAAACGGCAACGGTCTGAGACATCGCGGCGGCTTTCCGCGCAGGGTCGGCGGCGAACTGCCTCTCCAGGGCCTGGATGGCCTTGATCACCTCCTGGGCCGTGGCGAGGCGCCGAGCTGGGTCCTTCTCCAGGAGCTTCATCACCAGGTCCGACAGGCCCTGCGGCGTTGCGGGGTTGACCTGCCGGGGCGGGGGCGGCGTTTCCAGGGCCAGCGCCAGCAGCGTACTCATCGTGTTGTCGCCGCGGAACGGCAGCCGGCCGGTACACAGGCGATAGAGGACGACGCCCAGGCTGAACAGGTCCGCCCGGCTGTCGGTCTTCTCGCCGCGCGCCTGCTCGGCCGCCATGTAGGCCGGCGTCCCGACGATGGCGCCGGACTGGGTCAGGTTCTGCTCGCCGGCAGTGCCCCGGGCCAGCCCGAAGTCGAGGATCTTGACGCGGCCGCCGGCCGTGGCGTCGAGCCAGATGTTCGCCGGCTTGATGTCGCGGTGGACCAGGCCGCGCGCGTGCGCCGCTGCCAGGCCCCTGGCGATCTCCCGACCCAGCTTCAGGATCTGCGGCAGTGTGACCCCCGCCGCCCCCGGCCCCTCCTGCCGCCGCAGCCAGTCCTCCAGGGACAGTCCCTTGAGCAGCGGCATGGCGATGTAGGGCACGCCGCGATCCTCATCGACCTGGTAGATGGGCACGATGTGGTCGTGCTCGAGGGACGCGGCGGCCCGGGCCTCGCGCAGGAAGCGCTCCCGGGCGGCGGGCTTGCGGGCCATCTCGGGGAGCATGGCCTTGAGGGCCACCGCCCGCCCCAGCCGCACGTCCTCGCCGAGGAACACCACGCCCATGCCGCCCTGGCCCAGGACCTTCAGGACGCGGTACGGCCCCAGCCGGCCCATCTCCCCCGGCGCCTGGGGCGGTGCGAGGAAGTCGTAGGACCTGTCGGCCGGCTCCGTGGCGGGCAAATCCCCGGCGGACACGGGGGGCAGCGTCGCCAGGCTCGGCCGGAGCGCCTCCTCGGCCCGGTTGGCGAGGGCCCCACCGCCGAGAGCGCTGGCCAGCGTATCGGTGACGGCCAGCCCCTCGACCACCCGGGCGCAGGCGCTGCACCGGCGCAGGTGTTCTTTCAGGGCGTTAGCCTGGTCGTCCGCAATCCGGCCCAGGAGCAGTTGCCGGAACTGCTCCGGCGCGGGGCAAGCGTTCTTCGGCACGGCGGTCTCCTGGACATCACCACGGGGCACCTGGATGAGAGACTGTGGCCCAGGGTTGGGGCGGCGAATCGTCAACTTGCCGAAGGTGAGAAAGGCAACATCCCGGCAAGGTCACAACGCGCCGCCCCACCTTTCGCCACAGACACTGAGTTTACGCCCACGGAGGAAGGGCCGCAATGAGTTTCCCCTTGCCGCGGGCTCGCGTCACTCGCCTTCTTTCCTGGCCGTATCGCTCTTGAAGATCTTGATGCCCCGCAGGGCCAGGAGGATCTCCTGGAAGTCGCGCGGACGGTCCTCGCGCTTCTTGCTCAGCATGCGCAGGATCAGCGACGAGAGCTCGTCGGTGACGTCGGGGTTGAAGAGTTGTGGCGATGTCGGCTTCTCGATGATGTGCTTGTTCAGCAGATCCTGGTTGCTGGAGCCGCGGAACGGCGGCCGGGCGGTAACCAGCTCGTAGGTGGTGGCGCCGAAGCTGTAGATGTCGGCGCGGGTGTCGAGGAAGTCGCCGCGGATCTGCTCGGGCGACATGTAGCTGCGCGTCCCCTGCACCAGGCCCTTGCGGCGGAACAGCCGCGCCAGGAGGGTCGGCTTCTGGATGCGCTGCGCCAGGGCGAAGTCGATGATGCGCAGCTCGCCGGCGCTGTTGACGAGCATGTTATCCGGCTTGACGTCGCGGTGGATCCAGTCGTGCGAGTTCATGTGCCACAGCCCCGTCGCCGCCTGGCGGAAGATGCTGTGCGCCCTCTCCTTGATGAAGGCGAATTGTTTGCGGACGACGCGCAGCTTGAGGCTGCCCGCGGGGAAGAACTCCATGACGAAGTACAGGTTCTTGGGGTCCTCGCTGACGGTCACGATCTTGATGACGTTCGGGTGGGCCAGCTTCCTGCCGACGGCGGCCTCGTGCAGTAGGGCGCGGCGGTTCTCCCGAGCGGCGGCCTTCTCCGGCAGCAGGAGTTTCATGGCGAAGTGGCGGTGGCTGCTCACCTCGACCACCTCCCACACCTGGCTGGTCTGCCCGGTCATCATCAGGTTCAGCAGGCGGTAGCCGCCGATCACTTCTTCTGCCACGGCCCAAGCCCTCGAAATGATGAATGAGGAATGATGAATGAAAGACAAGGCCTCTTGCATTCATCATTCCTCATTCATCATTTCTCACCAATACTCCTCGAAATGAATGTTCCCCTTGAGCCGGATCTGCGGCTGATCGACCGCGAAGCCGCGGCGCTCGAGGATCTCCACCACGCCGGTCGGCTTCGGGTAGACGCGCTCGCCGGTCTCGCGGTCCTTCACCGGCACGCCGATCATCTTCGGGTTGCCGCACAGGTACACGTGCGTCCGCGCCGGGTCGAGCTGCCGCCCCAGGCGCTCCTCGAGCTGGCCGCTCGCGATCAGGTCCTGGATGTACACCTTGTGTCCGACCGTGCCCGCCTCGCGCGTCGTCAGGGTCAGGTAGGTGTAATTGGGGTGGCGGCGCATCAGCTCCTCGTGGATCGCCACGTAGCCGAGGTCGCGGCGGTAGCGGACGCAGCACGCCGACAGGACCCGCCCCGTGTGGCCGCGCCGCAGCAGCTCCCACAGCATGTAATTGTGCGGCGCCTCGCCGGTGCCCGTCGCCAGGAAGACGACCGAGTCGCCGGGCTGTACCGGGTCGAGCGTGAAGTGGCCGGTGATCTTCTCGCCCAGGTAGAGCCGGTCGCCCTCGTTGAGGTGGAACAGCCGCGGCGTCAGCGCGGGCGGCTTCTCCTTCTCCGACTCACGCACCAGGACGATGTAGAACTCCAGCCAGTCCACGCCGTCGCGGTTCAGCAACCGGCCCTCCTCGTCGAGGACCGAGCAGCCGATCGAGTAGGCCCGGCGAACGAGCTTGCGCTCCTCGACCTCGGACAGCTTCTCCTCCTGACAGCCGGGGACGCGCGGCTCCCAGTGCCCCAGGCCGAGCGTCGAATACTGACCGGGCTTGTGAACCGGCAGGGAGTAATCGGGGCGGACGCGCATGACGGCGAGGTCGGAGTTCGCCCGCTGCTGCCACACGAGCGTGGCGTTGTAGTGCTGCCGCCGCAGGTCTGTCATCTCTTCGGGAGTCATGCCGTGTTCCCCAGTCCGTCGTCCGTCGTCCGTGACCGGACGACCTCCCGAGCGGGACCGCCCCCCCCTCTCGTCTTCATTATACCGCTCGCGGCTAAACGGGGATTTGTCCCCGGACGTGGCGCTAGTGTCCCTGGCACGAAAACCTGCACTGAATTCAGGAGAGCCGCGACAGCCCGTGTTGTCGCGCTTTCCGCATGAATTCTGCGGTTTCCGAAGAGTGACACCACACTGTCATCGCTACCGACTTGGATGCAAGTT
>JBBRPS010000721.1:0-5174 GCA_038227745.1 Gemmatales bacterium | reverse complement strand
CGCCCCGCCTCATCCGCCGGCAACGTACTTTGGAGCAAACGCATCTTCGTCACAGCCTCCCTGATGCCTGGGTTCTCGATAAACGTAAGGTATCAGGTGGCTGTGACTTAGACACTCGCCAAACGGTATTGCGGCTAAACGGCACGGTCAGGTGGCGACACGCATGGTGGCCTGCGCGACCGCGGGCACGCCGATCTTCTTCGTCTGCGCCTGCATCTCCTGCAAGACGCGCTGCCGGATCGCGATGAACCCGGTGGCGCACTCGGGGTCGAACTGTTTGCCCTTCTGCTTCTCCACCTCGCCGAAGGCCACGTCCGCCGGCTTGCCGGCTTGGTACGGCCGGTCCGACGTCATGGCGTCGAAGGCGTCGGCGACGGCGACGATCCGGGCCACCCGCGGGATCGCCGCGCCCGCCAGGCCGTCGGGGTAGCCGGCCCCGTCCCAGCGCTCGTGGTGGCTGCGCACGATCGGGATCACCGCCTGCAAATCGGGCACCTGCTCGAGGATCTTCGCGCCCTTGGTCGTGTGCGTCTTCATGATGTCGAACTCGGCCGGCGTCAGCCGCCCCGGCTTGCGCAGGATGGCATCGTCGATGCCGATCTTGCCGATGTCGTGCAGCGGCGTGCCGATGCGGATCAGCTGGATGTCCTCGGGCGATAGCTCGAGGTGCTGGGCCAGCAGCAGCGAGTATTCCGTCACGCGGGCCGTGTGGCCGCCGGTGTACGTGTCGCGCAGCTCGACCGCCTGGGCGAGGATGGTGATCGTGTTCAAGAACAGCTCGCGCTGCTTGCGCAGGAGCGCGGCGCTCTCGATGCCGGCCGAGACGTTGGCGGCCAGGGCGTCGGCCAGGTGCAGGTCGTCCTTGGTGAACGGCTTCTGCATCGGGCCGCGGTCGAGGTGCAGCACCCCGAGGCGCCGCCGCGGCGTGCGGAGCAGCACGCACAGCACCGAGGCCATCGTCCCCTCGGCGATGCTGCGGGCGCCGGCCAGCTCGGGGTCCTCCTCGACACTGGTACACAGGATCGACTCGGCGCGCGTGAAGGAGCGCTGGGCGAGGTTCTGGCTGAAGCTGGTGCGGCTGCCGACCTGGCTGTGCCCGGTCGCCAGGGCGCGCAGGCGGAGCGGACCGTTGGGCCCCTCGGCCAGTACGATGGCGCCGCGCTGGGCGTCGAGGGTGCTGACGGCATCGTTGAGGATGCTGTGCAGCAACTCCTCCTCGTTCTCGAGGTGGCCGAGGTGGTGGCCGGCGCGGAGCAGGGCCAGGAGTTGTTCGCCGGGCCGCGGGCAGCGGTTGCGGTCGTAGGCGAGGCCCTCGAGCGCCTCCTCCCAGCTCTTGTTGGCGGTGGCATCGACGAGGAGGTTTTCGGGCGGCGTGAGACCATCGGACTCGCGCCCGTCGCGGATCACGTCCACCACCAGCGTGACGTTGCCGCAGCGGACGATGTCGTGAGCGTGGACCGGCGATTCGCCGGCGCCCAGGCGGGCCCCGTTGAGGTAGGTGCCGTTCGTGCTGCCCAGGTCGCGGACCTTCCAGCCGTTCGGCGTGGCCCGGATCTCGGCGTGCCGGCGGCTGACGGAACTGTCGTCCAGAACGATTTCGAGGGTAGCCAGGCGCCCCGCGCGCAGCAGAGCCTCGCCCTCCCAGGTCATGCCCTCGACGTCGCCGTTGATGCCTCGCAAGCGAATGTGCCGCTTCACCCTCTAATCTCCCCTTTGGGCCCGGTTCCGCTTGTGCCGTTCGGGCAGAGAATCATCTGTCGGCCACCGGCATTGCCGTTGAAGGGAACTGTAGCTCACAAGTCGCCGGGTTGCACGAAGGGATTTTTCCGCCTCTCCCTCTCAGGTTGCCCAGGCTCCTCACGACTCCGGGGCCCGCGGCCCGCGGCGTCCGGCCGTGGCGGCGGGGAGGTGTCGGAAGGGCAGTGACGGGGAGAGGGCAACGTCTCATTCGGTTAGACTTTCCCGCCTCGCGAAAGTTCCTCGAATGGTTACCATTTCGCCCGGGTCTGCCGCCCCGCACCCGGCGAAGTTTTCGTTCGGCGCGCGCGCCTCTCCCGTCCCCTGGTTGTGGTAGCTGTCTCCATGCTTATGCAGATTCGTCGTCCGGACCGGACACTTTTCGCCATTTTTCTTTCCGCGGGCGGGCGGACTCCTTATCATCGAGAGAGTTCCGATAAGCCCGCCGGCCTGCCCGCCTGGGATACCACCTGCCCTTTCCAAAGAGGATGCCATGAGTTCGAGCCAGTCGCCGTCGTGCCGAGGTGTCGCCGTACTGGCGCTGCTCGCCGTCTGTTGCCTGGGCAAGCCCGGCCAGGCCCAGAAACCGCCGCCCCCGGTCAAGCCCAACCCGCAGGCCCCCGTCCTCAACATGCCCGCCCCGCTGGGGATGCAGCGCGGCACGTCGCTGGAGGTGACGCTCACCGGCACCAACCTCGCGGACCCAACAGGCGTTCTCATCAGTTCCCCGGTGAAGGTCACGATACCCACCGACAACAAGAACGGCCTGGACAACACGAAGCTCCGCGTGCGTCTCGAGGTGCCGGCCGACGCCCCCCTCGGCTACTACGCGCTGCGCCTCGCGACGACGCGCGGCATGTCGAACCTGCGCCTCTTCTGCATCGACGACCTGCCGCAGGTCCTGGAGGTGGACACCAACCGCAACAAGGCCACGCCGCAGGCCGTGCCCGTCCCCTGCGTCGTCGTCGGCCGGGTCGATGCGGATGCGAGTGACTTCTACAAAATCAGTGCCAGGGCGGGGCAGCGCGTCAGCTTCGACGTGCTGGGCCACCGCCTCGGCAGCGCGGTGGACCCGCAGCTGACGCTTTACCGCGCCGGCACCGGCCGCGAGCTGGCCCACGCCGATGACTCGCCCGGCTGCCAGAGCGACCCGCGCCTGACGTACACCTTCAAGGAGGCGGGCGACTACCTCCTCGAGGTCAAGGATGTGATCAACCGCGGCGGCGCCGACTTCTACTACCGCCTGCGCATCGGCGATTTTCCCTGCGCCACGGTGCCGATCCCGATGGCGGCGAAGCGCGGCGCGAAGGTGTCGGTCGGGTTCGCCGGGCCGACCGTCGAGGGCGTCGCGCCGGTCGAGGTGACGGTGCCGGCCGACCCGACGGTAAGCACGGTCTGGGTCACGCCGAAGGGCCAGAACGGCCTGCACGGCTGGCCGGTGGCCCTGGCGGTCAGCGACCACGACGAACTCGTCGAGCAGGAGCCGAACAACGACGCCGCGAAGGCGAACCGCGTCCCGGTGCCCGGCGGCATTACCGGGCGCTTTCAGGAGAGTAACGACCTCGACAATTATGTCTTCGCCGCCAAAAAGGGACAGAAGATCCTGGTCGAGGCGCAGACGCTGGAGCTGTACTCGCCGACGCTGGTGTACATGGTGCTGAAGAACGCGCAGACGAAGGCGGAGGTGGCGAAGACGAACCCGCAGCTGGCGCCGCCCGCGGACCAGCGCATCGAGTTCACGGCGCCGCAGGACGGCGATTACCTCGTGGAGGTGCAGCACCTGAACTTCCTGGGTGGGCCGGGCGAGGCGTACCGGCTGACGGTGACGCCGAGCGAGCCGGGCTTTGACCTGTCGCTGGGCCTGGACCGCTGGGACGTCGCGCCGGGCGGCGTGCTGGCGCTGCCGGTGATCGTGTCGCGGCGCGGCTACACGGGGCCAATCGAGGTGAACATGAAGGGGCCGGCGGGGCTGACGGGCCAGCTGACCATTGCCGCGGGCAAGCCGCCGGGGCCGAACCAGGTCGGCGGCACGCTGGTGGTGAAGGCGGCGCGGGACCTGGCGCCGGGGCCGCACCCGATCGCCCTGGAGGGCAAGGCGACCGTGAACGGCAAGGCGGTGGTACAGTACGCGAGCGTGCGCGCGCACGTCAACCAGTCGCTGGGCAACCTGGCGTACCCGCCGCGGCAGCTGGACACGCAAATCGCCGTGGCGGTCAAGGAGCGGCCGCCGTTCCAGCTGACGGCGACGTTCGACCCGCCGCAGGGCGTGCCCGGGTTGCCGACGAGCCTGAAGGTCACGGCCGAGCGCGACCCGGGCTTCACGGAAGAGATCGTGCTGCTGCCGCCGGGCGGGCTGCCGCCGAACGTGCCGGCGCCGAAGCTGGCGCCGATCCCCAAGGGGCAGAACGAGGTGAAGGTGGCGCTGAACCTGACGCCGAAGGCGCCGCTGGGCAAGTTCGCGATCACCATCAGCGGCAAGGGCAAGTACAAAAACAAGGAGTTCGTGGTCAACGCCGCCCCGGCGCCCCTGGTGCTGGGCGCCCCGTTCGACCTGAAAATCGAGCCGGCGGCGCTGAAATTGGCGCCGGGCGCGAAGATGAAGTTGAAGATTCTGGCGACCCGTAAAGGCGGCTATCAGGGGCCGATCGCGGTGGAGCTGCGCAACCTCCCTGCAAATGTGACGGCGCCGAAGGCGACAATTGCGATGGGGCAGAACCTGGTCGAGGTGGAGGTGAGCGCCGCCCCAAACGCCGCGGTGGCCAGCCGGGCGGACGCGAACGTGTTGGGGACGGCGGCGGCGCTGAACAACCTGCAGGGGGCGTCGCCGAACTTTACCGTGAGTGTCGCGAAAAAGTGAACGCCGCTCTTTGCCGCTTGCGGCCCGGCGCTCTTCGAGAGCGCCGAGCCGCAAGCGGCAGCACGGATGAGGAGTACCGCTCTTACAATGAGGTGGACCCCAGCGAGGGTTTAGAGTTTCGTTGAGCCGGGGCACCTTACCAGCAGAGGACCAGGGATGCCCCTGCCAGAGTTCGACAGCAATGGAGATCTGCCACCAGGCGTTCACGCGACAAAGCTCGAAGAGATCGCGCAGCGTTTCGGGACTGCGACTCCCAGACGGCAGGCCCTGACCATCGTCCTGCAGCGCCTCCACGACCGGGTCCTGGAAACCGGGAAGCTGCTGCGCTTCCTCCTCTTTGGGAGCTACGTCACCACCAAGCCGGAGCCAAATGACATCGACCTCGTACTGATCATGTATGACGACTTCCTCCCAGAAGGGTATGATGAAGAGACGAGGAGGAATGGCACTGTTTAACAATTGACAAGCAATATATGTCATTATTTTCTATCTCTTAACATATTATATCGCAATACGTTAAATACCGCAGCCCCTCTTGCCGCGCCGCCCGCGCGCCCCAGCCGGTTTCTTTTTCGACCCT
>JBBRPS010000720.1:0-5174 GCA_038227745.1 Gemmatales bacterium | reverse complement strand
GCGCCGGCAACATCCGCGTCATCCAGGTCGATTTCCGGCGCCAGGGGCCCGAGCCCCTGCTGGTGGATTTCGTCACGGCGAAGCGGACCGGCGGCTCCGCGACGATCAAGAAGAGTCCGACCGAGGAAGGGCCGACAGAACTCCTTTTCCTCGACGCCGACGGGGAGTTGAAGGTGCGCAACAGCCGCGACGACAGCGACCCGGAACACCCCGAGGGCCGGGAGCGCCTGCGGCGCTATGACAACTGGCGGCAGCGCCTGGACGCGGCCTTGCAGCGCGCCTTCGGAAATCCGGGGGGCCAGGGCGCGCCGCCGCAGCGCTTCCCGGCGGCGCAGTGGTATCTGCTGCGGCCGTCGAACTTCACATTCCGGAGGTGACCATGCCTGGCTCGCTCCGCCTGCTCGCGTTCGCCCTCCTCGCCGCCTGGGTGGCCGTCCCCGTGGCCACGGCCGACAAGGAGGAGGCCGTCCCGAACCGCCCAAAGGTCCCCGGCAAGCTGCGCCTGCACCTGCGCGAGCGCCGCGAGGAGCCACCCGGCAGCGGCAAGGTCAAGGTCGTGGAGCGGTCGGTGGAATGGGACGCCGCCCGCACCGCCGTCATCGTCTGCGACATGTGGGACGACCATTATTGCAAGAGCGCCGCCCAGCGCGTCAAGGTGATGGCGCCGCGCATGAACGAGGTGCTGACGGCGGCCCGCGGCCACGGCGTCACGATCGTCCACGCCCCGAGCGGCACGATGGACCTCTACGAGGGGACGCCGTACCGCCAGCGCTTGAAGCAGGCGAAGGCGGCGAAGCCGCCCGTGCCGATCGCCGGCTGGTGTCACCTCGACCCCAAGCGCGAGCCGCCGCTGCCCGTCGATACGTCGAAGTGCTCCTGCGACGACCCCGTGGTCGGCCCGGCGGTGCGCCGCTTCACCCGTCAGCATGCCGGCCTGGACATCACCGGCTACGACGGCGTCAGCGACAGCGGCCAGGAGATCTACAACTTCCTGACGCAGGAGGGGATCGACAATGTCGTCTTGATGGGGGTCCATACGAACATGTGCGTGCTGGGGCGGCCGTTCGGCATCCGGCAGCTGGTGCGGTTGGGCAAGAACGTGGTGCTGGCCCGCGACCTGACCGACGCCATGTACGACCCGCGCCAGCCGCCATACGTCAGCCATGCCCGCGGCACGGAGATGGTGATCGAGCACATCGAGCGCTACTGGTGCCCGTCGATCCTCGGCGCGGATTTGACGCAGGTATTACTCAAGCGCGGAAGGTGATCACACAAGCCCGACGCGCCAGCGAGGCATCCCCTCGCTGGCACAGCGACACCCCGCGCGGCCGACGCCCTCACCAACTCCCTGGGCCTCTTTACGAGCTGCGCTCGACGTACCCCTTGCCGGTCTTTTCGCTGACGAGCTTCTCGACGTGCTTCGCGACGGCGGCCGCGTCCGCGAAAGATTTCACGCTGGTCTGGCCTTCGCTGCCGATGCGGCCGTAGCGCACCGTCACCTCCAGCTCCGCGACCGACACCTCCCAAAACTTGCTCGCCCCGCCCTCGGCGAACTCGAAGCGCCGCCCGGCGGTCGTCGGTGCCGCCTTCGTCCGTGCCGGCGCCTTCGGGACCGATGCAGGTTTGGGCGCGGCCTCGCAGATGCCGACGTAGGACGGGAACCGCGGCACGCCTCCTTCCGAGAGCTCCTGATAGCGGAACGCGATGAGGCTCCCCACCGGCGGCGGGTCCGCGCGCTCGGCGTCGGAGAAGCCGGTGCCGACCGAGAACATCGTGCCGTCGCCCATCTCGACCAGCAGCGCCCCCAGCCGGCCCTTGTGCTTGCCCGCACCTCCCTGGTGCTTCAGCACGCGCGCCTCGGCGTCGTGGAAGGTCTTGACCTTGAGCAGTGTTGACGAGCGGCCGCCCTCGTAGCGCGAGCCGGTGCGGCGCAGCATCAGTCCCTCGCCGCCGAGCGCTTCCACGCGAGCCAGCTCCTGGCGCAGGTGGTCGATGCCGTGGCAGCGCGTGTGCTCGTGCGGCCGGGCGTGGGCCGGCTTCCTCTCGCCGAGGCACTCGCGCACGAACTCCAGCCGCGCCTCGAACGCCTTCTCCAAACCCGGGGCGTCGAAGACGACGAAAGAGACCTCTTTCCAGTGATCGCTCTTGTCCTGGCGCTTGACGATGCTGATGGTGCGCTGAAACTTCTTGCGCGCCAGCCACAGTTCGCCGTCGAGCGGCAGGTCGGGCAGGCCGGCGACGAACCACGCCGGCGCGTGGAAGGTGTTGCCCTGGCGCGAGACGAAGCGCTTGCCGTCCCAGTAGGCGCGGACGCCGTCCAGCTTCTCGCTCAGCCACCAGCCGGTCGGATCGGTGACGCAGTCCCACGTCTGGGCGAGCAGCAGCGGCGGCGCCTGCCCCGCGCCCTTCGCGGGCTTCGGGGCCGGCGGCAGAGCGGCGCCGACGCGGGCCTCCTCGGCGGCGTCGCCGCGCAGCTTGCGCAGGTGCTTGCAGGTGCGCCGCTCGATGGCCGCCGACTGGTTGCGCCAGGCCGGGCAGGAGCAGGAGTACACGCCGCCGACGTTCTTGAGGACGTACGGCTTCGCCGCCGAACCGTGCATCTCGACCGACTGACCGTCGAGCAGATCAGACATCGCAGGCCCTCCCCGTCAGTGGTGTGGTGCCCCAACCGCTCCCCGGCGCGAGGTTGCTTGCGGTTGTGGAGGATAACATCTGTACCACGGACAGGGCGGCCCGACAAGCCCCGCCGCGGCGACCGGGGAAACGAAGGAGCCGGGGATGAGGCGAGCGCGAAACGGCAAGCCGGGAGTGGCCTTGCCTGGCGTCCGCGGCCGGGGCGGCCTATGATGGGAGATTCACGGGAGAGACCGTTCGTGCCCCCTGTTCGCGGTATCCTCACATGCTGCAGGTCGAAAACCTGACGAAATCGTTCCGCGACCTCCGCCGCGGCCAGGTGCTGGCGGTGGATCACGTCAGCTTCGAGGTCCGGCCGGGGGAGATATTCGGCCTGCTCGGACCGAACGGCGCCGGCAAGACCACCATCATGCGCATCCTCTGCACCGTCCTCAAGCCCACGAGCGGCACGGCGCGCCTGGCGGGCTACGACGTGGCCACCCAGGCGAACGAGGTGCGGCAGCACATCGGCTTCCTCTCCGCCAATACCGCCATTTACGACCGCATGACGGCCTGGGAACTCGTCGAGTATTTCGGCCGGCTCTACGGCCTGGAGGGGGAGCAGCTGCGTACACGGATGGAAGTGCTGTTCACGTCGCTGCAGATGAACGACTTCCGCGATGTCCTGGGGGCGAAGATGAGCACCGGCATGCGGCAGAAGGTGTCGATCACTCGTGCCCTGGTCCACGACCCGCCGATCCTGATCTTCGACGAGCCGACGCTGGGGCTCGACGTGCTGGTGGCGCGGGCCGTGCTGGAGAACATCAAGCGCCTGCGCGACCTGGGCAAGTGTGTCGTCTTCTCGACACACATCATGCGCGAGGTGGAAAAGCTGTGCGACCGGGTGGCGATCATCAGCCGCGGCCGCATCCGCGCCAGCGGCACGCTGGACGAGCTGCGCCAGCGCCACGGCCAGGAAGACCTGGAAGAACTGTTCTTCGCGCTCGTCTCCTAGATGCCGCGGGCCACAGGAGGTGTCCCGCAATCTATCCGAAGTTTAGCCGCGGTTCGGAGAACCGCGTTCGCCGAACGCGGTTCTCCGAACCGCGGCTAAACGAAGGGAGACATTGTCCGGGCTGGACTCAGTAAACGGAAAGTCGATCCGGACGGCTGTCAGAAGCCGAACGGGGCGAGCCCCCCCAGCGCCGGATTCATTCCCCCCAGGAGCGGGTTGAAACCGCCGAAAGGCGCCCCGAGTCCGTTCAGGGCGGGGTTGAAGCCCCCCGGCAGGGGGAAGCCCCCGTAGGCGGGGTTCAACCCGCCGTAAGGACTCAGGCCACCGTAGGGACTCAGGCCGCCGTAGGGGTTGGCGCCATAAGGCCCGAAGGCGCCGTACGGGTTACCCGCCCCGTACGGGTTACCCGCCCCGTACGGGTTACCCGCCCCGTACGGGTTACCCGCCCCGTACGGGTTACCCGCCCCGTACGGGTTACCCGCCCCGTATGGGTTACCCGCCCCGTACGGGTTACCCGCCCCGTACGGATTCAGTCCCCCGTAGGCCGACGGCGAGCCGGAGGGCTGGCCGGCAATGCCCGGCTGCCCCTGGCCGCTGAAGCTGGGCAACGCCCTGCCGCCGATCCCGAGGGTGCCCTGGATACCGAACGGGGCGAGCAAGCCGTCGCTGGCGAGCCCCGGCTGATTGGGGACGCCGGGCCGCAATTGGTGTGGCCGAGGCTGCAGCGACCCCTGCGGCCGCAGGGTCGGCCGGCTCTGCGCGAGGGCCCCGGTCCCAGCGACCAGGACCAGCGCCGGGGCCACGAGCAGCCCCCCGATCCGACAGCGGAGTGAAGACCGACGCATAACGCCTCCTCGATTGGAGAAACACAGGTGTCTGAGCAGGAGGCAGTCGTCCGCACCGCCTCTGCCTCCGCGAGTACGGGAAATCCCGAGAGGTGTCCGGGAACCGGCGCGCCGAGAGTTTTCGGAAACACAACTCCCGGAAGGGCATTCCACTCATTCCATTGTCGGGTCGGGGCGGAAGCCGATCAAGGTGACCCGGCCCAGATGCGCTGCGGCCTGGGCTTTCGGAGTGGCGGCGGTAACGCCGGGACCGGATGGGGCGCCGGTCGTTGGAGGAGCGGCAGCGAGACGTGAAAGGAAGAGGCCCGCGACCGTCTGGTCGCGGGCCTCCGGGAAAACCGTGGAAATCATCCCGGGAGCGGGAGCGGATCGTTAGCCTTAGAAGCCGAACGGCCTTCCACCACCGAGGCCGCCGCCCAGACCACCGCCGCCGAACCCGCCGCCGCCGAGCCCGCCGAGGCCGCCGCCGAACCCGCCGAGGCCGCCGCCCAGACCGCCGAGGCCGCCGCCGCCGAACCCACCGAGGCCGCCGCCCAGACCGCCGCCGCCAAACCCGCCGAGGCCGCCGCCGCCGAACCCGCCGCCCAGGCCGCCGCCGCCGAACTGGCCGCCGCCGACCTGGCCGCCGCCGAACTGGCCGCCGCCGAACTGGCCGCCGCCGAACTGGCCGCCGCCGAACTGGCCGCCGCCGAACCCGCCCT
>JBBRPS010000719.1:0-5189 GCA_038227745.1 Gemmatales bacterium | reverse complement strand
CGCCGCGGAGCGGCGGGCTACCGTGAGGAGCTTTCCTGCCGGAGTAATATTACGCCGGCACGAAAGAAGCTCACATAGGACGGCTCTCCCGAGCCGTCCGGACGAGGGAAGCGAGAAGGAAGACGGCTCAGGAGAGCCGGCCTACGTGACCACCTTCCTTGCCGCGGTAATATCAATCCACCGCGTCATCGGACGAGATGGCTTGTTCTGCCCGTGCCTTCGTGCTGGAGATCCTACCATGGCGAGCCTCCTTCTTCTGACCGGGGCCAAACAAGGCCTGCGTCTGCCCCTCCAGAGTGACAAGATTGTCCTTGGCCGGGATGCCGGGTGTGACGTTGTCATCAACGAGACGATGGTCCGCCGCAAAGCCCTCGGCCAGACCGAGAGTGTCAGTCGGAGGCACGCCATCATCGCCTGTGTCGGGGGCAAGTATTACATCGAGGACGGCGACGGGCAGGGGGGGCAGCAGCCGCAACGGCACTTACGTCAACGACCGCAAGCTGCTCCCGGGCCGCACTCGTCTCCGGAGCGACGACCGCATCCGCATCTGCGACTTCGGCTGCACGTTCCACGAGGACGCGGAAGACTCTTTCTCCGTGGAGGTGTCCATTGACCACGAGAGCAGCATCCATTCCCTGCAAGCCCAGCCGGCTGAAAAGCTGCGGGTCATCCTGGAGATCAGCAACAGCCTGAGCAACACCCTCGACATGGATGCCCTCTTGCCTCGGATCGTCGAGAACCTGTTCCAACTCTTCAAGCAAGCCGACCGCGGCTTCATCCTCTTGCGGGACGAACCTTCCGGCCCGCTGGTCGTCCGGGCCTTCAAGACACGCCAGCCCGGCCAGGAGGCCGATGCCCGCTTCAGCGCCAGCATCGTCCGGCGCTGTCTGGAGAACGTGGAAGCGATCCTCGGCAACGACCTGGCCCAGCAATTCCCCGACAGCAAGAGCATCAGCGCCCTGCCCATCCGCTCGCTGATGTGTGCCCCGTTGTGGTCGCAGGACGGTCAGGCCCTGGGGGCCATCCAGCTGGACACCCACGGGCCGAGAACGAAGTTCACCCAGGATGACCTGAATCTGCTGCTGGGGGTCGCCAGTCAGGCCTCGATCGCCCTGTGCAATGCCCGTCTCCACCGGGACTCGCTGGTCCATCAACGTCGCGAGCGGGACCTGGAACTGGCCCATCAGGTGCAGCGGGCCCTGTTGCCCCAGCGCCTGCCGGAAGTCCCCGGCTACGAGTTTTACGCGCATTATGAATCGGCCCAGGAAATCGGCGGCGACTACTACGATTTCATCCCGCTGCCGCAACAGCGCCTGGCCGTTCTGCTCGGCGACGTCGCGGGCAAAGGCGTGCCGGCCGCCCTGGTCATGGTCAAATTCAGCGTCGAGACGCGTGTTTGCCTGCAGACCGAAACCGAGCTGGCGGCCGCCGTGAGCAAGCTCAACGCCCTCATGACGCGGGCGGCCCTGTCGGACAGGTTCGTGACGCTGGTCGCCGTGGTGCTCGACCCCGCGACGCACACCGCCACACTGGTGAATGCCGGACACCCCTCGCCGCTGCTTTTCCGTCACGCCACGGGCGAGGTGGAAAAAGCTACCCCTATCGAGGTCGCCGGGCCGCCGATCGGCATCATCGACGGCTACGAGTACGCGCGCTGCGAAGTCCAGTTGCTGCCTGGGGACGGTCTGTTCCTGTTCAGTGACGGCGTCACCGAGGCGATGGACGCGCAGGGGCACCAGTTCAGAACGAAAAGGATACATGCCGTCCTCCAGAGCGGGAGGTTTTCCCCGCGCGCGACAGGAGAACGTCTCATCCAGGAGGTGAAGCGGCACGCCTCCGGCTGCAGCCAGAACGATGACATCACTCTGGTGTGCTTCGGCAGGGCAGGGAATTAACCCCTTCCCTTTTCGACCTCAGGTCCACCTCCGCGAGTACCCATTCGACCCGATTCTTCTCTCCCGCGTCACCTATCTCGGCTCGGCGGCCCCCACCTGCCCGGGGTGCAACCGCACCGCGGTTTCCCTAAAACAGATCCGGTTGGCCACAACCTCGGCAAACCCCACCGCCGTCGGCCCCGCGAGGGACGGTGTTGCGATGCGGCCTCGTCGCGCACTCCAGGAGGTTCCCCCATGCTCGAGACCGATCCCCGCCCCTCTCGGCCGTCCATCGCGACCGCGGAACGGACTTGTGCGGAACCGGCCACCGACGGGCCGCCCCCGGTCGCCCCCCGGCCCGGCTCGATCCCCGAGCTCGACCTCTACCTGTTCAACATGGGCGAGCACCGCCGTGCCCATCACTTCCTCGGCGCTCACCTCGTCGAGGGGGGCGTCCGCTTCGCCGTCTGGGCGCCCAATGCGGCGCGCGCCTCGGTCGTGGGCAGTTTCAACGGCTGGAACGTCCACGCCCACGCCCTGGAGCGCCGCGGCAGTACCGGCGTCTGGGAAGGCTTCGTCCCGGGGCTGGGCCACGGCTTCTACTACAAGTTCGCCCTCGACAAGCCCGGCAAGGGCTGGGACCTGCGCGTCGATCCGTTCGCGCGCGCGCTGCAGAACGACCGGCACCGCACGCCGATCTTCGGCGAAACCTACTACGAGTTCAAGCATCCGCGCGTCCCCATGCCCGACAAGTTCGGCGGCCCGCTCAACGTCTACGAGGTCCACCCGCTGTCGTGGCGCTTCAAGGACGGCCGGCCCCTCAGCTACCTCGAGCTGATCGACGAGCTCGTCCCCTACGTCCGCTACATGGAGTACACCCACGTCGAGCTGATGGGCATCGTGGAGCACCCCTACGTCCCCTCGTGGGGCTACCAGGCCATCGGCTTCTACGCCCCCACCTCGCGCCTCGGGACGCCGACCGACTTCAAGCAACTGATCGACGCCTTCCACCGCGCCGGCATCGGCGTGCTCCTCGACGTCGTGCTCGTCCACTTCCCGACCGACGCGACCGGGCTGGCCGCCTACGACAACGACGCCCACCTGTTCGAGTGCCCCATCCCCGAGCGCAAGCACACGCCGTGGGGCACGTACTACTTCGACTTCGCCCGCAACGAGGTCAAGAGCTTCCTCATCTCCAGCCTGTTCCACTGGATCGAGGAATACTACGTCGATGGTTTCCGCTTCGACGCCGCCGGGCAGTTCCACCACTACGAGTTCGCCAAACGAGAAGAGTTCCGGGAGTTCCTGCAGAGGTACGGGAACTGTCACAACCCCGAGGGGTTCCGCTTCATGCAGTCGATGTGCTGGGCGCTGAAGGAGGAGCATCCCGAGGCGCTGCTCATCGCCGAGGACTCGACCATCGCCAGCGGCGTGACGCGGCCGGTGGAGCACGGCGGCCACGGCTTCGATTTCAAGTGGGACCTCGGCTGCACCACCCACATGATGAAGTTTTTCCGCTGCCCGGCCGCCAAACGGAGCGAGGTCTACAACGACCTGACCTACCCCTTGCTGTACCACCACACCGAGAACTTCCTCCTGCCGCTGTGCCACGATGAGGTGGTCCACATGAAGGGGACGATGGTGAACAAGACGCCGGACCTGAGCGACTTCGACAAGTTCGCCAATGTCCGCCTGCTCTACCTGCTGCAGTTCGGCTACCCGCACAAGAAGCTGCTGTTCATGGGGCAGGAGTTCGGCCAGAAGAACGAGTGGAACGCGGAGGAGGCGCTGCCGTGGGACTCCACCTGGGACTTCCTGCACGGCGCGCTGCAGTGGTTCGTCAAGCGCCTCAACGAGGTGTACCGCCACATCCCGGCGATGCACGAGGGCGACAACATCCCCAACGGCTTCGAGTGGATCGAGTGCCAGAACCCGCTGCAGAGCATCCTCGCCTTCATCCGCTATGACCGGCACTACCGCGATCTCGTCGTGTACCTGATCAACCTGTCGCGACAGTACTTCCCGGAGTTCCGCCTGGGGGTGCCGTTCGCGGGGCGGTATTACAAGGTGCTCGACACCGACGCGCGCGAGTTCGGCGGCAACGGCCACCACTGGGTCAACGAGTACGAGACGGTGCCGCAACCGGCGTTCCATCACCAGCACAGCATCCGCACGCCGCTGCTGCCGCTGCAGGGGATGCTGTTCCGCTTCGTCGCCGCGAAGACCTGAGTAAACCGCTCTAAACGCGGTTCTGCGAACCGCGGCTAAACGGGCGGTGATTTGCCGTCGCTGGGCCTGAACCATGAACAACGACCTGTTCAGTCTGAAGGACGAGGTGGCCGTCGTCGTCGGCGGCACGGGGACCCTCGGGGGCGCGATGGCCGAGGCGCTGGCCGGCGCCGGGGCACGCGTGGCGGTCATCGGACGGGACGCGGGGCGCGGCGCGGCGCGCGTCGGTCGAATCGAGGCGGCGGGCGGCCAGGCCCTCTTCCAGGCCGCCGACGCCCTCGACCGCGACTCGCTCACCCGGGCACGAGAGGCCATCACCGGCAAATGGGCGACGGTCAATGTCCTCGTCAACGCCGCGGGCGGCAACCGCCCCGACGCGACACTCCCGCCCGGCGCGGACTTCTGCCGGCTGCCGCTGACGGCGTGGCAAGGCGTCTTCGATCTGAACCTCGTGGGGGGAGTGCTGCTGCCGTGCCAGGTCTTCGGCGAGGCGATGCTGGCGACGGGCGGGGGCAGCATCATCAACATCGCGTCGCTGTCGGGGATGACGCCGCTGTCGCGGGTGGTGGCGTACTCGGCGGCCAAGGCGGCGGTCCTCAGCCTGACACAGTTCCTGGCGCGCGAGTGGGCGCCGCGGCGCGTGCGCGTCAACGCCATCAGCCCGGGCTTCTTCCCCGCCGAGCAGAACCGGGCGCTGCTCTTGCGCGAGGACGGCGGCTACACCGAGCGCGGCGCCCAGATCATCAACCACACGCCGATGGCGCGCTTCGGCGAGCCGGAAGAACTCGCCGGCGCCGTCGTCTGGCTGGCAGCGCCCCGCGCCTCGTCGTTCGTGACCGGCCAGAACATCGTCGTGGACGGCGGCTTCACCGCCGTGACGATCTGAGGCGAACGGCCGGCGTAAGCCGGCTGGTACGTCACCCCACATGGCGAACGGCCGGCGTAAGAGATCGTCCAGCTTTCAGGTGACGAGTTTTGCTGGGATTACGGCGGCGTCCGCAGCCGCCGTGGCCTTCTTCTCCTCGGCCAGCAGGGTGAGCAGATTATGCACCAACACCATCAGCCCCACCTGGCACTCCGCCCGCT
>JBBRPS010000718.1:0-5209 GCA_038227745.1 Gemmatales bacterium | reverse complement strand
TTCCCGGGCTTCGGGCAGAAAAAGAAAGAGGGAAAGCGGCGCCGAGCGCCGCACTCCAAAGCGCGGCCCCCGGAACAGATTTCATGAGTAGCGTTCTCCTCGCCGAGAAAGAACTGCCGAAGGACCTGACGACCGACCAGGCCGTCGAGGTCGCGTACGCCGCCGAGCTGGCCGAGGCGGCGTCGAAGCTGCAGCGCGGCCTGCCCGTGCTCATCGAGTGCGACAAGGACCTCGCCCCGTTCCTGTTCGTCAACCTGCGCAACCGAATGCGGCCGCAAGGCGTCCAGTTCCGCTACCTCGATGGCCGCCAGGAGCAGCAGGAGGGCGGCATGCCGATGGGCCTGATCGGCACCATGATCGCGCAGGTGCGCGAGGCGGTGCGCGGCGCCGTCGAGTTCGAGAAGCGCGTCGTCGCCCTGCCGCACCTCGACCTGCTGACGACCAGCCAGGGCGGCCTGACCGCGGAGGCGCGCGAGGTCATCCCGCTGATGTACGAGAACCCCGCGGTCGTCTGGCTCGGCTTCAAGGACCCGTCGTTCCCCGTGCCGGAGGTGATCGAGAACCTGTTCCCGCACCGCCTCAGCATCCTCGGCATCGCCCGCGGCCGCCTGCGCCACCTCGTCACCCAGAAGGAGAGCCGCAAGTTCGGCAAGCAGCTCAACCCGTGGGCGCTGTACAAGTACGTCTCCGGCGTCAACGCGGTGCGGCTGCGCAAACTACTCTCGACGCTGGAGGGCGAGGACTACCCCGCCAACCCGCGCGGCGCCTTCATGCAGCTGCGGCAGGCGACGCTCGGCGGCACGCTCGAAGTGCCCGACCTCAGCCTGGAGAACGACATCGGCGGCTACGCCAAGGTGAAGCAGCGGCTGCGCGCGGAGATCCTCGACGTGCTGGCCCACAAGGACACCGTGACCGACACGGCGGAGGTGGCCTGGCTGGAGGAGCTGATCCCGAAGGGCATGATCTTCTGGGGGCCGCCGGGCACGGGCAAGACGATGTTCGCCAAGGCGATGGCGTCGGCGATCGGGGCGGCGATCACGGTCGTCTCCGGCCCGGAATTGAAGAGCAAGTGGGTCGGCGAATCGGAGGAGCGCATCCGCCAGATCTTCCACCGCGCCCGCCAGTCGGCGCCGGCGATCATCGTCTTCGACGAGCTGGACTCGTTCGCGTCGGCGCGCGGCACCTACACCGGCTCGGGCGTCGAGCACTCGATGGTCAACCAGTTGCTGACGGAGATGGACGGCTTCCACAAGGAGGAGATGGTGTTCGTGGTCGGCACCACGAACTTCGCGGAGATCCTCGACCCGGCATTGCTGCGGCCCGGGCGCTTCGAGTTCCAGCTGCACATCCCCTACCCGGACAACGACGACCGCCGTGAGATCCTGCGCATCTACGACAAGAAGATGCGGCTGCAGCTCACGGAGGACGCGCTGGAGTACGCGGTGAAACGGAGCGGCGAGCACGTGCCGGGGGCGGCGATGGGCACACGCTTCAGCGGCGACCACCTGAACGCGCTGTGCCGGGCGCTGGCGCGCATCCGCCTGCGCGAGAAGCGGCTGACGGAGCCGACGGAGCAGGCGCAGGTGGAGCGGGCGCTGACGGAGTGGATCGAGCGGCCGAAGTTCACGCGCGAGGAGGAGTGGGTGCTGGCGACGCACGAGGCGGGGCACGCGGTCTGCGCGCTGTTCTGTCCGCACCACCCGCCGATCGACCGCATCTCGATCGCGAGTGATACGCCGTGGGCGTTCGGCTACGTGCGCTACCAGGATCCCGCGCACCGCTACATCCAGACGAAGAAGTTCTACATGGATTTGATCTGCGTGGCGCTGGGGGCGCGCGAGGCGGAGCGGTTGCTGCTGGACGACCTGTCGCTGGGCGCCGTCGCTGACCTGCAGGCCGCCACGTCGATCGCGCGCGAGCTGGTCGAGGTCCACGGCATGGGCGATGAGGAGATCGGCCAGGCCCGTTACCGCGCCGACAGCGACGAGGGCGGCCGGCACCCCCATCTGTCGGCGGCCACGCTGGAGGCGCTCGACCGGCAGGTGCGCGACATCTTGGAGGAGGGGCGCGAGCGGGCGGCGAAGATCCTGCGCGACAATCGTGCGCTGCTGGAGACGCTGCGCGACCTACTGATCGAGAAGAAGGTGATCGACGCGCGGACGTTGGGGGAGTTGAACGGCGACAAGGGCGAGAAGGGGAGCAAGCGCAAGAAGGCGACCGCGTAGCCGCGATTTCCACCCTTCGCCGCTTCCCGTCGTTCCCAAACAGCGTTCGGGGCCAAGGAAACCGTCGATGGGGAGAAACCATGAGCCTCGAGTTCGAGTGGGACGAGGAGAAAGCAAGGGGGAACCTGAAGAAACATCGCGTCTCCTTTGAGGAGGCCACATCGGCCTTTGGCGATCCACTTGCGCTGACAATCCCCGACCCGCTGCACTCGGAAGAGGAGGACCGCTTCATCACCCTGGGCGAATCCCATCGGGGGCGGCTCCTGGTGGTAGTTTCCACGGAGCGGGGGGCCAAAATTCGCATCATCAGCGCGCGGGTCGCGACCCGCCGAGAGAGGAAGGGCTATGAAGAAGACGCCGAAAGGTAAGCGTGATCCGGATATGCTGGACGAGTACGATTTCAGCAAGGGGGAACGGGGCAAGTATGCCAAGCGCTACGCCGAGGGCACGAACGTAGTTGTGCTCGCCCCGGATGTGGCTGCTGTGTTTCCCGACTCGGAGTCGGTCAATGAGGCTTTGCGCGCGCTGGTGGAAATCGCGCGCAAGAGCAGCAAGAAAGCGCGCGCCTGAAGAAGGCGACCGTGTGACCGAGGTTTCGGGCGATTGCGGGAGAGGGGAAGAGAAAGGAACATTCATCTTATTCGACAATTGGAACGATAAAACATAAATGGCCTTGATCCCCAATTTGAACACTGTACGTCTATATCAGCTGCGAAAGACCTGCTGCCGCAAGAGGTTGCGCCGAATAAGTGGCCAGGCGTTCACAAAACTGTTCAAATTGAGGATCAAGGCCACCCTGGAGGAATGAATGATGACCCTGCAATCCTTGCTTCCCGAACCCGGCCGCGTGGACGAACCGCAGGGGGCTCAGGAGTATTCCGACGTCTTGAGCCAGGTCGCCGCCGCAGGCAAACCGCTGATCGTCCGTCGTAACGGCGAGGATCTGGCGGCCGTCATCCCTCTGGAGTACCTGGAGTTACTGCGTGAAGTCGTGGCCCGGCAGGAGGTGGAAAAGTCGGCGGCGCAAATCGATTGGAATCGTGTGCCGAAGACGCACCGGCCGCCGCAGGAGTGGTTTGACGATACGGACAATCCCTTTGAGCCGGAGGAGGGGCCGAACGGATGACCACGGCACGGTTGCCGCAGTTGGGCAGCGTCGTCTGGGCCGAACTGGAGGACGCCAACGGCTTCCGCAAGCTCCGCCCCGCCGTCGTCGTGACGGCGACGGCTGACATCAACTGCACACCCTGAAACCCCGCCCGGAGTGGCGATGAGCGAACCCAGACCGTTGCACCGGCTGTTCGGCCTGTCCTGGATCGACTTCTTCCAGGGCACCGCCATCGCCGTGGAGACCGAGATGGACCTGTCGCTCAAGCAGCAGTTTGTTGATGTCGTCCTGATCCGGAAGGGGCCCGAGCCGATCCCGCGGCCGTTGCCCGACGGCTTCGAGGATCTGGCCGCGCACAACCTGCTGACCTTCAAGTCGCACCAGGAGGCCCTCGACCTCTGGACGCTGTGGGAGCTGATCGGCCATTTCGTGAACTACCGGAAGCAGTCCAGCCCGTCGCTTCAGGTTCTGCTGCCGGAGGCCGATTTCCGGCTGTTCGCGGTGTGTGCGCGCTTCCCACACAACCTTGCCCAACAGGTGGCGCTGACAAGTCTCGGGGAGGACGTTTACGAGTTGCGGGGGCTGGGGGTGCGCATCCGCGTCATTGTGCTGAATCAGTTGCCGCAAGAGGAGCACAACGCCATGCTCCACCTGTTCAGCGCCAGGCAGGAACTGCTGCGCTACGGTCGGGAGCATTACCGGCCGCACTCGCAGGAGACCAGTTCGCTGTTGTACCAACTGTTCAAGGCGTATAGCGAGGAACCCGACATGCCCGACAAATTGAAGGAATTCGTCCGCGAGACCATCGATGAACTCCTCGCGAGCTTGCCCGCGGAAGAACTCCGCAAGCGGCTGTCCCCCGAGGAGCGGTTGGAGGGGGTGCCCATGGAGGAACTCCGCAAGCGGTTACCCCCCGAGGAGCGGCTCAAAGGGCTGTCCCCCGAGGAGCGGCTCAAGGGGCTGTCTGCTGAGGAACTGGTCAAGGCGCTCCCCCCGGAAACCTTGGAGGCGCTGGCCCGTCAACTGAAAGCCAACGGCCCGTCCTCGAAACCGCAGTGACAAATGGGATGGAAGGGAAAAGAGAGGAAAAAGGGGGACACAGCTCAAATCAAAATGAAGGAAAGGCTCCATTCAGAGGTTCCCATGCCCCCTTTTCTTCGTCTGCCAAGTTTCGGTGGTGGGCCAGGAATGTTGCCAACCGCGCATTTCCCTGGGTTTTTTGATGGCACGGAGCGGAAAAACCCAGGGAAAACGGCACTTGGCAACATTCCTGGCCCACCACCCAAGTTTCAGCGAGTGGCTGAAGAAGCGACAAGGTGATCGGTAGTCTCGCGCAGCGGTCTCGCCGAACGACGCGGTGGGTTTACTCGGAAATACTCGTGAATAACTCAAGTGGCCGAGCGCGGCGGGGCGAGCCGGCCAGCTGCGGGAGATTGCCAAACTGCTCGATTGAGGAGAAAGATTAATGGCTCACCACAACCACTTTGTTATCCGCAACGACTTGTCCAGGTCGCTGACCCTGAACATCGAGCCGGAAGGGGCTTTCGTAACCGTTCACCCGACTTCGGGGAACGGGCTTTTTCGCGCGGTCAAATCGCGCTTCTTAAGGCGATAGCGTGAGAAACCAGGCACGTTTTTCCGAACTACTGACGGGCTCAGGCGATCAAGTCGGCACACTTTCGGAATGCGGTGAACGGTTACGGGCTTTCTTCCCCTTGGGCAAGGGAGAAGAGGTGTCTGTCACGGACGTGTTTCGGACGGCTCCTGTCACGGTTAAACTGACCAACTCTGACAAGGGGGAGTCGATTGTGTCCATTTGGCCCGGAGATGGGGAGGTCCGAGTTGAGAAGGATGGCGTCGATGTTCTCGACCTGAT
>JBBRPS010000717.1:0-5210 GCA_038227745.1 Gemmatales bacterium | reverse complement strand
CGCCCACTAGGGTCGCCGTACCAGCCGGCTTACGCCGGCCGTTCGCCCGGACCGTCAATCGAGGACCTTCACGCGGATGTTGCGGTAGCGCACCTGGAGCTTCGTCAGGTCGCCGGGGCCGCCGTAGCCGCCGCCGTGGACCTGCAGCGCGATGCCGCCCTTGGCGTGCTGCGGCCGCTCCACCTTGTCCGTCCACTCCATGAACTTCACGTCCTTGATCCACGTCGTCATTTTCGCCGGGTTGCCCTGGATGCGGGCGCGCAGCTCGTTCCACTCGCCGTGCTTCCAGAACTTCGGCCACATCTGCGGCGACACCGGCAGCTTGAACTCCGCCTTGTCCTCCTTGATTTTCTCCGGCGTGTCCTTGTCGAGGAAGGTGAAGTTGCGGACGTGGAAGCCGGGGTTGAGGCCCTCGCCGTAGACGCCCATCAGGCTGCCGTTCGAGTGGTAGTCGATCAGCGCCTGGTAGGCCTGGCCCTTGTCGTTGCTGCGCAGGAACAGGCCGCTGTCGGGGCCGTAATCGTTCTTCATCTCCAGCACGACCTCGAAGTCGCGGTAGTCCTGCTTGTCGGTGATGACGATGCCGCCGTTGCCGGGGATGTCCTGGCTGCCGGTGATGGCCCCGTCCTCGACCTGCCAGCGGCCGCCCGACTTGTGCTTGCTCGCGCCGCTGTGCCCCGTCTTGGCGCTGACGTGCCAGCCCTTGAGCGTCTTGCCGTCGAAGAGGGAGACGAAGCCCTCCTCGGTCTTGCCGCTCTTCCCCTTGCCGCCCCTGTCCTGTCCCGGTGTCAGGCCGCCCGCCAGCAGCGCCAGCAGGACCGCTGGCGCCGCCCATCTACCCAGGTGTCGTCGCATGTGCCGCTCCTCTCACAGTCAGTCGAGTTGTCAACAACGCCCCCTGAATGGTATCGCCCCGCCGGTCCCCCTCGTCCAGGGGTGGCACTTCTGCTCGCCGTGATGGCTGGGCCGTCTGACGCGCCGCCTCCTTCCGCCCACGCCTTGCTACAATGCAGGTAGGTCGCAGACGCCGTGCGTCTTGATTCCCCCTCCCGGTTCGGGTATTGATGGCGTATGGTTGAAAAAGGGGATTCTCGCCGAGACTACCTGACCATTCAGGCGGTCAATCCCGCCAATGGGACAGCCTGCGAAGTGCTGATCTCCTTCGACCGGATGCAGGCGGTGGGGCGCCGCAGCCTGGGACACGCGAAGGAGTGCGGCTTCATCGTCCCAGCCATTTTGCAAAAGCCCACCGCCGTGTTCGAGGGACTGCGGCGGGACGAAGACGAAGACCCCAGGGGAGTCGGCTGGCGGTGTTACTGCGGCGTCCCGGAGCACAGCTATCATCGGGATGGCACCGAAGCCGCCTCCTATCGAAACCAGGTCTACCTTGTCTTCGTGAATGACGAAGGGGTGGCGTACAACTGGCGGTGGGAGAAGGCAGACCCGGAGAAGCCGACCCTGCCGGTTGACTACCAGATGCGCTTCAAGCACCAACTGCTCTGACGGATTTCGCAAAGGCCGCGCACGTTGGCGGCGGGCAACCCTGACCCAATCGGGGTTACGGAAGCGGGTGCCATGACTACCTCGAATGCCGATTTTGCCAAGCGGATGATGCTCCTGGCCAGGCCCGCGGAGCAATACCGCCCGACAGCGACCTACGACCCCGATGGCGACTGCATCGAATTCCTCGCCAAGCCCGACCCGTTCTATGCCGAGCGGGTTGATGACCTGGTGACCGTCTACTATAGCCAGGAGACGGGCGAGACCGTAGGCTCCCTCATCAAGGGGGTATCCAAGTTTTGCAGTGAATTCTGGAAGAAGAACCCCGGGTTCAAGATCGTTGTCGAAAACGGCCCGGTCAGGCTAGAGCACATCTTCCTGGCCCGGCTGTGGTCTTCCTCGCAGGACCGAATGGCATTGAAAACCCTGGTGTACAAGAAACTGATCGAGGTCGCGGGAGAAACTGAGGTTGAGGGCGAGCTATGCTTCGCCTGAGCCGGGCACCACTTTGAGCTGTTCCAGGCGGGAGGCACAAGAGCCAACATCTTGTGCCTCCTTTCTTTGACCGGACGGCCCGTTCGGCCCCTTGCCCTTGGCCGTCTCTCGCGGAACACAACCGCATGGATCCGATCTACCTCGACTATAACGCGACGACGCCCCTCGACCCCGCCGTCATCGAGGCGATGCTCCCTCATCTGCGCCAGGGCTTCGGCAATCCCTCCAGCAGCCACGCCTACGGCAAGGCCGCCCACGACGCCGTCGCACGCGGCCGGCAGCAGGTCGCGGACCTCCTCGGCGCCCGCCCCGACGAGATCGTCTTCACCGGCGGCGGCAGCGAGGCCAGCAACCAGGCCATCAAGGGGTCCGTCTTCATCAAGCTGCGCGGCCTCTTCGGTCGCTGGGCGCGCGACGCCCACATCGTCACCAGCGCCGTCGAGCACCCGGCCACGCTGCAGCCGTGCGACTTCCTCAAGCGCCTGGGTTGCCGGATCACCGTGCTGCCGGTGGATCGCCACGGTCTCGTCGATCCCGACGCGGTACGCAAGGCCCTCGACCGCGGCACGACGCTGGTGAGCATCATGCACGCGAACAACGAGGTCGGCACGCTCCAGCCGATCCGCGAGATTGCCGCCCTCGCCCACCAGCGCGGCGCCCTCGTCCACACCGACGCGGCGCAGTCGCTGGGCAAGGTCGCCGTCAACGTGGACGAGCTGGGCGTGGACCTGCTGACCGTCGCGGGGCACAAGCTTTACGCCCCAAAAGGGATTGGCGTACTCTACATTCGCCGTGGCGTGAAGCTGGAGCCGCTCGTCCACGGCGCGGGGCACGAGGGTGGTCGGCGGGCCGGAACGGAAAACGTGCCGTACATCGTGGCGCTGGGCAAGGCGTGCGAGCTGGCGCAGGAGTCGCTGCCCGGGGTGGGTGACCGGCTGCGGGCGCTGCGCGATCGGTTGTGGGAGCGGCTGCGGGCCGCCCTGGGCGAGAAGGTCGTGCTGAACGGCCACCCGGAGCGGCGCCTGCCGAACACGCTGAACGTGAGTTTCCTCGGTCACATCGGCTCCGAACTGCTGGCGAAGGTGCCGGAGATCGCCGCCTCGACGGGGTCGGCGTGCCACGAGGGGCACGTCACCGTTTCGCCGGTGCTGTGCGCGATGGGGGCGCCGGTCCCGGTGAGCCGCGGGGCGGTGCGGTTGAGCGTCGGCCGCTTCACGACGGAGGAGGAGATCGACCACGCCGCGGAGGCGCTGAGCGCGCGCGCCCGGTAAGCCCACGGGTCGCACCCCGTGGGCTTGGTGTGAGGAGGCTTACCGTCAGAACTCCATCCGTCGCAGCGCCCACGCGCCGGCCTGCAGCGGCACCACGACGGCGACGGCACCGACCATCAGGCCGAACACCACGCCGATGCTCAGCCACCAGTGCCCCGGCGTCAGCGTGAACTCGGCTTCCCCGGCGCTGGCGATTGCCAGGTGCCACGGTAGCGCCATCGACCCGACCACCAGGATCAGCAGCCCCAACCCTGCCACCAGGTTCAGCGTGCCGCCGAAGCCCACCGCGATCTTCGACGGGTCGCTTTCGCGGAAGTTCGGCATACACGCCCCCAACCCCACGCTCAACCCGCTGAACCCCAGCGCCAGCACCGCCGCCGTCAGCGCGTGGACCAGCACGAGATACCAAGGCAGGCTGAGCATCACGTCGCTGAAGACCACCAGGAACTCCGCGATCAGCAGGCACCCCGTCGCGGAGAAGGCGAACTTGCCCCACAGCAGCCGGTCGCGCTGCAACGGCAGCAGGCCGAGGATCCAGAACTTGCGGCCCTCCAGGCTGAGCAGCGGGTAGATGAAGCGGCCCGTGTAGGCGCACATCAGGAACGAGACGGCACAGAGGTTGAGCAGGCTGATGCCGTTCTGGAAGCCGCGGCCGACCTCCTGCGTATAGAAGTGGCGGACGTTGCTGAAGTAGAGCACGGCGAGGGCGACGAAGATGAGGATCTGCGCCCACTGGGCGGGATCGCGGCGGAAGGTGCGGAAGTCCTTGACGATCAGCAGGCGCGTCTGCGGGTCGAGGAAGCCAAGCAGCCGGCTCAGGCCCCGGTCCATCCAGGCGCCGCCGTAGCGCCGCCGCAGACTGCCGCCGGTCGCCACGCGGTTGTAGCCGTGCCGGTACAGCCGCGCCGCCGCCCACGCCGTCAGTACGTACAGGAACAGGCCGTTGCCGCACACCAGGGTGAGGTAATAGAGCATGTCGCCCACCTCGCCGAGCGCCGCGGCCTGCAACCCCTGGCCGATCCAGTGCGCCGGCACCACCGGCCCGCGCAGCAGCGAGAACTCGCCGAGCAGGCGGTTGAGCCAGTCACGCGAGCCGAAGGCGTCCTGCACCGCCGGGACCATCCGCGCGTAGATCCACAGCCCCACGGCCGCCACGGCCCCGACGGACAGCAGCCAGAAGACCTGCTGGCGCCGCCGCGGCAGGTAGTTGACCAGCAGCAGGCAGACGAGGGCGCCGAGCGAGCCGGGCAGCAGCACGAAGCCGAGGAAGAACACGGGCAGGACGACGTAGAAGTACCACGGCGCGCCGTCGCCGACGAGCAGGCCGTAGGCCAGCAGGATCGGGCTGCCCAGGAGGATGAAGGCCCAGCTGCTGAAGGCGACGGCCCCCTGGTACTTGTAGGCGAACACCTGGTCGGCGGCGGCCGGCGTGCTGAGCAGATACGCCGTTTCCGGAGAGGAGAAGAGGCTGCTGTAGAGGATCAGGCCGGTCGAGAACAGCAGCAGGCCGGTCAGGACGATGAACATCACGTCGAACAGCACGCCGACGATCTGGCCGTCGAGCGGCAGGCGCCAGCGCGTCTTCAGTTCGTGGAAGCCGAGGAAGCTCAGCGTGAACAGGGCGCCCCAGATGAGGGCGCTGCAGAGGAGGATGGTGAGCAGGCGGACGAAGGACTGCTGCATCGCGACGCGGAAACTGTTGCGCAGCAGTCGCAGGCGCAGCCACTGGAATAGCAGCGGTTGGCTGTGTGGGGCGGGCGCGCCGGCGAGGGGAGACGATGGCATGGGAACCTCTTGTTCTCCTCAACGCAGGAGAGGGGATACAAGCCCGACGCGCCAGCGAGGGGCAGCCCGACCCCTCGCTGGCGCGTCGGGCTTGTGTCCGCGGCGAGGCGGGGGATACAAGCCCGACGCGCCAGCGAGGGGTCCCTCGCTGGCGCGTCG
>JBBRPS010000716.1:0-5219 GCA_038227745.1 Gemmatales bacterium | reverse complement strand
TCCGGCAGTCAAGCCCACGGGCCGCGCCCCGTGGGTCTGCCCCCGGCGGCTCAGGAGGCAAGACGGTGAGTGACGAGCAGAACATCATCGCCGCCCTCGTGGGCACCTACCGCTTCGTCATCCCGGAAATAGTGCTGGGCGTGGCTGCCTGTGTCATCTTCCTGGCGGGCACGTTCCGCGCCAACCGCCACCTGTTCGGCGGGCTGGCGCTGGCGGGCCTGGGCGGCGCGGCCGTGGCGCTGGGGCTGACCTGGGACGCCGCCTACCCGAATCCGGAAGTGACGCGGGCGGGCGTCTTCGCCGGCCCGGTCGTGAGCGACTCGCTGGCGCTGCTCGTCAAGGCGATCGCCCTCGCCGCCGGCCTGGTGCTGGTGCTGTTCAGCTGGGACGAGCTGCCCGACCGCCAGGCGGCCGACTGGCACGCCTGCCTGCTCATCATCATCGCGGGCGTGTGCCTGACCGGGGCGGCCAACGACCTCATCACGCTGTTCCTGGCCCTGGAGCTGATCAGTATGCCGACCTACGTCATGCTCTACCTGCCGCGGCACGACAGCGCGGCGCAGGAGGCGGCGCTCAAGTATTTCCTGCTGAGCATCTTCTCGTCGGCGCTGCTGCTGTTCGGCTTCAGCTACCTGTACGGCCTGGCGGGCACGACGAACCTGCCGGCGCTGTTCGACACGGTGCAGCACACCGGCGGCGGCGACCTGCCGGGCGTGGCGCAGGTGGCGGTGATCCTCGTCGTGGCCGGACTGGGCTTCCGCATCACCGCGGTGCCGTTCCACTTCTACGCGCCGGACGTGTACGAGGGGACGGCGACGCCGATGGCGGCGCTGCTGGCGTTCGTGCCCAAGGTGGCGGGCTTCGCGGCCCTGGTGCGCGTCCTCGGCTTCGTACTGCCCGCGTTCGAGTCGCCGGGCGGCCCCGACCTGCACATGGCCGGCACCGCGCTGTCGAACCAGGTGCCGATCCTGCTGTGGTTCCTGGCCGCGGTGACGATGTTCCTGGGCAACGTGCTGGCCCTGCTGCAGGACAACCTGAAGCGGCTGCTCGCCTACTCCAGCGTGGCGCACGCCGGCTACATGCTCGTCGCGCTGGCGGTGGCCCCCTACCTGCGCGGCCGCGACGGCCCCGGGACCGAGGTCGGCGGCATCGAGGTGCTGCTGTTCTACCTCGTTGCCTACGGGGCCATGACCATCGGCGCCTTTGCCGTCATTGCGTATCTCGATTCGCCGCAGCGGCCGGTCGAGACGGTGGACGACCTGTCGGGCCTGAGCAAGAGCCACCCCGGCGTGGCGCTGATGATGGTCGTGTTCCTGTTCAGCCTGATCGGTATCCCGCTGACGGCGGGCTTCACGGGCAAGCTGATGGTGTTCTTCGGGGCGATGACGGTGCCGGCGGCGTACGACCCCACGCTGTTCCGCGTGCTGGCCCTGCTGGTCGCGATCAACGCGGCCATCGGTGGCTGGTATTACCTGCGGATCGTCGCGGTGATGTACCTGCGCACGCCCGTCCGGCCGCTGGAGAAGCGCGGCGCCTGGGCGGCGCTGGCGACGCTGTGGATCTGCGTGGTGCTGACCATCGGCTTCAGCTTCGGCCCCGGGGCGCGGTGGCTGGTGGAGGCGACGCGGCAGGCGGCCGCGACGCGCACCGCCTCGAACTGAACCGGGCGCGAGGGGCTTCGGAGCCGGCTTGCCGTTTCGCGCTCACTCCACCCTTCTTGACGTATGTCCCTCGACGTCGCACACGCGGTCTTGCACTGTTACCCTTTCCTGCGCCCGCCACAGGTCGTGCCGCTCGGTAACCACGGCGGCTTCAGCGGCGCGTCCCTCTGGCAGGTCACGGACCTGACGGGCAGGATGTGCCTGCGTGCCTGGCCGGAACGCGGTCCGCCGCCGGAACGGCTTGAAGCCGTCCACGGTCTCATGGAGACGGCCCGCGCCGCAGGGTTGCAGTTCGTGCCCGCCGTTCTCCGCACCCGTGAGGGCACCACCTGGACGAAGGTCGCCGGCCGTTTGTGGGAACTGACAGCGTGGCTGCCCGGCAAGGCCGACTTCCACGAGAACCCGACGCCCCAGCGGCTGGAAGCGATCTGCACCGCCCTGGCACGGCTGCACCTCGCCTGGTCGAAAACGCCCTGCCCGCCGGGTCCGTGCCCCGCTGTCCTCCGCCGGCTGGAACGTGTCGGCGAATGGGAGCGCCTGATTGCGTCCGATTGGCGTCCCTCGTTCCCGAACCCGACTGATCCGCTTCAGCCCTGGGCCGAGCGCGCCTGGCACTTATTCCGAGGCCACCTGCCGCACCTCCGCGAGCGGCTCACCGCCTGGGCCGCCATCCCGCTGCCGGTCCAACCGTGCCTCTGTGACGTGTGGCACGCTCACGTCCTCTTCCGAGGGGACGCCGTGACGGGTTTGGTAGATTACGGGAGCGTTAAAGACGATCATGTCGCGGCCGACCTCGCCCGTCTTCTGGGGAGCCTCGTCCCCGACGACCGCGCGCGGACGGAGGCCGCCCTCGACGCCTATGCAAGGCTGAAGCCGCTCGGGGAGATGGAGCGAGCGCTGGTCCGCCTCCTCGACGAGACGGGCACGCTCCTCGGCGCGGCGAACTGGCTGCGATGGCTGTACCTCGCCGGCCGGGACTTCGAGGACCGGACGGCGGTCGCGGGGCGGCTGGCGGGACTGGTGACGCGGATCGAGCGCTGGGGAGGGGGCGGCGAAAAGCGCGGCGGGCGCGGGGCCGAGGCCCCGCGCCCGCCGGGATCGTAGACAGGCGTTAGCGCTTGGAGAACTGGAACGACTTGCGGGCGCCCTTGCGGCCGTACTTCTTGCGCTCCTTCATACGGCCGTCGCGGGTAAGGTAGCCGGAGTCGCGCAGCTTCTTGGCCAGGCCGCCGCCGGACGCCTCGCCGTCGGTGGCGGCCTCCTCGGGCGGGGCCTGGCCGCCGAACATGAGCTTCAGGGCGCGGGCGATGCCCTGGCAGATGGCGCCGCCCTGTCCGGAGATGCCGCCGCCCTGGACGTTGATGAACACGTCGAGGCGGTTGCGCATCTCGGTCAGATCGAGCGGGGCGAGGACGGCGTTGCGGTCCTTGTCCTCGGTGAAGTAGTCGGTCAGCTCGCGGCCGTTGATCTTGATCTGGCCGCCGCCCTCGTACAGGCGGACGCGGGCAACCGAGGTCTTGCGCCGGCCGGTGCCGGCGTACGCCTGCTTCTTGCTGGTGGATTCCGCCACGGACACTCTCCCTCTCACGATTTCACGGTATTGATCTGGTCGATCGGCAGCGGTTGCTGCGCCTGGTGCGGGTGCTGCGGGCCAGCGTAGATCTTCAACTTGGTCATCTGCTGGCGGCCGAGGGGATTGCGCGGCACCATGCGGCGGACGGCGTTCTCAAGGATGCGCTCGGGGTGCCGGTCGCGCAGGTCTCGGGCGGACGTGATCTTGAGGCCGCCGGGGTAGTGGGAGTAGGCCTGGTAAGTCTTCTGGTCCCACTTCTTGCCGGTGAACTTGACGAGGGCGGCGTTGATGACGATGACAAACTCGCCGGTGTCGGTGTGCGGCGTGTACTCGGGGCGGTGCTTGCCCCGAAGGATGTTGGCGATCTGCACCGCGAGCCGGCCGACGACCTGGTCGGTGGCGTCGATCACGAACCAGCGCTGCACGACCTCGCCGGTTTTGGCCATGAACGTGGACATTGCTCTCCCATCCTGCCCGGGCACGTCTTGGGGAAATTGTTATGATAAGGGGGCGCGCGGAGGCGTCAAGGGCAGGGCGCGGCGAAATGCCGGCCTGGACTGGCTGGGGAGCCCACACCGTAAGGGTTTGTGAAGTAACAGGGAGTGAGTGAGTGAAGCCCGAACCGGTGAAGCCCGGCAAGAAACCGGCCGACGAACCGGGCAAGAAACCCGCTGGACTGAAACCATCCCCGGGCGCTACAATTGGGGGTGGAGGCGATTCGGGCAACTCAGGCGGCTCGGGAGGCGCCGGCGGTGAAAGCCACGAAGACCGGATCAACAGACACCTGGCCCAGATCAAGGCTATTCTCGATGCGGATACCGCCTTCATCGCCGCTCAACGGAAGGGTTACTACGCCGCTGCGAAGGAGGTCTTCGGGCGGATGACCCCCAAGGCGATGCGGCACTTCGACAAGGGAGTCAAGGGATACCACTTTTACAAGAGTCAGGGTGATGTCAGCGTAGCGGCCGGTGAACCTGCCGCTGCCTTTTACGACCCGAACGATTCCTCCCTGCACCTGGACGGCACGGAAAGTAAGACCGGCCGGCTGGCAATCCTCTATGCCCACGAGTTCGCACACGGCATCGACGGGCCGAAGGACACGTTCAGCGGCTCGAAGAAGTGGCGAGAGGTGTGGAAGAAGGAAATGGGAAAGGGGCAACTCGGTCAAAATGCGGCGAGCAGCCCTTCCGAAGGCTGGGCGGATTTCGGCGCGGCACTCCTCGGGCTCCGGGCCAGCGCCCTGCTGACGAAGAAGCTCAAGGACTGCTTGAAATTCTGGAGGGACAAGGGGCTATGGCACGCAACAAAATAGTACCCTGCTTGCCGCAAATCCACCGTGGCCTCAAGAACCCCGAGATCAAGGGGATAGTCGCCTTACCCCCGGAAGAGATCATCAAGAATATCGATGAATGGCGAGAGGCTCACCCCGAGATCGCCTCTGATCCTGCCCTGAATGCGTATTACGAGGCAATCCGGGAAGACGCCCGAAAGCTGCTTCAGCAGAAAAGCGGGAAACGCAATGGTAAGTCCCGGGTGGTCCAACCAAGGGACCGAAAAAGGCGCATGTAGGTTTTTCGAGCCGAAACCTGTCCCGCAACCTGCAGCCGTTGATCGAAGCCGTCTATACCGGCTCGCGCTACGCTCAGGACATCGATTACGGTGAGCCGCTGTCGCACCCGCTCGCCGCCGACGAGCAGACCTGGCTGGCGGAGCAACTCCGCGTCCGCCAGTCGCCCGCATGAGGTGGGGTTCTACCGCCGCGACGGGCTACCATACCCCCACCACAGCCTCGCCCCTATGCCCCCCCGCCGCCCCTCGGCTATACTGGTGTCATGGCGAAACCGCAAGTGTTCATCCTGATCCCCGGGCGCACCAGCCGCCAGGGCACCGCCCTCAACGAGGGCAAGTTCACGCCGGCCTACCTCGAGGAGACGAGCACCCTCCTGATGAACGCCGACGACATGGCCCGCCTGCAGCTGAAAAAC
>JBBRPS010000715.1:0-5228 GCA_038227745.1 Gemmatales bacterium | reverse complement strand
GGGTGCCGGCGTGGCGCACGCAGGGGCTGCGGCCGGCCCGCGCAGGAAGCGGCAGACTGCCAGGCCCGGAGCGCGTTGGCTTGGCGCGTGGCATGTTGCAAACCCTATGCATATAATGGGTTACACATGACAGTGCCATTCACCTCCGACCTCAGATCGGTAGTGTTACGGCCCATCCGTGATCTCGATCAAGTTATCCCCGCTCTCCAGCCGCGCCACCGCTGTGGGTAAGGCACTGCTCAAGATCTCGCGAAGGCGGGCGTTGGAAGTATTCCCGCAGGTCACCCACAACACTTTCGGCGGCGGCCCAAGCCGTTGCAGCATCTCGACGAAGTCCTTGTCCTTGGTCATCACCACCGCTCCGGCGGCGCGAGCTGCCTCGAAGATCGGCGCATCCTGGGCATCGCGCAGGCCAAGATCGCGAACCGCTCTCGCCTCGACTCCGAACGTCGCCGTGATCCACACGGCCACTGATGGAGGCAACTGGGCATCCAACCAGATGATCATGGTACCGACACCGGATGAGCAACCTGCTGGCTGGCGAAGCGCAAGCAAGCCTGGACGTCCGCCGGCTCCAGGTCCGGGAGTTCCGCGACAATCTGCTCAGTGCTGAGGCCATTCGCCAACAGGTCAAGAACGTCGCTGACGCGGATGCGCATGCCCCGGACACAAGGACGCCCGCCGCACTGCTTGGGATCAACAGTGATCCGATCCGTTAGAGTCGCCACCGGACTACCTCCTCTTGGGGTTTCTGGACCCTGCCCTCGCCAACAACTCTACAGATATTCTAGCAATGATACCCGAGGGGGATCACTTGGCTCAGACCGAAAAGGAGAACCGAAACGGGACGCATCTATTATTAAGCCTCCACCTCGTCCGAGCAAAATAGATGCGTCCCCTTTTCGATCCCGGCCTCAATAGACTTGATCGTGCGTACCCAAAGCCAGCAACAGGATTGCCTCGGCACCCTCGTGTTGCGCGTACTCGAATACCACCCGCAAATCGTAGCCCACGCTACAGGCCCAGCAACCCGCCAAAGGCCCACGCAACTTGTGCGTCCGCAGCGATGGGTGCGTCGCGTCAGCCGACAACTGCTCCAGCGCTGCCTCAATGGTCGCCGCCGCACTTGGGTGTGACTTCAGCCAACTCCGCAGATCCCGCGCGAACGCTGGCGAGCATAACAGCGTGCGCCTCATGATTGCGCCTCACGGACCAACTCCGCCGCCGTCATGGGTTGGCACTGCCCGGCAGCGAACTCCCGCCTGGCTTGGGCCACCACGGCTGCCACACGCTCGCGCCCGCGCTCGGCCAGGCGGCGGCTCAAAACCGCTACCAATTCGGCCTGGGCGTCCACATCGAGTTGTTCGGCGGCCTCAAGGGCATCGGCAAATCCGATCTGCTGACTCATGGCGATCTCCTGACAAGTGATTATACCTCTTCCCTATTATTTGTTTCCGCGTGGTCCGTGAAAAATAGATGCGTCCCCTTTTCTCGGTTCTTTTCTCGGTTGTCGCGCTAACCCGCCTGCTGGATCCGCAGATCCAGACACGCCGCCGCGTGGCTCACCTCCAAGTCCAATGGCACCGTCAATTCTTCGCCGAGCCACAGTGGAAGGGTCGGCAGCGATCGCCCGATTTCCAGGTCAGCCAGCCAGGCCAACAATTGGCCCTCGTCGTCGCGCCCCACCGACCGGTACGACACAGCGGATAATCCGCCCACCCCGGCCGTGTTCTCGGTCACTCCAAGGGCGGCGAGGAGGGCGGCGTGCAGGTCCGCTCGGCGGGTCGTCACGACGTCTACGATAACCAAGCCGCACCCGCGTCGCAAGTGGTCAGCGCATTTGGCCGCGAACGCCTCGCGCGCCCTGAGCCTGTCCTTGTTTCGCGGGCTGACCAGTTCGACCGCCGCCACCAAGCGAGGATCTCCGTCGTCGGTGAGCACTTCCACGCGGACATCGTCGGTGCTCGGCCACTCGACCGCTACCGCCAAACCGGGAGCGGGCGGTGTCCAGGGCGGAGCAGCCACCGCTACCCCCGCGGACACGGCGGGCTCGAACTCCCCCAGGGTCGCCACGTCGATCTCGACGGGACCATCGCGATCGAGGAACGGGACCGCGTAGAAACCGGTCGGCAGTACCCCCCCGTTGAGCAGGCGGGCCATAGCCGCAGCCCAAGCTCCGTGGAACCCGCGCCACGGATGGGTTCGGCTGAGCGGCGGGTGAAAGTGATCAAGTAATGGCATGGTAAGCTCCGCAAAAGGGACCGCTGCCATTGGACCGAAAAGGGGACGCATCTATTATTTGCTTCCGCGTGGTCCGTGAAAAATAGATGCGTCCCCTTTTCTCGGCATTTTCCAACGCCGCAACCCCCTCAAAACCTCGGCGGCGGTTCGCCTAACGGCAAGGATCAGTTGCCGGGCCGGCTGCAAAGGCTTCGTACCACGGAAAGCCGAAATGCCGGCCCGGTCAACTGCATCCGTTGGTTCGGCGATAAGTGCTCTCCGGAATCAACTCCCCACCCGGTTCTTACGTCGATGCCCCCAGGCATGCCGTCGCATTCACGTCCAGTTCGACTTTGGATACCGTAAACCCGGCCGAGCGAACCTGTATGACGGCCGAGTGAATCGCCGCTTCCAGCGAGGGTGCTTCGCGGTCGAAATGAATCCAGGCCATGCCATTGCAGCAAGCGGGCGTACCATCCGCGCAACCCTGCGCGAACAGGACGTCGGCCTGATCGTCAGTGACCTCTGAAACCCCCTTCAAGAAGATGTCGAATTCGTAAGTCTTCATGTGCGTGGCTCCTCGAGACCATCACGGGCTCAGTGCGGACAGGCTTCCACGAGACGTCGGATGTAGCGGGCATGGTTTTCGGGCACGCGCGGTGTGCTGTAAACGGTGATGATACAGCCTCCCCGGGTTTGAGCCGGGCAGTACAACCGTCCCCAAGCATGCGCACGCGGTCCCGATTTTACCAGCTGCCAACCTCTTGAAACTGCGAAATCCACAGCATCCCGAATATGCTTGTTCGGGTGATCGTTCATGTCCGTCCCTGAGAGGGGCGAAAGGTGCCAGCAACCTCGCGCGAACGACCCCGCTCACCTGCCGGCGGGGCGCGGAGAGTTATGAACTCCAGAAAGCCTACATGCCCCGCCGGTCAGGTGCAGCGTTTGGTTAGGCACGAATCTCGACCACATCGCCGGGTTGCACTGTGCCCAAGGCCGTCAGTACGCCCGGCACAAGCGGCACCAAGTCCGAGAGCTGGTTGCTCGCCCCGACCATCACGACAACCGCCACCCCGGCGGCTTGCAGGTTCTGTTGGTGCTGGATGCCCTGGTCCACGGTCAGCAGCACCTCGAACCCCGCGGTCGCCATCAGGCCGAGCAACTCCCCGTTCTTCTTGCCCGACCACCCCTCCTGGGGCACCGTGCGGACAGCGTGGCCGACCAACTCCCGACCCAGCCGCTTGGGCGCGCACTCGTCAAGCAGGACGCGCATCAGTCACCAGGGCTTGAACTGCCAGTCGGAGGGCCGCCACTGCCTGCTCGCGGCTGACCGTCGGGAAGTCCTCCAGGAACTCGGCCAGCGGTTGCCCGCCGCCCAGGTAGTCGATGAGCGCCCGGACGGGAACACGGGTGCCGGTGAAGACGGGCGCGCCGCCCAGTATGTCGGGATCGCTGTGGACAACGGACGTGGTCGATGTCATGGGTTCCTCCTGCCGCGATTATACCAGCGATCGGCCGCGCCGCCTAACGATAAAGCTCAGCAGCGGCGACTGGTGAGCCAGAATACCACGGGTAGACAGAATGCCGGCGGTGTCAGGTGCAGCGTTTTGTTAGGCGACCCATTACCGCTGACTCCTCGTGACCAACGCTGCGATCCCCCGCGCGATCGCGATGCCCAAAACGGGTCCGCCCATTCCAACCAGAGCCCCCGGCAGTATGCCTGTGATCGGGACTACGAAGATTGCAACGCACGCAGCAGCCAAGCCCAAGATGGCGCCGATCGGAACAAGGATCCGCTCGACGGGCGATGGTTCCTTCCGGTTTTCCATGACGTGCCGCCTAACGACCCAGCTCACCTGCCGGGGCCGCCTGCAACACCGTGATGCCGCGCGAAACCAGTAGGGCGGCCCCGGTCAGGTGCAGCGCCTGGTTCGGCGGGTTTTGGAAGCACGAGCGGCTCACCCACCGGAGTGTATTCGGCGAATGACGCACCCACTAACTCGCGGAGTGCCGCCGCGGGCAGGTGGCACCCGGCTCGGCGCGTTTCTTGTGCTTTGACACCGGCACCACCAACTTGGCTCTGTGTGGGCCGACCTGCGGCATCTATCGCCTGGCACTGCCCGGTCGATGGGGCTACTTCTGCTCCTGAACCTCGCCGGACTTTTTCGTCACGCGGTAGGTCCGTGTCGGACCCTGTCCACGCCGCGCCTGGACCTGAACCAGCCAAGTCGTCTCCTCGTCCTTCACGTCCGTAACTTCCACGTCGCCGTCGAACTGGTCATTCACCTTCGCCTTCGTCAGGGACTGGAGGATTAACAGCGAATCCTCCTTCGACGCGGCCCCGCGCAACTGGCCGGCCCTGAAGTCCATCAGGTGGTTCAACCGGTTACTCAGCTTCCCGTCGTCGTCGAGCATGTACACGGACAGCGGTAATGGCCTTTCCCCAACCCGCATGTCCTTGAACTTTACCTGCCCGGTCCAGATGTCGCCGTCCGCCTTCATCGTGCATGACTCGGCCGCCCAGCCGGGTGCAGATGCGCTGAGGACCCGCTCCTTCGTCGGCTTGTTTTCCGACAACTTGGCCAGTTGCTCGACAACGGACGGGTCGGCCAGGACCACCCACACGCAGTTCTCGGGCGAGACGTTACCCTTGCCCAACTCGACGCGCAGCGAAAACGACATCGTCGGGGGGTCGGCCTGGGACGAAAGTACCTTCAAGTCGCTTATGCGCGGTTCCGCCCGGTCACTCCGCTTCGGCCCCGCTCCGGCATCGGCGGGCTTGTCTGTCTTCCCACAACTCACGCAGACGAGTGCGGCGAGCATGATGGCGATGCTGCCGGAGCAAAGTCGCATGTGTAAGCCTCCTACGGTCGGGTAAGGGGGTAGCGTTGCCGCCGCCCCCTCCCCTAAGAACCGTACGGGCGCCGTTTCGACGCATACGGCTCAAGCCTATTCAAACGCCCCTCGCGGGACGCGGCTCGCTTCATCACCATCGTACACTGTGTAGC
>JBBRPS010000714.1:0-5232 GCA_038227745.1 Gemmatales bacterium | reverse complement strand
GACCGGCATTTGTAACAGCGCCTGGCGCAGCGGCGCCAGTCCGGCGGCCTTGAGTGCGGGGCTGCGGCTCACCTCGACGCTGGACACATCGACGATACGCCGCGTCATGTCCACGAGCCGGAGGGCGAGGGTGCGCCTGCGCTCGGCGTCGGCGCGATGCTCGGCCTCTTTCCGCTTCGCATGGGCCTCGGCAGTGAGGGCGGCGACGGCGCGGTCTTTCGCCCGGGTCGCCTCCGCCGCGCTGGCGACCGCCTCACGCCACATCCAGGTCACCAGGCCGAAGCCGACGGCGGCGACCACGACGACGGCGGCGGACAGGCCGGCGGCCAGGGGGTTGCGGCGCGCCCATTTCACGGCCCGCTCGGCGGCGCCGACCTGGCGCGCCCGGATCGGCTCGCCGGCAAGGAAGCGGCGCAGGTCCTCGGCCAGTTCCTCGGCGGAGGGGTAGCGGTGCCCCGGGTCCTTGCGCAGGCACTTGAGGCAGACCGTCTCGAGGTCGCAGGGCACGCCGCCGCGCAGCCGCGACGGCGGGGCCGGCTCGGCCGTCAACACCTCGTGCAGGGTCTCCAGCGGCGTCGCCCCCCGGAACGGCGTGCGCCCCGTCAGCAGCTCGTAGAGGATGACCCCCAGGGCGTACACGTCGGCCGCCGGGCCGACCTCGCGCCCCCGCCCCGCAGCCTGCTCGGGGGCCATGTAGCTCGGCGTCCCCAGGACCGTCCCGGACTGGCTCACGTCGCTGCCGGCGCCCAGCTGCTTGGCGAGGCCGAAGTCGCCGATCTTGGGGGTTCCAAAGCCCACGGGTGGCAACCCGTGGGCTTCAAGAAGGATGTTGGCAGGCTTCAGGTCGCGGTGCAGGACGCCGCGCAAGTGGGCGTAGTGCATGGCGCGCGCCAGCACCTCGACCAACTGCGCCGCCTCGCGGCCAGACAACGGCGACCCCTTGAGCTGTTGGGCGAGGCTGCCGCCGGCGCAGAACTCCAGCGAGAAAAACGGCAGGCCGTCACACTCCCCGACCTCGTAGAGCTGCACGATGTTCGGGTGCTGCAGCCGGGCGATCGCCTCCGCCTCGATCTGGAAGCGCACGCGCTGCGCGACGGAGGCGTGCCGGCTGGTCAGGATCATCTTGAGGGCGACGAGCCGGTTGGCCTTGACCTGCCGCGCCTTGTAGACGACGCCCATGCCGCCGTGGCCCAGCTCCTCCAGCACCTCGTAGCCGGGGATCGCGACGGTGGGCCGGGCGGGGCCGGACGCCTTCGGTGCCATGTCCGTGGTGGGCGGGCCTCCCGACTCCAGGGCTTGCACGTGCCAGCGGACCGCCTCCAGCAGTTCCGGGCAGTCGCGGCACAGGTCCTCGGCGCTGACCGGTTGGCCCCGCCCCCGCAACTCTTCCCAGCGTGAGAGCAGCTCATCCAGGCGGCTATCGGGCCCCATCTTCGTCCCCCCTGTCGTGCCGGGCCTCTGCTCCCGGCGGGCCGCCGTTGAGCGCCGCGTAAACCTTGACCCGGGCCAGCCGCCAGCGCCGCCGCAAGGTCCGCTCGGAGATGTCGAGCACCGCCGCCGCCTCGGCCTGCGTCAGCTCCTGGTACCACAGCAGGTCGAAGACCGCGCGGTCCTCCTCCGGCAGCGCCTCGACCCGCTGGTGGAACTCGGTCCAGGCGGCCAGGCGCGCCGGGTCGTGCGTGGTGTCGCTCGGCTCGAGCGGGGCGGGCGTGGGCCCCGCGCCGGATTCGCCCCCGTGCGAGGCGTGGCGTGCCCCGTGGCCCTGCGGCCCGTAGAGTTCCCGGGCCAGGTCGATCAGCTCGCGGCGGACTTGCAGGGCGGCCAGGCCGAAGAAGTCGGCGAGCGACCCGGGCGTGACTTCCGCGAGGGCCTTCCACAGGCGCAGCAGCGCGTTCTGGAGCACGTCGTCGGTCTGCTCCCAGCGCTGCACGCCGGGGTAGTCGCGCAGCATCTTGCGGGTGAGCCGGGTGAGCTGCGCGCACGCATGCCGCACCAGGTCCGCCCGGGCCGTATCGTCGCCCGCGCGGAGGCGGTCGAGGCACTGCTGCAAGCGGCCGGTCTGCCCGGACGGCTCCGCCATCGCCCCCCCTCTTTCGCCCATGGGAGAGATGTATTCACGAAAAACACCTCGTTCATGGTACCACATGCGCGGGCCGGGCGACACCGGCAATCCCCGCCGGCCGTCAATTCCGGAATTTTTGTCCTAAGAGGCGCTCGGTTCCCGCTTGTGATATGATGGCCGTTCCGACGGCAGCAGGTTCCGGGCGTTCCGGCGCCCGGGGCGGAATCTTCACCGCCCCGGGCCGCCGGCGCCGTGAAGACGGGACCTCCGCCCCCAACGGGTGCTGCCACGGCAGCCCCTTCCCAACTGAGGAGTCCGCACATGACCTGGAACCTGTTTTCCCCGCGCCGCCCCGCCGCTCCCCGCCGGCGCGCCCGCCACTGCAAGCCCTGCCTCGAACGGCTGGAGGATCGGGCCCTCCCCTCGACGGCCGCCCCCGTCGTCGGCCTGGACCGCAACAACCCCTCCCCCACGAACCTGCTCTTCGCCGGCGGGCCGGATGGCACCATCTTCATGGAGGCCAATGTCCAAGGCACCGAGTTCCTGTACGCGGTGAGCAGCAACGGCCACAACGTCGTCCAGGTCAAAAGTCTTTCCTCGGACACGCGGAAATTCCACTCGGTGGTTTACAACGGTGCCTTCTATTTCACGGACAGCGATGGCACCACCGGCGGCACCCAACTGTGGACGGTTGACCCCACGTCGGGTCGTGCCAACCAGGTCACTCACCTGAACACCGCAGCGCCCCTGGGCCTGTTGCCCGAACAGTTGACCGTCATGAATGGCAATCTGTACTTCGTCGGCCAGGACGCCGAGGGCACGGCCCTGTACCAGTACAACGGCACCAATACCACCGTGGTTACGCACTTCGGCCTCAACACCGCCCCGCAGGGCTTCCCTCATGAAAATCCCACGGGCTTGACCGCTGCCTACGGTAAGCTCTTCTTTAGCGCCAACGATGGCGTGGCCGGCACGGAACTCTGGACCAGCGACGGGACGACGGCCGCGATGGTCGTGGACCTCCTCGCGGGGCCGTCATCCTCCTTCCCCGGCCTGTTCACGCCGCAGCAGTTCAGAGGCGGACCCGCGTATGTGTACTTCGTCGCCGCCGACGCAAATTCCACGCAGACGCTGTACTATACCGACGGCACCGCCGACCACACGGGCAAGGTCAACGACCTGTTCCCCGGCGCCGCCAACACGCTGCCCGACAATTCCGCGCCGGGCGAGTTGGTCGCTCACACGTACGCCGACGGCTCCGGGGGGCTGGTATTCGCTGCCGCCACCGCCGCCGCCACCGGCCATAGAGAATTGTGGGCGCTGACCCCCCTTGGGTTGTTATCCACCAACATCAACCCCGACGGCGATGCGTCGCCGACTGACATGACCTTCGTGGGCGACAAACTTTTTCTCAGGGCCAAAGCCAACACCACGGACGGCTATCAGCTGTACGTCGCCGACCCCGCCAACCAGGATCCGGCTCTCCACCTCGTGACAAAGATCAACCCCAATGGCTCGTCCTTCGACGTCGGAAATAATATCGACCGGACCAGCTTCCTCAACTTCCGCGGCACGCTCTTCTTCTTCGCCACCGATGGCGTCCACGGCCTGGAGCCCTGGCAGAGTGACGGCACGGCCGCCGGCACGTTCATGATCGCGGACACCAACCTCGGGCCGGGTGGCGTAGACTACAACGGCTCCCCGGAGGTCGTCACCGACGGCACGTCGGTTTTCTACACCGCGGACGTCGACTCCGACGGCGCCGGCGCCCGCAAGAACGGGCTGTGGCAGGCCGAGGTGACGTTGCCGACGCCTACCAACTTCGACACGGCGGTTGCGCTCCACGTCGATCCCAACCCGGCGGCCGACGGCCAAACGGTGACGTTCACGGCGACGGTCACGGCGCCTGACTCGAGGGCCGGCGTGCCCACCGGCACGTTGACGTTCCGGGGCGCCTCCGAAGGGGACATCGGCTCCTCCAACCTGACGCTGGTCAACGGCCAGGCCAGCACCACCGCAAGCTTCCGCGCCGGCCAGTCCACCCATTCCATCACCGCCTACTACAACCCGACCGGCTCGTTCCACCCCAGCAACTCGCCGTCCGTTACCCTGGACATCGCGGCGGGCGCGACCACCGTCACGACGCTAACCGGCGTGACGCCAACTACGGTGGAGCAGTTCGCGAACGTCACGCTCACGGCCACCGTGACCAGCGCGGGGGGCACGCCGGCCGGGCACGTCACCTTCTACGTCGGCCCGGGTGTCCTGGACACCGCCGACCTGCACGGCGGCATGGCGACGTTGACGCGGACCATTAACCTGCCCCCCAACAACTACGTCGTCAAGGCGGTCTACAGCGGGGAAGGTGGTTTCGTCAGCAGCGAGTCGGGGACCACTTCCCTGACAGTGACCGTGGCTTCGCACCAGCCTTCCCAGACGTCGGTCAGCGTCCCCCCCACCGCGAACGCCGGCGATTCCATCAACATCCAGATTCACGTCCTCTCGCTACTTGGGGGGCAGAATCCGCCGGTGGCGACCGGGTCCGTTGTCGTCACGGACAACGGCACTACGCTTCCGGGCGGCCCAATTGCGCTCGACCCGAACGGGGCGGCCTCGCTTCCCGGCGTGGCGCTGGCGGGGGGCCGCCACACGATCGCAGCGATCTACTCGGGCGACGCCTACTACGGCGACAGCTCCGGGTCGGGGATCGTCACCCTCACCCGCCAGGCCACCACGACGACCGTCACCGGTCCGGATAGCGCGTTCGGCGATGACCAGGTCACGTTTCAGATCAATGTCGGCTCCCTGACCGGAGCGGGCCCCTTCCCCACCGGGAACGTGGAACTGACCGACAACGGCTCTCCGATCGGTTCCGGCGGCTCCATCCCGCTGATGGACGGTGCGACTTCCCTGACCGTCAGCAACCTCTCCGGTGGCCAGCACACCATCACGGCAACCTACTCGGGCGATGGCCGATATGACGTCAGCCCTGGATCCAAGTCGATCCGGGTGAGCGCACCGCCTCCGCGACCGTTGCACTATGAAGTGCCTGCGAACGCAGGGGATGTGAGGTTGACGCTGCGCCGCGACGGCGACACGCTGGTGCTGGAAAACGACAGCCATCAGGTACTTGCTAGCCGTCCCTTGAGCACGACGACGGCTGTCGAGAT
>JBBRPS010000713.1:0-5236 GCA_038227745.1 Gemmatales bacterium | reverse complement strand
TCCGCGAGTCGCTCTGGGTTTTTGGGCTTACTGCCGCAACAGCTCGCCGAGCGACTCGCGGAGCGAGTCGCCCACGATCTCGCCGAGCGACTCGCGGAGCGAGTCGCCCACGATCTCGCCGAGCGACTCGCCCACGATCTCACCGAGCGACTCGCGGAGCGAGTCGCCCACGATCAAGACACTCGACGGCCAGGACCTCACCCATGCACACTCCCGCGGCGCCCGGCGATCTGGAAAGGCGGAAGCGCGTCCGCGTCCGCCTGCGCCGCAATCTCGTCGTTAATGAACAGCACAACGAGGGGCGGACCTGCCACGTCGTCAAGGACCCGGTCAGCCTCCGCTACTACCGACTCGAAGAGAAGCAGCGCTTCATCGCCGACCTCATGGACGGCGCCCACTCCCTGGAAGACATCCGCGCCGCCTACGAGAAACGCTACCGCCCGGAGCGACTGACGCTCGAAGAGGTGGAGTCGTTCGCGTCGCAGTTGCTCAATAGCGGCCTGGCGGAGAGCGACGCCCCGCAGGCCGCCCGCGCCCTGTTCGAGCGCTCGGCGAAACAGCGGCGCGAGGCGCGCTGGGCCTCAGCGCTCAACGTCCTGTCGCTCCGCATCCCACTGTGCAACCCCGACCGCTTCCTCGGCCGGCTGCTGCCGTGTACGCGCTTCGTCTTCACGCTGCCGTTCCTGCTCCTCGGCGCCGGCCTGGTGCTGGGGGCGCTGGCGCTGGTCGCGACGCACTGGGGCGACTTCACGAACCGGCTGCCCGACGCCCGCGAGTTCTTCGGCTTCAAGAACCTCGTCTACCTCTGGGTGGCGCTCGGCCTGGTCAAGGTGCTGCACGAGCTGGGCCACGGCCTGTGCTGCAAGGCGTTCGGCGGCAAGGTCCACGAGGCCGGCCTGCTGCTGCTCGTGCTGTTCCCGACGCTGTACTGCAACGTGTCGGACAGCTGGACGCTGCCGAGCAAATGGCGGCGGATCGCGGTCAGCGCCGCGGGCATCTACGTCGAGCTGCTCGCCGCTGCTGTGGCGACGTTCGCCTGGTGGCTGACCGAGCCGGGGACGTTCGCCCACAACCTGGCGCTGGCGCTGATGGTGGTGTGCAGCGTGAACACGGTCCTGTTCAACGCCAACCCGCTGATGCGCTTCGACGGCTACTACGCCCTATCGGACTGGCTGGAGGTCCCGAACCTGTCCGAGACGGCGAGCCGGACGGTGCGCTCGGGCGTGCTGCGCTGGCTGGGCGCCGACGTGGCGGGGCCGGACGCGCGGGCCGCCGGGCGGCAGGGTGTTCTCGCGTGCTATGCGGTGGCGAGCTACGTCTACCGCTGGCTGGTGGTGTTCTGGGTGTTTCATCTGCTCTCGACGTATTTGACCCCTTACAAGCTCGGCTCGGTCGGCTACCTGCTCGGCCTGGCGGGGGCGGCGGCGATGCTCGGCTGGCCGCTGTACCGCCTGGCGCACGCGGTCCACCGCCGGGGGAGGTTGCCGGACATGAAACCCGCGCGCGTGTGGCTGGCGCTCGCCCTGCTGGCGGCTGTCGCCCTGGTGGTGACCCTGGTGCCCTTCCCCGTGCGGGTGAGCGGCGTGGCGCTGGTGCAGGTCGAGCCGGACCAGGTGCAGCGCGTGATCGTCCCGGAGCGGGGCGGCGTGCTGCGCACGGTGGCGGTGCGCGACGGCCAGCGCGTCCGCGCCGGTGAGGTCGTGGCGGTGCTGAGGAACCCGGAGCTGGAGATCAGGCTGCGCCTCAACGAGGCGGACCAGGCGCTGCGGCTGAAGCAGAAGGCGACGTTCCTGGCGCAGCTGTCGGAGGCGGGCGCCGCGGCGCAGGCGGCGGCGGCGCTGCAGCAGACGGAGTACGAGCTGCGGGCGCTGGTGCAGGAACACGCGACGCTGCACGAGCAGCTGGAGCGGCTGACGCTGCGGGCGCCGTGCGACGGCAAGGTGATGGGCCTGCTGCCGCCGGAGGAGAAGGGCAAGTGGCTGGACAACGGGGCGCAGGTGTGCCGGGTCGGCGATGCGCGCGTGCTGCGGGCGGTGCTGCTGGTGGCGCCGGCGGACCACGAGTTGGTGGCGCCGGGGAGCCGGGCGTGGATCCGGGTGCATGGCGGGGCGTCGCACCAGTGGCCGGGCGTGGTGACGGAGATCGCGCAGGTGGACGCGAAGAACGTGCCGCCGCAGCTGTCGAGCCGGGCGGGCGGCGAGGTGGTGACGCAGCAGGACCCGGTGTCGAAGGCGGAGAAGCCGTACCAGCCGCACTACCTGAGTGCGGTGCGGTTCCAGCGGATCGACGGCCTGGTGCAGCCCGGGGTGCTGGGGCGCGTGAAGATCGAGGCGGGGTCGCAGACGCTGTGGTGGCGCTTCCAGCGCTACCTGGCCACGACGTTCAACTGGGGGTTGTGATGTTGCCGTCCGAAAAGAACTGGCAGAGTCGCTGCCGCCGATGCCGGCCTCGGAGCGGCCAGAGAGCGCGTCGCGACCGACCTCTGTAACCCCTCTGCCGGCGGGACGGCGCTACAGGCTGAAGTTAAAGAAGTACACCGTCAGCACGCCCGGCCGGTTCGACCCCCTAAACATCAGGTTCACAGAGGACCCCGGCGAGGACCACTCAACCACCCGCGGCTGGCCGAGAAGGTTCGGCTGCCACCACGGTTCGTCCATCGCATGAGAGGTCACATTGGAGTACCCCGAGTACGCCGCTTCCCGGGCGTCCGCCGGCATGTCCGCCAGGATCCGCTTGAGATCCGCCGTGGGGATCTCGAACCGTTCGTAGGTCAGTCGGTCGAGCCCCTTCATGGTTGCGCAGCGCAGGTCCGTGGCAGACGCGGGGATCTTGATCCGGGCCAACTCTTGAACGTCGGCGACGTCAGTCACTTCAGCAGGCAGCAAGGTGCCCCGGAGGACAGCGGTTGCCAGCCCGATAGCGCAGAGAACCGCGAGCGCGGTCACCGCGTAAACAATCCAGCGCATGTCTTGCTCCACTAATTTCCCCAGGCGGGACCTTGGTAACTGCCCTCAGCTCTGTCCCTCAGGCCGAGGAGGCCATGTCCAGCGACTCCCAGGACGGGCGGTTCTTAATGATTTCAGGCACAAGGAAACCATCAAGCCGTGAATCGTTGAGTTCCCCTGAACCATCCGGTGCCCAGCCTGGGACTGGACTTGCTTGCTGAAGGGACAAGCAGAACGCTGCTCTCATGTACTTGATGAGCGTAATTTTGTGTGGTATGGCTGGGGCCAACCTGTCGATGATTTCCCGCAGCATTCGGGAGGGAGTGTCTCCATTACGAGCCATGCCCCGAAGACGCAGAAGAATGACTGGGTTGAGTTCTTCCATTTCGGCCTCTTGATAGTTCCTTACTTCTTGAAGAGGGCGTACACCCGGGTGTAATGCCCAGGGGTTCCGGTGGTCTGAGGTAGAGCCTGAACCTGGTTGAAACCCCAGGCGGCAGCATACTTGCCCGTTGGGCCTTGCCTGGCTGCCTCCTCGATAGTCATCGTCCCGCCGGCCGTCAACCTGTTGATCGTTGCGAGGTTGTCACCGTAGGTCCAGTTGCCTTGAATCGCCGTGACGCTTGCACCGAAGTGCTGCATCATCACTTCAAACATCCAGCGTCCGCGGCATCCCTTTCCATCCTTGGGTAGGTTCTCGATGAGGAATGACAACTCCCCTCCACTCACCAACTCGCCGCAGATAAAGTTTTCAGGCTTCTTCTTGTTGTTCAGCAAGAACTCCGTGGCGGTGGCAGTCTCGATGACGGGTTCGCAGTTCACCGATCCTTCAGGGGCACAAACTGGGCCTGCAGCTGCGTTTTGTACCAAGATCCCCTGCTCTCCGACACGACCGGGCTGTACGTCCAAATTGTACACCGGGCTCAGCTCCCCGCCCCCGCCGACGGGCAACCCCTCCGGTCAGGTTGCCTCCGCGGCCACAATAATGACCCGCGAGCGTTCCGGCAGCTTCACCGCGGGATCGAGGGGACGTACCAGGCCGTTCTCCACGATACCTGCCACGGCCAGGGGGCGCCGACGAAGCCGGACAAGGTGGGCCTGCTCCGAGGCGAGCGGGGGGGACAGGAGGCGAGTCTTCCACCGCCGCGGCCGCAAACGCGCGGGCCTCAACGGCGGCGGGCGCCGAGGACCGCACGGGCCTCGGCAAGGCGAGCCTGCAGCGTCTCCGGCGCCCAGGACCAGGTGAGCGGCTCGGCAGGGCCTGGGATAAGGCCGGCGGCCAGCTGTTCCGCGGGGTCGGGGATCGAGGCAGCGATCAGTTCCGCCAGGTGTGCCGGGAAGGCGCCGTGTGCTATCTGTAGCTGCTTCGCCGGCCCCCTGCCGTCTTTGAAATGCACCTCGTCGTACATCCACTGACGAAGGAACCGTTCCTCTTCAGGCCACAATCGCAGGCGTGGGTGCTTGTTCGGCATGGGGCATCACCGAGGCTCAAGGGCGAACCCGCGGGCTTTGGAGTGCGGCGAGCCATCGCCGCTTTCTCTCTTTCTTTTCCGCGCGTGGGCGCGGGGCTTTATCCAAAATAAAGCGGCGATGGCTCGCCGCACTCCAAAGCCGCCTGAAAACCTTGCCACGCCTCCATCCGCCGACTCAGGATCGGTTCTTCTCGGCCGCCGCCTCCCAGACGCGGATTGCCGTGTCGTAACCGGCCGCCGCAAGACGCCGCCCGTCGGGGCTGAATACCACCGAGGTCAGCGGCCCGGTCGCCCCCTCCAACTCCAGGATCTCCTGCCCCGTCACCAGGTCCCACAGCCGCACCATCTTGTCCTCGCCGACGCTGGCCAGGCGCCGGCCGCCCGGGTGGTACGCGACCGACGCCACTGCCCCCGCCGAGCCCTCCAACCGCCGCTGCTCGCGGCCCGTCGCCGGGTTCCACAGGCGGACCGTCCGGTCGCTGCTCCCCGAGGCCAGCTGTTGGCCGTCGGGGCTGAACGCAACGGCGTGCGTCGAGCCGGTGTGGCCGCGGAGCACCTGCCCGTCGCCCGTCGCCACCTCCCAGACGCGCACCGTCCGATCGAAACTGCCCGAGGCGAGGTGTTTGCCGTCCGGGCTGAACGCGACGGCCAGTACGGTGTTCGTGTGCCCGCGCAGCTCGCGCTCCTGGCTGCCGGTCCGCGTGTTCCACAGCCGTACCATCTCGTCCGCGCCCCCCGACGCCACCAGCACGCCATCCGGCGAGAAGGCGAGCGCGACCACCGCCCCCGCGTGCCGCTGCAGCACCAGCGGCGGCCCCC
>JBBRPS010000712.1:0-5238 GCA_038227745.1 Gemmatales bacterium | reverse complement strand
AGCGGGCGGAGTGCCAGGTGGGGCTGATGGTGTTGGTGCATAATCTGCTCACCCTGCTGGCCGAGGAGAAGAAGGCCACGGCGGCTGCGGACGCCGCCGTAATCCCAGCAAAACTCGTCACCTGAAAGCTGGACGATCTCGTCAGCCGGCTGGTCCGGCACCAAGCAGGGGTTGCCGGACCAGCCGGCTGACGCCGGCCGTTCGCCTGGAGTTGCCTGGTTCAGGCAATAAGCCCCTCTTATCCCCGCGCCGCAGGGTATCAGCAAGGTGCCGTAACCCTCCCGGCGCCCCCGGTGTAGCCTTGGAACAGGCCTCTTTGCCGGACCCAGAAGGCTGTCTCCCGACGCCTCCCCGAGGCCCGGCACGCGGGGAGAAAGCATGAATTTCCTCAACCACGAGTCCCTGATCCGCCTGGCCTGCTTCGGCGGCGTGCTGCTCCTGATGGCGCTGTGGGAGGTGCTGGCCCCGCGCCGCCGACTGACGGTGGGCCGGCCGCCGCGCTGGTGCGGCAACCTGGGCATGGTCGCGCTCGACACCTTGGCGGTGCGCGGCCTGGTCCCCCTGGGGGCGGTCGGCACGGCCCTGCTCACCGAGGAGCGCGGCTGGGGACTGCTCCACCTCGTCCCCCTCCCGGAGTGGCTGGCCGTGGTGCTGGCGATGATCGCCCTGGACCTGGTGATCTACCTGCAACACGTGCTGTTCCACGCCGTCCCGACCCTGTGGCGGCTGCACATGGTCCACCACGCCGACCTGGACCTCGACGCCACCACGGGCGTCCGCTTCCACCCGCTGGAGATCCTGCTGTCGCTCGGGATCAAGATGGGGGCGGTGGCCCTGCTGGGTGCCCCGGCCGTGGCCGTGCTGGCCTTCGAGGTGCTGCTCAACGCCACGTCGATGTTCAACCACGGCAACGTCCGCCTGCCCGCCTGGCTGGACCGGGCGCTGCGGCTGGTGGTGGTCACGCCGGACATGCACCGCGTCCACCACTCCGTCGTGCCGCGCGAGACGAACAGCAACTTCGGTTTCAACCTGCCGTGGTGGGACTACCTGCTGGGCACCTACCGGGCGCAGCCGGCCGCGGGCCACGAGGGCATGACGGTCGGGCTGGAGCAATTCCGCGACGAGCGCGTGGCCGACCGCCTGCACTGGATGCTGGCCCTGCCGTTTCTCGGCCGGTTGGGGGGCTACCCGATCAACCGGCAGGAGGGCGGCGAGGGGCCGCGGCCTGACGGGGCCAAGGCCCCGGGCGGCGGGGGCGCCCGTCAAGCCGTTGGCGTGTAGCCGTCACGCTGTCAACCGTTTCCCTGGGAGTCGTTGTCTCCATGTCCCATCCGCCCGTTCGACCCCGCAGCAAGTCCTTCTCCGTGACGCCGCGCCTCAAGCTGTGGCTCGACGCGGAGGACGGCTACAAGTTCGGCGTGGGCCTGTGCGACATCCTCCAGGCGGTCGAACGGGCCCGGTCCATGAAGCGGGCGGCGGCCGACCTGGGCAAGAGCTACCGCTACGTCTGGGGCCGCATCAAGAAGGCCGAGCAGGCCCTCGGCGTGCGCCTGGTCGAGGCCGTGATCGGCGGCCTCAGCACACAGCGCAGCTCCCTCACGCCGGAGGCGCGGCGCCTGGTCACCGCGTTCCTGTCCCTCCGCCGGCGCATGGCCGAACTGCTGTGCGAGGAATTCGCCCGGCATTTCGAGTGAGTTACTCTCGACGCGGAGTGATCTGATACAAGCCCGACGCGCAAGCGAGGGGAGGCCTGCCCCCTCGCTTGCGCGTCGGGCTTGTGTCAGATCACCCCGCGTCCAGTACAGGCGTCTTCACCACGGTGGCACACGAGTCCGCTCAGCGCAGCACCTTGCACTTCGGCACGGCCTTCTGGAACTGGGCGACGGCGGGGTCGGTCACGCGCGTGCTGAAGAGGACCAGTTCCTGCAATTGCGGCAGCGCGCTGAGCGCGCTCAGGCCGCCGTCGCCGAGGCGCGTGTAGCCGAGGTAGAGTTTCTGCAACTGCTTGAGCGCGGCCAGCTGCCGCACGCCCGCGTCCGTCACCTGCGTGTGCCCCAGCGACAGCACCTGCAGCGCACCCAGCCCGATGAGTGCCTTCAGTCCCGCGTCGCCGACCGCGGTCAGGTTGAGGTTCAGTTCCTGGAGCTGTTTCAGACCGGCCAGGTCCTTCATGCCGGCGTCGCTGACCCGCGTACTCGCCAGGTTCAGCTTGCGGAGCCCACCCAGCGCCGTCACGTCCTTGAGGCCAGCGTCGCCGACGTCATTGCGGCTCAGGTCCAGTTCCTGCAACTGCTTCAGGCCCGCCAGCGTTTTCAGGGAATCGTCCTTCAGGCCGGTGAAGCTCACGCCGAGCGCCAGCAGCTGCGGCAGCCCGGCCAGCTCCTTGAGGCTCGCCGCCGTCACGCGGGCGCTGTCCAGGTCCAGTCTCTCCAGCTGCTTCAGGGCGGCCAGCTCCTTGACGCCGGCGTCCGTGATCGCCGTGAAGCCGAGCCCAAGCGCCTTGAGCTGCTTCAGCGCGGCCAGCTCCTTGACGCCCTTGTCGGTGACGCGGGTGGCGGTCAGGTTGAGCGTCGTCAACTGGGGCAGGGCGGCCAGTTCCTTCAGGCCGGCGTCGCTGACGCGCGTGAAGCTGAGGTCGAGCGCCTGGAGGTGCTTGAGGGTGGCGAACTCCTTGAGGTCGGCGTCGGTCACGTCGCGGGCGGCAAGGTTGACGGCGACGGCCGGGTTGCCCTTCTGCTTGGCGTCGCGCGTGACGACGCCCTTGAGCTTGTCGACGAGCTGAAGCGCCTTGGTTTCGTCCTCGCCCGCGCGTGCGGGCAGCCCCAGGGCCAGGGCCAGCAGCGCGGCCAGGGAGGCGCGTCGCGACGTGTAATTCATGGTGGGAACTCCCTCGGGTGTCGGGCGGTGGGTGGCCGGCGCGTGGCCGCCAGCCGTGACGGCAGCATAAGCGGCGGGCGCCCGACCGGCAAGCGTGCCGCGCCACGGCGCCCGTTTGTGACTCATAGTCCGTATATACAAAGTCCGTGGATGCGCAGTCCGTGGACTTCCCCTGGTTCCCCTGTCTATCCTCCGCAAAATGAGTGAGCAGGACGATATAGCCAAGCGGTTCGGGGACCGTCTGCGTGCCTTGCGAAAGCCTACCGGGCTTTCACAAGAGGGTTTTGCCGCCAAGTACGGGCTAGACCGGACTTACATAAGCAGCATTGAACGCGGCAAGCGTAACGTCTCCCTTCGCAATATCGAAGTGATTGCGAAAGCCCTTGGCATATCTATCTCCCAACTGATGGAGGGGCTATAAGGCAAGGATGGCATCAGCCTGCCCATCGCTACCAGATGCGGAGGAAGGATATGCCATTGCCATCGCCTTACGAGAACAAGCCGCCTGACCAGTGGGCTTCGATCACGAAGGAGTTACTCACCAAACACCCGCTCAAGCCTCTGACGAGTGATGAGTTGGTGAAGGCGGTACTCAAGGCATGGGACTTGATATGCAAAAAAACCGTAATTGGTGGGTCAATCCGCGTTGGTGTGGATTTGTTCCCTAAGCCTCAAATACTCGGGGCATTGCTTCACGAGGTTATCCCTTATCTCTTGAAGCAAGCCCACCCCAACGAATGGAGGCCCGATCTCGCAAAAGACGAGAAGGATATGGTTTACATCCCGAAACCGGAAGAATTCTCCGTTGAGATAAAAACATCTTCGTCCGCGTCAGGGATTTTCGGAAACCGTAGCGTTTCCCAGGAGCCTACAAAACGCAAAGCGGCGAAGGATAAGTCAGGCTACTTCCTTGCAATCAACTACACCCCCATGCACAAGAGTAATACTGTTGGCCCCGTGAACCTCATTCGCATGGGGTGGTTCGACCACAAGGATTGGGCTGGACAAGTAGCCCAATCCGGTCAAGCTGCCAGCTTGAGCCTTGACGTGCGAACCTATAAACTCATGACTCTTTACCCTGTTCAAAAGCCTGGAGACGAGGAAGACTTGTCCGAGTTGCTAAACCAGGCTGACGAAGAGTCAGAATAGCTCTCGCTGTGCCGCCCGAGCACGTTCTTGCCGAAGGTGGTGCTCAATCCGCCTGGCCGCAATTTCGCAGTAAGCCGCGTTGATCTCGAACCCGAGAACTACTCGGCCGTTGCTCAGGGCGGCTACGGCCGTGGTCCCTGACCCCATGAAGGGGTCAAGGACCACTTGGCCGGTATTGCTGCATCCCTTCACAATACGGTCGATGACCGCGAGCGGGAACTGTGCAGGATGGGGGGTGCGTTCTTTCGAGCTTCTCTTGGCCCCTGACGTGACCTTCGGGAATTGCCATACATCCGTGGGGTTCTTGCCGTCCTGATTGCACTTGAGCTTGCCGTGTTTCTTCTGGTTCGGGTACTTCACGTCCTTGTCGCGGATGGTATCCAGGTTGAAGGTGTAGGCGTCAGGGTTCTTCACATACCAAAGAAACTTCTCGTTCCGTGGGGATAGCATGGTGCGCGCCGCTACCCCTGCCCCGTAGTTCCAAACAACCTCCTGGACCAGATAGAATGGGCTTCGGTTCCAGAGAAGGTAAGGGATTGGAATAGCCCTTGCCTTCCCCGGCAACTCGAAATATCCGAGGTTAAGCCAGAAGGCCCCGGCAGGGTTCGTGAGGGCATGGATAGCCTTGATCCAGCGTTCGCACCAGTCCAAGTAATCCTCTACCGGCCGCTTGGCTTCGTATTCTTTTCCGATGTTGTAAGGGGGCGAAGTAGCAGTCAAATCAACACAGCAGGGTAGGCGTTCCGCCAGCTTGCCCATCACGTCAAGACATTCCAAGTTGTAGATGAGGCAGCCTTCCGTCTCATAGAACGGCCTGCCGAAAACCGTCTTGGCCGTGTTCAGAACCTTGACTGCCCGCCCGTTCGTCGCTTCATTCCCCACCGTCCGTACCTCCCTGGTTTACCTCTTCGCTCTCTCGGCTTTCCAGACTCCTGGCTTGAGTTTAACTAATCCTCTTGCCGGGCCTGATCGTGTCCGAAGCCGTCATCCGCGAAAAAATCGGGAGGAGTTTACTGCGAAGGCCCGCCGTCGCGTAGGGCGGTTGACGAAAAAAGGGCAGGCATTGCAGCCTGCCCTAGTGTCCCTGGCACGAAAACCTGCACTGAATTCAGGAGAGCCGCGACAGCCCGTGTTGTCGCGCTTTCCGCATGAATTCTGCGGTTTCCGAAGAGTGACACCACACTGTCATCGCTACCGACTTGGATGCAAGTT
>JBBRPS010000711.1:0-5239 GCA_038227745.1 Gemmatales bacterium | reverse complement strand
TACAGGTTGACCGCAAGGCCAATGCGGGGGACCGCGTGCCGCGAGGTGCGTTGGCCAATGCTTGAGCTGTATGCGTCGAAAGGCGCCCGTACAGTTCTTGGGGGGCGGGGAGGCAGCAATGCCTCCCCGCTACCCGACCGTTGGCAAATTGACTACGCGGCTGCAATGAAAGAAGCAGGCATCATACTTACAGTCATCGGGGTTGCAGGAATTGCCGTCCTCTACGACCCATCTTTCCACCAGTTGGAGCCGCAGTGGCTATGGCGGGTCATCCGGATTGGGTGCCTCTTGGCTCTCTTCAAGGGGCTGCGGTTATTCGGAAACGGGATCAAGTTCCCACGCGGCCGGGCTTCATACGTAGATCTCGATGGGCAGGAAGTTGTCCGGCTCCTGTTTGTAGATGGCCGCCGCCTGACGCAGCGTTACAACGCGGTCGTCGTGCCAGTCCCGCTCGAGCTTCGGCATCGTGTCCGGGTACGGAAAGTTCTCAAGCAACTCCTTCCGCAGCAGCATCGCCCGCACCTTGCGGATGCGGTCGTCGCCGAGGACCTCGCAGGTCAGGAAGATCAGGTACGTCACCGGCCGCAGCGGTTCGCCGGCGTCATAGCGCACCTGGCCGTCGCTGAAACGCTCTGCGACCGCGTTGAGCACGAAGTTCAGCAGAAACCAGCGGTCGGCCTTGTCGATCGGCAGGATGGCGTTCTGCGCCGTCGTCCGCTGCGACGCCTCACGCACCTTTTCGATCGCCAGCGGATTCAGGAACACCTCCGTCAGCGAGCGCTCGAAGACCGTGCGGATCCTCAGGGTGTTGTCGGCGAAGCCGTTGAGGCTGACGATGATGCGGTCGAGGAACTGCTTGGTCTGCCACTGTTTTTTGGCCTGGTGCCTGCCCCACCAGCGGCCGACGACGAACGAGAGCACCGTCGTGCCGAAGAAGACTGCTACGCCCGTGACGATCTTCGCAACCGTTTCTTCCGTCAAGAACGCCACGAGCATGGCGGGCCTCCTTGGACACGTCTGCCGGGGCGCGGCCGGGAGTGATGCCGGCGGCCCGCTCGCAGTTACTTGATGAACAGCATTTCGCGGTACGTCGGCAGCGGCCAGAGGTCGTCCGCGACCACCGTCTCCAGTTTGTCGCCCAGCGTTCGCACCGCGGTCATCGCCGGCAGGAGCGCGTCCCGCGAATACTTCGCGTGCGCGTAGACGTCCCCGTCGGCGTGGTGCGCCAGCGCCTTGTCCAGCGAAGAGATCGCCGACTGGAACTCCGACACCGTCGCCGTCAGCGACCGCAGCAGGTCAGCCTGGGCGCTGTTGTCCACGCCCGCCGCCTTGGTCGCGTTGACCGCCGTCGCCACCTCCACCTGGTAGCGCAGGGCGGCCGGCAGGATCATCGTCCGCCCCATCATCGCCGTCAACTGGCCCTCGATGTTCACCGTCTTGACGTAGTTCTCGCTGAGGATGGTGTGGCGGCTCTCCAGCTCGCGCTTGCTGTAGACCTTGTACTTCGTGAACAGCTCGATCGTGTCCTTGCGGAGAATCACCGGCAGCACATCGACCGTATTCTCCAGGTTGGGCAAGCCGCGCCGCTCGGCCTCCTTCCGCCATTCCGCAGTGTAGTTATCGCCGTTGAAGATGACCTTCTTGCTCTCCTTGAGGATGCCGGGCAGCAGGTCCTGGATCGCCTTGTGCAGATCCTTGCCGGCCGCGACCGCCTTCTCCAGGTTGGTCGCGATGAGATCGAGCGATTCGGCGACGATGGTGTTTAGCACCGTGTTGGGGCCGGAGACCGACTGCGAGGCGCCGACGGCGCGGAACTCGAACTTGTTGCCGGTGAACGCGAACGGGCTGGTGCGGTTGCGGTCGCCGGCGTCGCGCGGCAGTTTCGGCAGCACCGACACGCCGATCTCCATCTGGCCGCCCTGCTTGGTGCTCTGCGGCTTGCCCTTCTCCAGCTGGTCCATTACGTCCTGCAACTGCTCGCCCAGGAAGATCGAGATAATGGCCGGCGGCGCCTCGTTGGCGCCGAGACGGTGGTCGTTGGCCGCCCCGCACACCGAGACGCGGAGCAGCTCGGGGTACTTCGCGACGGCGCGGATGACCGCGACGCAGAAGACCAGGAACTGGGCGTTGTCGTGCGGCGTGTCGCCGGGGTTGAGCAGGTTCTCGCCGGTGTCGGTGGCCATCGACCAGTTGTTGTGCTTGCCCGAGCCGTTGATGCCAGCGAACGGCTTCTCGTGCAGCAGGCACGCCAGGCCGTACTGGTCGGCGGTGCGGCGCAGGATCTCCATCGTCAGCATCTGGTGGTCGGTCGCCAGGTTGGAGTCCTCGAAGATCGGCGCGATCTCGTACTGGCTGGGCGCGACCTCGTTGTGCCGCGTCTTGACCGGGACGGCCAGTTTGAACAGCTCGGCCTCGGCCTCAGCCATGCACGCCAGCACGCGCTCGGGGATGGTGCCGAAGTACTGGTCCTCCAGCTCCTGCCCCTTGGGCGGCCTGGCCCCGAAGAGAGTGCGGCCCGCATTGATCAGGTCGGGGCGGGCATAGTAGAAGTTCTTGTCGATCAGGAAGTATTCCTGCTCGGGGCCGACGGTCGTGAACACCTTCTTGGCTTCCTTGTTGCCGAACAGGCGGACGATGCGCAGGGCCTGGGTCGAGAGGGCCTCCATGGAGCGCAGCAGCGGCGTCTTCTTGTCGAGGGCCTCGCCGGTCCAGCTCAGGAACGCGGTCGGGACGACCAGGGTGGCGCCGTTGGGGCCTTCGTGGATGAAGGCGGGGCTGGTCGGGTCCCAGGCGGTGTAGCCGCGCGCCTCGAAGGTGGCGCGGATGCCGCCGGAGGGGAACGACGAGGCGTCGGGCTCGCCGCGGACGAGTTCCTTGCCGCTGAACTCGGTCAGGGCCTTGCCGTCCACGGTGGGCTGCAGGAAGCTGTCGTGCTTCTCGGCGGTCAGGCCGGTCATGGGCTGGAAGAGGTGCGTGAAGTGGGTCGCGCCCTTCTCGATGGCCCAGTCCTTCATGGCGGACGCGACGTTATCGGCAATGGCGGGGTCGAGCGCGGCGCCCTGCTTGATGGTTTTCTGGAGGGCCTTGAAGACCGGCTTGGGGAGTCGCTGGCGCTGCACGTCCTCGTTGAAGACGTTGGCGCCGTAGAGGTCTTTGAGGTGGGTTTCCTTGAAGTTGACCCGGTTGAGCCGGTGCTTCGCGGCGGCGATTGCCTGGATCGCCTGTTGACGAACGTTCGCTGGTGCCATGTTCTGTAGGTATCTCCTGGAGAGGGGGCTCAGAAGGCCGCCGGCTCGTCGGTGGAGGTGGGCAGTCCCGTTGGCGGGCCCCAGGGCCGATACCGCCCCTGCTCGGCACTGAGTCGGAGAGTAGAGTTGTTGATAGCAGTTACGGCCCGCCGTGACCAGATCTCCTTTCCGGTGCGGGAGGTTAGGCGCGCGGCAGGTGCTGGTTTTCCCCCTCTCCCCTGAACGCGGGGGAGAGGGGTTGGGGGTGAGGGGCCGGGGTCAAGAAAGTCGGGGCGAGCGCGAAACGGCAGCCCGCCGCCAGCGTCTTGTTGTGCCGCCTGTCTGCGGCACCCCAGGGCGGCCCGTCGCCTTGCCGCCAAGAGGAAGCCACGACGGCCCGCGCCGGACCTGAACGGCGTTCACTTCTTGACCGGCAACGAATTGATCGCCCCGACGGCGTCGATGTCCGCGCCCGGCCACTCGCTGTTGTTCGAGAGCCCGGCCTTCGCGTCCGTGATCCGGACGAAGCGGAACCGCTGGCCCGTCTTGACGAACGGCCCGATGTCCACCGACGACTTGCCGCCCGCGAGCCGCCCGACCTCGATCCACTTCTTGCCGTCCTCGCTGATGGCCACGTCCATCGGCTCGACCGCCGGCCCGATCTCGAAGACGACCAGGTCGTCCCCCGGGCCATCGACCAGGACGTTGTCGACGAACTGCACCACGAGCTCGCCACCGTGCCCCAGTGCCACGTAGGTCTTCTCGTCGGCGGCGTCGTCGGTGCCCTTGTAGTCCGGCTTGCGGAGGGCTGCCTTCGGATCGGTGGAGCGCCGGGGGGCCGGGTCGCCGGGCTTGAAGGAGACCACCGCGTCCGCCCAGGGGTCGTGCTCGGCGGCCACCATAACCTTCTGACCCTGCGTCGTCGTGACCTCCAGCCGCCGGTACGCCAGGGGCGGCAGGTCTTCCGCGCCGTCGCCGGGCCCCTTCGCCACGGATTCCGCCTTTGGATCCTCTATTTTTACCTCCGGGACACCGTCCTTCTTCGGCGGGCGGGGGGCGCGCTTCTCATCCGGGGCAGTACAGCCGAGGGCGGCCGCCAGGAGGGAGCCGGCCAGGACCAGGCAGATGCGTTGCGTTGCGCTCATAGGTGTTCCTCTCGTGGGAGCCCCGCTGCCGCAGAGGGGCGGGGCGAAGATCGACCGCGACACCGTCGTGGGGCGGAGCGAGCAGGCGGCCCAAACACCGCGCGGTCCGGGCGTTGTTCCGGAGCCCCTATCGGGACGTGACGCGCACCTTGCCGCCGATCTGGAAGCGGATCGCGACCTCACGGCCGCAGCCGTAGTCGAAGATCAGGTCACGACGGTATACGTGGACGCGCGGTTTGCCGTCCGGGAGCGTGAAGAAAACCGTCACGGGGCGACTCCGGCCAGGGTGGAGCAGGACGACCTCATAATGTCCCGGCGCCGGCCTGAACGCCGCGGCGAACTCCTGGTGCGTCACCGGCCGCGCCGGGACCGACAGCGGTGGCAGAGTGCTCGGCACCGAGACGACCGGGGCGGGCGGTAGGACGACGGGCGCCGGCTCGGGCATGGGCGGCGGTTTCGGGACGGGCAGTGGCGGGTGGGTAATCACAAGCGGCCCGGCGAGCCGCGGCGGCAGGAAGCAGCGCACCAAAACCGGAATGCGACAGAGGTTGAAGCCGCACGGCCACAGTGGCGCACACACGACTCGATAGCACGGACGGCGGCAGAAGAAACTCGCCTCGCTCGTCGAGGCCCCGCCGACCACGGTCGCCACCGCCAGCAGCCAGACGGGGTAGGTTCGCGACATGGAACGCCTCCTTGGGGCATGGCTTGGGTTATGCCACTGTCCGATATTGTCGCGGCCGCTTCGCGGGTTGACAACTCCTCGCGCAATAGATTAGCCCCTCGTGAAAACACGGGGGGCGATCCGTCCCCAGGCGGCGAAGGTCAGGGAGAGACGAGCGGCGGGCTTTACGCCCGCCGTCTTCC
>JBBRPS010000710.1:0-5242 GCA_038227745.1 Gemmatales bacterium | reverse complement strand
TGGCTCACCGCTCGCGGCTAAACGGGGGACGTACCGTCTCCCGCAGGTTTAGTACATATCCTCGTACCCGCCGCCGGCCTTCTTCTCCTCCTTGGTGGGGGCGTCGGCGACGAGGGCGTCGCTGGTCAGCAGCAGCGTGGACACGCTCGCCGCGTTCTGCAGCGCGCTGCGGACCACCTTCGTCGGGTCGATGATGCCTTCCTTGACCATGTCGCAGTACTGGCCCTGGCGGGCGTCGTAGCCGTAGGTCGCGGACTTGTTCTCCAGCACCTTGTTGGCGACCACCTCGCCGTTCTCGCCGGCGTTCTGCACGATCTGCACGATCGGCGACTTGCAGGCGCGGACCACGATCTCGTAGCCGGTCTTCTCGTCGTCGCTCAGGCCGGTCGGCTTGAGGCCCTCGGCGGCCCGCAGCAGCGCCACGCCGCCGCCCGGCAGGATGCCCTCCTGGCTGGCCGCCCGGGTCGCGTGCATCGCGTCCTCGACGCGCGCCTTCTTCTCCTTCATCTCGCTCTCGGTCGCGGCGCCGACGTTGATCTTCGCCACGCCGCCGGAGAGTTTCGCCATCCGCTCGCTCAGCTTCTCCTTGTCGTAGTCGCTGGTGGACTTCTCCAGCTCGCGCTGGATGAGCTGCACGCGGCCCTGGATGGTCGCCTTCTTGCCGGCGCCCTCGATGAGGACCGTGTTGTCCTTGTCGATCTTGACCTTCTTGGCCCGGCCGAGCTGGTCGAGGCGGACGGTCTCGAGCTGGATGCCCAGGTCCTCGAAGATGGGCTGGGCGCCGGTCAGGACGGCGATGTCCTCGAGCATGGCCTTACGGCGGTCGCCGTAGCCCGGCGCCTTGACGGCGCAGCACTTGAAGGCGCCGCGCAGCTTGTTGATGACCAGCGTGGCCAGAGCCTCCCCCTCGACCTCCTCACAGATGATGAGGATCGGCCGGCCCTGGTTGAGGACCTTCTCCAGAACGGGGATGAGATCCTTGTTGCTGGAGATCTTCTTTTCGTAGATGAGGATGAAGGGGTCTTCCAGCTCGCACTCCATCTTCTGCGGGTCGGTGACGAAGTACGGCGACAGGTAGCCGCGATCGAACTGCATGCCCTCGACGAACTCGTAGTTCGTCTCGATGCTCTTGCCTTCCTCGACGGTGATGACGCCGTCCTTGCCGACCTTGTCGAAGGCCTCGGCGATGATGCGGCCGATCTCGGTGTCGTTGTTGGCGGCGACGGTGGCGACGTTCTGCAGGTCCTTCTTGGATTTGACGTCGATTTTCATCTTCTGGAGGCGGGCGACGATGTCCTCGACGGCCTTCTCCATGCCGCGCTTCATGAGCATCGGGTTGACGCCGCTGACGACGCCGCGCAGGCCCTCGTTGAAGATGGCCTCGGCGAGGACGGTGGCGGTGGTGGTGCCGTCGCCGGCGACGTCACTGGTCTTGGACGCGACCTCGCGCACCATGCGGGCGCCCATGTTCTCGTACTTGTCTTCGAGCTCGATCTCCTTGGCGACGGTGACGCCGTCCTTGGTGACGGTCGGCGAGCCGAAGCTCTTCTGGAGGATGACGTTGCGGCCCTTGGGGCCGAGCGTCACCTTGACCGCGCGGGCGAGCTTGGCAATGCCGCGGCGCATGGCGTCCCGGGCTTCCTGGTCGAAAGCGATCTGCTTGGCAGGCATTCTTCCTCCGGTTGATAAATGGTCCAACGGGTTGATTTCGGGGAGAGACAAGCCCACGGGTCGCGCCCCGTGGGCTTTCCTTACTTCTTACTCATCGACGACGGCAAGGACGTCTTCCTCGCGCATGACGAGGAGGGCGTCCCGGGTCGAGGTCTGGTTAAACTCATCGCCGGCCCAGGCGGTGAACAGGACGGTGTCGCCCGACTTCACCTGCAGGCCGTGACGGCTGCCGTCCTTGAGGAGCTTACCGGGGCCGACGGCCAGCACCGTGCCTTTCTGCGGCTTGTTCTTGGCGGTGTCCGGCAGCAGGATGCCGCCCGCGGTCTTGTCCTCGGCCTCGAAACGGCGGACGACGATCCGATCTCCCAGCGGCTTGACGTTCATGGCGAATTACCTCCCGCGTGTGGTTCGCGTGGACGACGGCGCTTTTCCGAGAATTCGATGGGAAATGCCAGTAAGCAAGTCCCATGCCCGGAACCGATTGTCGCCATAAGCAGTTCACACGAAACAACTTGCAATATTGACGAGGATGGCGGTTTATGGGCGACCCTGCCAAGTTTGCGCGGCGGGGTCCGTCACCCTGTCGGAATGGCAGTTGCGGTCGCGCTGTGGAAGGGGGTAGGAGTCGTGTACTATGAGGTGGTTGGGCCACGGGACGCCGATATCAAACGCCGACCAGTTCCTCCTCGACGGCGATCGTCTCGCGGAACTTCGGGTCGGCGATCAGGCACGGGTGCTTGTACTGCTCCAGACTGCCGCCCGTCCGCGCCAGCCGTGCACGGTCCCACTGCGGCCAGGCGCCCGTCGGCAGCATCTGCAAGCGCACCGGCCCGAGCCGCCGGCTCTCGCGCTTGGTCGCGTACTCCACGTTCACTTCGCCCAGGCGCCGGTCCAGCGCCTCCGCCAGGCGCAGGCCCTCCTCCCGGCCCGCGAGGTCGCCGCGTTCCACGAATAGGCCGTAGTACGGCTGCTCGTCGCTCCAGCACGGCGCCAGGCTGTACGTCGTCAGGTTCACGTTCAGCCGGTTCAGCACGTCCTTCATCGCTCCGGATACGTGGTATTCCGACAGCTTCTCGCCCGTGATGTTCGCGAAGTGGGCACCCTTGCTGAGGAACTCGATCAGCGGCGTCTTGTTGTGGAAGCCCGTCACGCGCACCACGTCATGGATGTTGTAGCGGTACAGGCCGAACGCCGTCGTCGGCAGGATGAAGTACGACTTGCCCTCCTGCAGCTCGTGCGCGGCCAGCACCGTCGGCGTCTTGCTGTCGCCCTCCTCCTCGGGGATGAATTCAAAGTAGTGCGTCGTCACGTCGAGCACGCCGCTGGGCGTGCCGTCGGCCAGCGGGATGCTCATGCGGCCCTCGCTGGCCAGCAGGCCGATGTCGCGGATGGGCGTGCTGCCGTAGTAGCGCGGGAAGTGGCGCAGGTAGGCGCCGACGCTGCCGCCCATCCAGTTGCCGATGAGGCAGTCCTTCGGCCAGTAGTCGCGCGGGTAGAGCGTGCCGGTGCGGCGGACGATCTCCTCCAGTTCGCGCGCCCGCTCCGGGTGGCGCTTGCCCGTCTTGTGGCGCAGCGCGGCGCGGATGTCCGGGGCGATGTCGAAGCGTTCGCTCAGTGTGCCGTCGTACAGGTCGCGGATCAGGCTCTCCTTCTCCTGGTCGCCGGCGCGCGCGAGGTTGACCAGCGTGCTCGGGTTGGCGGCGATGATCATGCCGACGTGCCGCGGCAGGCTCAGGCGCAGGGCCACGTAATACTTGGCGGCGGAGTCCTTGACGCGGCCGACGCACGCCGGCACGCAGTAGAGCCAGCGGATGATCTTTTTCTGCATCGTCGCCGTCAGGCCGGTGACGCTGCCGCACGGGATGCCCGCGGGCGTGGTGAACTCCTGCCAGTCGCTCGACAGCTGCACGATCGGCCGCAGCTTGACCTCGGGGTGGTCGCGGAAAACCTTCAGGCCCCACAGGTTCCAGCCGCGCTTGTAGTCGGCAAGATACTGCGCCGTCACCGGGATGAACTTCCGCGCCGCGGTCGTGCCGCTCGTCAGGGCGAACATGTGGATCTGCCGGTCCGCGAGCAGGGCGCGGAACTCGCCGCGCTGCACGCGGGCGATGTACGGCTCGAAGTACTCGTAGGCGGCGACGGGAAGGTTGTGGCGAAAGTCGGCGACGGTGCGGACGTCGGCGAAGTGGTGCGCGCGGCCGAAATCGGTATCGGTTTGAGCGGCGAGGATGCGGCGGAGCAGCGCCTCCTGGACCTCGCGGGGATTGTGGGTGGCGGCCTCGAACGCCGCCAGTTGCCGGCGCACCGGCAGGGCGATCAGTTTACCGAGGAACTTGCGCAGCAGCCAGTAGAACATGGACCTCCCCCGTCAACGTGCTCGGGGCCCGTCACCGAGTCCGCCCGGGCGGGCGGCCCTCAGTTCGTGGAACTCACCGAGGGAGAAACACGCTGGCTCCTGCCGTCCGCGGGCGCGACTTCCCCGGTCGCCGGCGCCGCTCCCGCCTCGTCCGCCAGGTGGGTCAGGAAGAACGTCAGCACGCGCCGCTGGTACTCGTCCGTCGCCAGGTGGAACGCCTGGTTGTGCTTGGCGCCCTCGACCAGCCAGAACTCCTTCGGCGCGCGGGCGCGGTCGAACAGGTCGCGGGCCATCTCGGGCTTGATGTAGGTGTCGCCGCCACCGTGGATCATTAGCAGCGGCCGCGGCGCCAGTCGGGCGATCAGCCGCTCCAGGTGCGGGAAGTGGCAGTGGCGCTTGCGCTGGATGCGCCGCACGGCGTCGCGGGCGATCAGGCTGTAGACGAACGTCGGCAGCAGTCTCTGGACCCGTAAACGCTTGTTGTAGATGGCGATCCACTTCCTCATGTACGGCACCATCGTCGTGTGCGTCGCGAAGATGCCGTCCGTGACAAAGCAGCGGACGTACGGCGCGCGCGCCGCGGCGAGCAGGCCGGCGCCGCCACCCTTGCTGAGGCCGAACAGGCCCACGCCGCGCGGGTCGGCGTCGGGCCGGCCGCGCAGGTAGTTCAGGGCCGACTCGAAGTCGCGGACCTCGAACGCCGTCACCCACTGCAGCGGTTCGTAGCCAGGCAGGCGATCGCTGTCGCCCTGGCAGCGCGGCTCGAACGTGAAGATGTCGAAGCCGGCCTGGCGCAAGAACTCGCAGTACGGGGCCGCCGACCAGCGGTTCGAGCCGAACTCCAGGCCGAACAGGATCACCCCCTTGCGCTGCGGCGCCGTCGTCCGCCAGTAACAGCCGCACAGGTTCAGGCCATCGAACGCCGGAAGGCGGACCTCCTCGGCGTCGGGCGTCGGCTGGCCGCGCGGGATGATGAAGAGCGGCTTCTCCTCGAAGATGCGGACGACGTTGTCGATGTACCTGTAGCGCAAGTACAGGTAGAAGAGTGTGCTGGCCAGCACCACGAGCAGAGCCGCGCCGCCCACGACGTACAGCCCGATCCAGAGCAAGTCCACCGGTGACACTCCCAGGGGCGTTCTCGCCGCAGCCTGCATCTCGTTTCTCCGCGGTTCGGAGAACCGCGTGCGGCTGGGTGTCGGCCGCACGCGGTTCTCC
>JBBRPS010000709.1:0-5248 GCA_038227745.1 Gemmatales bacterium | reverse complement strand
TGCCCACCATCGGAATGCGGTGGGCAGTGCCCACCCTGCAAGCCCGCGAGCCGCACGCACCGATCTGAAGCAATCGCGCGGCCCCCTCTCCGGCCAGCACCGACGGAAGCGACGAGAGGTGGACCGCAGTCCGTTCACTGCGATCAGGCCCGGCCCCTGGCCGGCAGGGAGAGAGTCCCCCGCCGACCCGCGGGCCGCGGCCCCGACCGAGGACCTACATCCAACATGGCAACGAACGGCCAGGATCCGATTCCCCCGAAAGCGGGCGGCCTGTGGGCCCGACTCTTCGGCGTCAAGCACTCCAGGAAATCCCCGGAACCCCAACAACCCGAAGCACCGAAAGTTGAGCAACCCATGAAGGAAGCGGAAGCCTTCCAGGCCGGGACGGCAGAGTTGCCGCCCGCGCAGACCGCAGCCCCTGCGTCCGAGGGCGAACCGGCCCCGGCGGCCAACCACCAGCCCGCCCCGGCGGCCGAGGCGGAAACCGCCACCGCGGTCGCCGAGGCGGAACCCAAACCCGAGACCGACGCGGTGACCGCGGCGAAAGCCAGCCCCACGAAGGAACCGGCTCTCGAACTAGAGCCGATCACCGCCCCCGAGGTTGCCCTACCGCCCGTCGCGGAAAAGGCCACCGCCCCCGAACCCCCGGCGCCTGTCGCGGCCCCCGTTGCTGCCCCGCTCGCGGCCGCAGTCGCAGAGGCCCCGCCGGTGAATGCGATCCCACGGGCCATGTCGGTGGAGAAACCAGTCGCCGCGGTCGCCGCGCCGGTTGCCGTACCCGTCGCGACCCCGGTCGCCATGCCGCCGGCCCCGCCGGTCGCCGTCCCGGTCGCGGTGCCGCGAGCCGCCGCCCCGGTCGTCGCCCCACCCGTCGCGACGCCGGTGGCCCCCCAAGCGTCCGCCCCGCCCCCGGTGCCCGTGGCCGCCCCAGTCGCCCCTCCCGGCGCTCCCCCCCCAACCCAGAAGGCCCCGCCGGCGCAAGCCGCGCAGGTCTGCCCCGGCTGCAGGACGCCGCGGAAGGGCACCCAGCCCTACTGCGACGACTGCGGCTACATGTTCGGCAACGACGCCCGCAGCTCCGGAGGTTCGACCGCGACCATGGCCAGTGCCTCTCCTTCTGTTCCCGCCGGTCTCCTCAAGGACCGTTACCAGGTCACCGAGCTGCTCGCCGAGCGCCCGGGCGTCAGCCGCTTCCGCGCCGTCGATCACGGCGCCGGCGGCCGCCCCGTCGTCATCGTCCGCGGCGCCCTGCCCGAGATGGCCGAGGCCCTCCTTCTCGAGGACGAGGCCTCCGTCCCCGAGGCCGTCCTCGCCGACGACGACCTGATGCCGGCCTTCGACGAGGCGATGCCGGTGGCGAAGGTCGAGGCGTCCGGCCCCGCCTGGCCGAGCGTCGGCTGGGAGCTGGCCCTGCTGGAGAAGGTGAGCCACCCCGCGCTGCCCGCGGTGATCGAGACCTTCGCCGACGGCCAGTACGAGTATCTCGTGGAAGAGGTCCCGCAGGGCAGCCTCATCTGGGACCTGTGGACCCCGGAAAACGAGGCGTCCGCCCGCTACACCTGGCTCGAGCAGATCGCCGAGGGCCTGCACGCCCTGCACCAGGCCGGCGCCATCGTCGAGGGCATCCGCCCCGACATCGTCACCATCACCGACGCCGGCCAGGCGATGCTGAACGACCTGACCGACCTGCTGCCGCTGCCGGTGCCGCCGGGCACGCCGCTGAAGGCGACCCTCTACACCGCCCCCGAACTGGTCCTCACTCCCGAGCAGGCCGACGCCCGCGCCGACCTGTACAGCTTCGGGGCCATGCTGTACAGCCTGGAGTACCTCGGCCACACGCTGGAAGAGAAGGACTTCGAGCGGCAGTTCGCGCCGCGGCTCATCACGGACCGCTACCCCGACGTCCACCCGACCTTTTTCCGCCTGATCTGCAAGACGTTCACGCGCGACCTGAACACGCGCTTCCCGACCGACGAGGCGGGCAAGGAGGACAAGACCGGCTTCACGGAGTTGATCCGAACCCTCGACGCCTGCCGCCGTAACTTCGACAACTGCCGCCTGGACATCGCCGCCTGGACGACGACCGGCATGGTGCGCACGGGCAACGAGGACGCCTTCGCGTTCATGCAGGCGGTGGAGCAGCGCCAGGACGACCTGACCGAGTACGCGGTGCTGCTGCTGGCCGATGGCATGGGCGGCTACGAGGCGGGCGAGGTGGCGGCGGCGATGTGCGTCTCGTCGCTGCGCACTTACCTCTTGCAGCAGCCGATGTTCTCGTCGCTGGCCGGCAAGGAGGCGCCCGCCGCGGGCGTGTTCCAGCCGGAGACGTGCAAGAAGCTGCTGGAGGCGGCGCTGAGGCACGCCAACAAGGAGGTGTTCACGGCGGCGCGGGCGCCGGGCAAGGGCCGGCGCGGCATGGGCTGCACTGCCGAGGCGGTCTACGTGGACGGCCAGAACATCGTCGTGGGGCACGTCGGCGACAGCCGCACGTACCACCTGTCGAGCGGCAGGCTGACGCAGTTGACGCGCGACCAGACGCTGGTGAACCGGCTGGTGGAGCTGGGCCAGCTCACGGAGGAGGAGGCGGAGGAGCACCCGCGCAAGAACGAGCTGCAGCAGGCGATCGGCGGCCAGCCGGACGTGATGCCGGGGGTGTCGAGCGCGAAGCTGAAGCGCGGCGACTGGGTGCTGGTGTGCTCGGACGGCCTGACGAACCACATCCCGACGCGCGACCTGGAGAAGATGCTGACGCGCGAGACGGCGGGTTCGGCGGAGGAGGCGGCCCGGCGGCTGCTGAACCTGGTGAACCTGCGCGGCGCCACCGACAACGCCACCATCGTGGTGATCCGGGCGGTGTGAGTGGTCCTCCCTCCCGTCGCCCTGTCTTGCCGCTTGCGGCCGCGCGCTTCTCGCCCGGCCGCAAGCGGCAAACCTTTTCCCAAGGGACATTCATGAGCACCGAGGATAACGCCGGCCGCGGAGGACACGCGGCGGCAGGCGGGGCCGTGCTGACGTGGTTTGCCTGTCTGTTCGCCCTGGCGACCGCGGCCGGCAGCGTCTACCTCAGCGTGGGGATGGGCCTGAAGGCCTGCCCGCTCTGCTTCTACCAGCGCACCTTCGTCTTCGCGGTCTTCGGTGTGATGCTCGTCGGACTGCTGGTCGGCACGCCGCGCTCGGGGCTGAGCCTGTTGTGTCTGCCGCTGGCGGTCGGCGGACTCGGGGTGGCGGGGTTCCACGTCTTCCTTGAATTAAACGGCACTCTGGAATGTCCGAAAGGCATCCTCGGCGTGGGCACGGCGCCGCAGCAGTCGCTGGCCGCCCTGGCCGTGCTTACCGTGCTCCTGGGGCTGGCCGTGGTGACCGGGGGCACCGAGATGAGGGACGCGCTGCCGGCGCTCGCGGGCACGGTCCTCCTGGGTGCCCTCTTCGCGGTGGCCGCGATCATCTCGGCCCCGCCGCTCCCGGCGCCTAAACCCCCCACAGGCCCCTTCGACATGTGCCGGCCTCCCTACTCATCCCCCGGCCAGCTGAACGCCCCGGCCAGTCCCTGAACTCCAACGACCCGTTGGCGAACGGCCGGCGTAAGCCGGCTGGTGCGTCACCCCGCATGGGTCGCCGTACCAGCCGGCTTACGCCGGCCGTTCGCCTGCAGGCGTTGCGGGCCTGCCTTCGGGCGCGCCACCGCGTCAATCCTCGAGTTTGCCGCCGCGCGGGGGCGAGTCGCTGAGGTAGCGGTCGTAGGTCCCGTCCTCACTGCGGCCCACCGCCGGGGCCGGCCGCGGCGTCCGCGGCGCCGACCCCTCCACGCGGACCCGCGGTCCGCGGTTGCGCGGCAGGAACGTCGTGCCCTTGCGCTCGGGGGCCGCCCCGGGCGCCGGCTCATATCCCTTCGGCACGCTCAGGCGCAGGCTAAGCTGGGCGGCCTTGAGGTCCACCTCCTGGCCCTCGCGGTGGCACCTCAACTCGGCGCGGCCTTCGAGGATCACCCGGTCGGCCTGCCAGGCGATCATGAGCTGATCGCAGGAGCCGGCCAGGCCCTCGCTCTCGACCTTGACGTTGCCGGTCGCCTGAATGCTGCCGCGCGGCGACTGTAGCTCGAGCTTGTCGCAGCTCACGCGGAACTGCACCTCTTGCCCGGTCTGCGCCGTCATTAGCGTCCGGCCCTTGATGATCTCGACGCGCAGCGTCCACGGGCACGCGGCCTCGGGGGCCGGCGGCTCGGAGGTCTGCGGGGCCTTCGCGATGGGCGGAATATCATTCGGCTTGACCCCGTCGCTGCTGATGGTCGCAGGCCCCGCCGGGGTGACGGTCTGCTTCGGGTTCCCGACGGGCGCCGCCGTAAAGGGATCGGGATTCACCTGCGCGGGCGGGGGAATGCTCCCAACGCTCGGCGGTGCTGGCGACTTGACGGGATCGGAGCTGGGGACCGGAGTCGGGGCAGGGATTGTTTCCTGCACTGTCGGCGGCACGCTCTGGGACAGCGGGGGCGGCGGCGTCACGGCGGCCTTCACCTCCGGCGCTTTGTTTTCCGGGGCGGGAATGTTCCCGCCCGGAGGAGGCGGCACCGGCTCGGCCGCCGCGACGGGGAGGACACGGTTGTCCTTGCCGTTGGCGACGAGGGGCAGCATCCCGGGGAGTTCCGGAGGCAGCGCGGCGGCCGGGGGCGGCGGCGGCGACAGCACCGGGGCCGACGACAGCTCCTTCGGCAGCGACGGCGGCTCGGTCGGCACGGCCGACGGCAGCATCGGCGGAGGGGTGTTTCCCACCACCGGGGTTGGCTGGGGCGCCGGGGGCAGTCCAAGGTCCACGGGCCTCGGCTGCTCCGAGCTGACCGCGATGCCTTCCTTGAGGTCCTTGATTTCCTTGGCCTGGGCGGCGGGCGTCGGCTTGTTGGGCTTCTCCAGCGGCGGGGACATCGCGGGCGCCGCGGTCCCCGTGAGGAAGCCCTGGTAGCAGACGACGGCGCCAACCTGCGCCAGGACGAGGATGGTAACGATACCCCAACGACGTTTCCAGGACATGGGTCTCTCCTCCGACGGTTCCGGTGCCGGTGCGGTCCGGCGCTTGGGGGCAGACCATAGCACAGGCCGCGGGGGATGTCAGCGCCGACTCGCCCCGCCCTTTTTGCTTCCCTCGCCCCCGTTTCGGGGGTGAGGGGCCAGCGTCAAGAAGCGCGCGGCGAGCGCGAAACGGCAAGCCAGGTGCGCTCCGCCGACGGAGCGCACCTGGCTTGCCGTTTCGCGCTCGC
>JBBRPS010000708.1:0-5256 GCA_038227745.1 Gemmatales bacterium | reverse complement strand
TGTCCCTCCTTGTGGGCTTCCTCGCGGATCCGCTCCAGCCGCGTGCGCAGGGCGGCCAGCGTCGCCTGCTGCCCTTCCAGGGCGGCGGCCCGCGCGGCGAGCTGGTGGGCGAGGGCGTCCTGTTCCGACTTCTGCTTGGCGAGGCGCTCGCCGACGGCGCACAGCTTGGTGTGCCACTCGTCGAGCTGCAACACCTGCTCTTCCAGGTCGCGCGTGTCGCGCTGCAACTGCTCCAGCCTGGACTCGTGCTCCTTGAGGTGCTGGCCGACTTCCTTCTCGCGCTGGTCGAGGGCGTCGCGCAGGCGGTCGAGGCGCACCAGGTCCTCGCGGTACTGGGCCTGATCGCGCTCCAGCGCCGCGCGTTCGGCGTCCACCTTCTCCTCACGCGCCCGGCCCTCCGCCAGCCGTTCCGCGACGTCGGCGTGGATCTCCTCGCGCCGCCGGGCGACCAGCGCCCGCTCCTCTTCGAGCTGCGCGCGTGCGCGCGCCGCCTCCTCCTTCTGGGCGTCCAGTTCGGCCCGGCGCCCCTCGTCCTCCTGGCGGCGTGCCTGGGCCTGGCGGACGTCCTCGTCCAGCTGCTGTTTGCGCTCCTGCACCTTACGGGCGGCCCGGTTGACGGCGTCCTGCAAGCCCGCCAGGCGGTCGCGGCGCTCGCGGTAGCGGTCGTAGAGTTGCGTGCGGATGTCGGCCAGCTCCTGGCGCGCGGTGGCGACTTCCTGCCTCTGCGCCTCCAACTCGCTGGCCCGCTTCTCGACTTCCCGCGCCCGCTCCGCCAGCGCCTGCTCGCGCTGCTCCAGGTCGCGCACCGGGGCGGGCACTTCCGCGGCACGCTGCTCGGCGGCACGGAGTCGCGCGGCGGCCTGCTCTTCGCGCTGGTCCAACTCCAGGCGCCGCTTCTCCTGCTCCTCCTCGATACGCTCGCTCTGCTCCTTGAAGCGCGCGACCTCGCCGCGGAACAGCAGGAGGCGCTGGTGCAGCTCCTCGCGCTCGGACGTGAAAGGCTGTGCGGGCGCGGGCTGGAAGTGAGGGGCGCGGAGAGCAGGAGCGGGGGCCTCGATGCGGACGGTGAACTGGGCCGGGCCGGCGGTGATGGTGTCGCCGTCGGCCAGAGCGGTCCCGCTCACGGGCTTGCCGTTCACCAGGAGGGGGTGCGTGGCGGCGAGCTTGCGCAGGAAGACGCCGCCGGGCTGGCGTGCGACCAGGCACAGCACAGGGGGCAGATCGACGCCGGACAGACGCAGGTCGCAGCCGGGGACGGCACCGATGAGGAAGCCGCCGTCACCGACCGGGTAGACAGCCGCCTGCGCCGCCCCCTGTCGGATTTCGAGGCGCACCTCCGGCGGCGCGTCTCGGAGGCCCGTCTGAGGCCGCGCTGTCGTCAAAGAGACTTCCGCCATACGGCAACCTTCGGGTGGCACCAGGCAAAATGGGCAAGGGGGCAGTCACCCCAGCCTTCCCCATTTGTCCTGTTCGTCCAGGCGGGGCAGCGCGGAAGGAGCGACACCCCGGGCGGATTGGACTCGATTTGTCGCTTTTTGGGAAGCCCGAAAAGCACCGCGGCCGAAGACGGCGACGACGGCAACCCCCCCTCGTTCCCACGCTCCGCGTGGGAATGCCGCTTCGGACGCTCCGCGTCAAGAGAGGGGGTGACGTCGGGACGCTGCCTTGACGCGGAGCGTCCGCCGGGCATTCCCACGCGGAGCGTGGGAACGAGGGGAAAAGCACCGCGGCCGAAGACGGCGACGACGGCAACCCCTATCCTTGCAGTGTCGTCGCTGGCGAGCCGTGCCGAGAACCGACGGAGAAGCACATGCCTCCTGGCCCTGCCCCACAGAAACTGTTTTACCAGACGCGGACCGCGCGCGCGTGGATCGAGTTGCTCGGCAACGGCCGCGCCCCGGAACGCCGCCAGGCGGCCCTGGCGCTCGGCCTCCTTGGCCAGGAGCCCAGGGCGGCGGTGCCGGCGCTGACGGCGGCGCTGGGGGACGGCAACGAACTGGTCCGGCGCCAGGCCGCCGAGTCGCTGGGGAAGTACGGGGCGAGGGCGAAGGGGTCGGTCAAGCAACTGGCCGAGCTGCTGCGCGAGCCGAAGGACTTCCTCCGCCAGCAGGTCGCCGAGGCGCTGGGGCGCATCGGCCCGGCGGCGAAGGCAGCGGTGCCGGCCCTGGTCGCCGCCCTCGCCGACCCGGTCAAGTACGTCCGCTGGCAGTCAGCGGTGGCGCTGGGGCAGATCGGCACGGCGGCCGGACGGGCCCTGGAGCCGCTGCTGCACGCCCTCCAGGACCCGGAGGAAGACGTGCAATCGGCGGCCGCCCGCGCCCTCGGGGAGATCCACCCCGAGATCGTCACCGTCCTGAGCGAGTCGCTCCGCAGCTCCGACGCGCGCATCCGGGCGGGGGCCGCACGCGCCCTGGGCGAGATGGGCGAGAAGGCGAAGGCGGCGGTGCCGGCGCTGCGCAAGGCGCTCAAGGATAAAGACGAAGGGGTGCGGCGGCGGGCGGTGCGGGCGCTGGGCGGGCTGGCAAAGTCGAAGGCGGCGGTGCGGGCGCTGGGGCAGGCGCTCAAGGATCCGTCGGCGACGCTCCGCCGCGAGGCGGCGGAGGCGTTTGGCGAGATCGGCCAGGCCGCGGCACCGGCGATCCCGGCCCTGATCGAGGCGCTGGCGGATGAGGACCCCGACGTGCGCTCGTGGGCGGCGCTGGCCCTGGGCGGCATCGGCGTGGTGGCGGCGCCGGAGCTGCTCCTGGCCCTGTCCTCGAAGAACGAGCACGTCCGTGCGGGAGCCGGCCACGCCCTGGAGGAGATCAACATGGCGGGCATCGACCCCGAGGCGGTGCCGGTGCTGGCGAAGACGCTCGGCGGCAAGGAGCCGCACGTGCGGACCTGGGCGGCGCGAGCGCTGGCCCAGCTCGGTCCGGAAGCGCGGCCCGCCACGGCGGCGCTCATCAAGGCCCTCAAGGACGATAACCCGGACGTCCGCCTCGCGGCGGCGCCGGCGCTGGGGAGCATCGGGCCGGCGGCGCGAAAGGCGGCGCCGGCGCTGCGCGAGGCGCTGAAGGACCGCGACCGCGGCGTGCGCCAGGCGGCAGAGAAGGCGCTGCGCCTGATCGAGGCGGAGGAGTAGGCCCGGCCTCACCCCGGCAGCCCGTCCAGGTATCCCAGCGTCTCCTCCAGGCTGACGACGTCGGCGAAGCGTGCCTGGATGTCGAATAGCGTCCACTCGTGGGCGATCTCGGAGCGGTCCTGCACGGCCTCGCGGACGATGACCGGCCGCAGTTCCACGCTCTTGGCGTCGGTCGCCGTGGCGCGGACGCAGGCGCTTGTGGAGCAGCCCGCGATCAGCAGCGTATCGACGCGCCGCCCGAGCAGGTGACCAACCAGCGCCGTCCCCGCGAAGGCGCTGGCGTGCTCCTTGTGAATCACGTACTCCCCCGGCAGCGGCCGCAGCCGCTCGTCGATCTCGCAGGCGCGCCGGTCCCACTTGCGATAGCCGGGCGAGAAGTCGGCCGCCGATTTCAACTGCGGCTTGTCCTGGTAAGGCGAGGAAGTGAAGATCACCGGGACGCCCCTGGCCCGCGCCGCCGGGAGGAGGCACGCAATGGCCTCGACGGCGGTATCGAGTCGCGCCGAGCCGCCCGCATACTGCGGGTCCGTCCAGCCGTACGCCATGTCGATGACGACCAGCGCCGGACGGAGGCCGAAGCCGAAGCGGCCCTGGAAGATGCCGCGCTCCTTGTAGTACACGTCCACCGCCGCCATCGCGGCCCGCAACCCCTCCAGCGGATCCATGTCGGCACCCCCTCAGTTGAGCCGCACCCCGGCGACCTTGTCCAGCAGGATCAGGAACAGCTGCGCGTTGGCGAGCTGGCTGTACGGGAACTTGAACACGCCCTCCGACGAGAACCAGCCTTCGCGCGCGTCCACGCGCTTGATGATGAACATGCCCTGATCGACGCGCGCCTGGCCGATCTCCTCCACGGGGCAGTCGATCGTGTCGCCCTTGAAGGAGAAGCGCAGGTGCCCCGGGCTGACGCGCACCCAGTCGTGCTGGTTGAGGTTAAACGTCACCGCGCCGCCCAGCGTCAGCTTGGCCTCCATCTGGCCGAGCAGGTGGAGGGTCCACGCGAACTCGGCGGCGGCGGCGTAGTAATACTCGTGCGTCAGCGCCGGCGTGCCCTTCTCGCTGTTGTGCCGGCCGGAGATCACGTAGCGCTTCACGCCGGCGATGTCGGTCCAGGTGAACGAGTAGTTCGTGCCCTGGTAGGCGCCGTTGGTGTAGTGGCGCGTCTGCGCGGTGCGCAGCGCCATGGCGTCGCGGAACAGGAACACCTCGGCGGTGCCGAGCTTGTCGCGGTGGCCGGTGCAGACGAAGCGGGCCAAGCCCTCGCGGCCGACGTAGGTGCAGCGGCGCTTGAAGCGCGTCAGCAGGAACGGGATGAGTGGTCCGATGGCGCCCAGGCCGAGCGGCCACAGGGCCAGCAGACCAGGGTTCTTCGTCTTCGTCAGGATGGCCAGGAGCACGCCGATCAGGACGCCGATGGCCGCCCCGAGCACACACCAGGAGGTCCGGGCGGCGGGCGACCACGGCTCGTCGCCCTGGCGCATGTTCGTGTGGGCGCTCGTCAGCAAGCCGATCTCCGGCGGCGGATCGATGAAGAAGTCCGCGTCCTCCGGTATGTCGCCGCCGCCGTGGTTGGTGAGCGGGGCGTCGGCGACGGGCTCGGCGGCCGGGGAGGCCAGGGTCACCTGAGGCAAGACCTCTTCGGGGCCCGTGTAGGCCTCCTGCGGCAGCGGCGGCGGGACAGGCCGGACCTGCGGCGGCGGCGGCGGGGGCGGCTGGTCTTCGGCGGGGATGTCGATGGTCTGGCCGCAGGCGGGGCAGCGCCCTTTCTGGCCGGCGAAACGGTCGTCGATGCGCAGCTTCTTGCCGCAGCCGCAGGTGAGGGTGATCGGCACGTTAGGCTCCTGACCGTCCGGTCGGGCGCGCCGGCGGCGAGGGTTCGAGAGTCCGGGGTTGTCGGTCCGGGGCGGCCGCGCACCGCCCCGGGTGTCAGCGGTAAGCATGAGCGGAAGGTCGGCACCCTGTCAAGGGCGCGGCGGTCGCTCTTGCTTCCGTCGTCCCACTGCGGATAGGGTCGGGATGAGAAGGCCCGGCGTCAAGCGGTCCGGGGAGCGCGGCAGCGCGTGCAACGGGTGCGGCAGAAGGTGCAGGTGGCCAACCGCATCCAGAAGACGCTGGAGCGCAAGTTCCGCCTG
>JBBRPS010000707.1:0-5280 GCA_038227745.1 Gemmatales bacterium | reverse complement strand
CCCCCGCGTAGCGGGATCTGGCTCAGCGCTCGCGGCTAAACAGGCGGTTCTGCAACGGCGACGGTATACATGCAAAGAACCTACCCTGGCGCGGTGACGCAAGAGGCTGTCTCCTCGCGGACCTTGTCGTGCGATTGTACTGGCCGCGGAGCCCAATGGCTGGGTAGAATCCAGACGTATTCTTTCCAACATGCAGGAGTCGCTCATGGCCGACAATGCCCCACAATACCCCGCGGATCCGAACATCCTGCGTTCCCTCCCTGCACTCGCTCACCGTGACGTCAACGGCTATACGCTGGCGTCCCAGGCCCCGAGCCAACTGCCATCGACTTCCTCCCTACCGGACCAGCCGACGGTCGCACCCGGAGACGCCGTCTCCCAGCACAGCGGCCCCCCGGCGGAGTCCGCCTCTCCGGCCTCGGGAGCGATTCTTGCCGGCCAGGACCAATGGTATTACGCGCGCGGTAAGCAGAAGGTCGGGCCGCTGTCCTGGCCGCAGCTGCGCACCGAAGCCCACGCCGGCCGCGTCCCGTCGGATGCGATGGTCCTGCGCGAGGGCACCTCGAAATGGGTCTCTGCGGCGACGGTCCCGGGGTTGTTCCCGGCCAGCGCGTCCCTACCGGATCACCCGCCCGCCCCCATTCCGGAACGGTTGATCACGCAGGTGACTGCCGCGGGGGGATCTCAGCCTCCTTCCTCGCGAGACCAGCCGAGGAACCAGGCGACGGAGGCGGTGACTGTGCCGGGGTACGAGGTCCTGGGGGAGCTGGGGCGCGGCGGCATGGGCGTCGTCTACAAGGCCCGCCAGGTCGGCCTCAACCGGACGGTGGCGCTGAAGATGATCCTGGTCGCGGAGTGCGCCGGCGGGCAGGACCGGGCGCGCTTCAAGGCCGAGGGGGAGGCGGTGGCGCGCCTGCAGCACCCCAACGTCGTGCAGATCCACGAAGTGGGCGAGCACGACGACCGGCCGTTCTTCTCCATGGAGTTCGTGGACGGCGGCAGCCTGGCGCACAAGGCCAGGGGCGGGCCGCTGCCGCCGCGCGCGGCGGCGGGCCTGGTGGAGACCCTCGCCCGCGCCATGCACGCGGCCCACGAGTACGGCGTCGTCCACCGCGACCTGAAGCCCGCCAACGTTCTGCTGAGCGCGGACGGCACCCCCAAGATCGCCGACTTCGGCCTGGCCAAGCGCCTCGACGTGGACGCCGGCCAGACGCGGACCGGGTCAGTGCTGGGGACGCCCAGCTACATGGCCCCCGAGCAGGCCGATGGCCGGACGAAGGAGGTGGGGCCGGCGGCGGACGTCTACGCGCTGGGCGCCATCCTCTACGAGCTGTTGACGGGTCGGCCGCCGTTCAAGGGGGAGACGGCGATGCACACGCTGTTCCAGGTGCTGTCCGTGGAACCGGTGCCGCCGGCGCGACTCCGGACTGGCGTGCCAGCGGACCTGAACGTCATCTGCCTGAAATGCCTGGAGAAGAACCCCCGCGACCGCTACGCCAGCGCCGCGGCCTTGGCCGAGGACCTGCGCCGGTTTCTGAACGGCGAGGTGATCGCGGCCCGCCCGGCCGGGCCGTGGAAGCCGCCAAGTGGGCGCGGCGCCGGCCCGCGCTCGCCGGCCTGCTCGTCAGCCTCCTCGCGCTGGCCGCCCTGGCCGGCGGCGTCCTCTGGTACCTGGCCACGAACGACGGCACGCTCCTGGTCGAGCTGGACGACCCGCCGGCCCCCGTCGAGGTTCGGATCGACGGTGCCGTCTTCGACCGCGAGGCACTGGCGTCCCTGCTACGGCGGCCGGCGGGCCGGCACCAGCTGTCCGTCGAAGGTGCGGATTACGATCGCGTCAGTCAGGAGTTCACCGTCCTTCGCGGGGAGAACACTCCCGTGCGGGTACAGCTGCAGGCCTTCGGGACCGTCCGGGTGCTGCTGGAAAGCGACCCGAAGGACGCGGAACTGGAGAAGACGGATCTTGAGGCGACGGTCGATGGGGAGGAGGTCGATTCCGACGACCTCCAGCGGCCGCGCCGACTTCGCGCGGGCGCACACCGCCTGCGGATCAAGGGGGAGGAGACCGAGCCCGTGAGCCTGCTCATCGCCGTCAAGCGAGGGACCAACCCTCTCCAGCGGGTGCGTCTGGTCAAACTCGGGAGCAAGAACGGGTTGCGGACCGAATTGTTCCAGGGACTGAAGTTCGAGAAGATGGTGAAGACCCGGATCGACTCGCAGATAGACTGGTTGGGGGTAGACACGGCCCCCGATGAGGAACTGCAGGGCAGAGACCATTCCATCCGCTGGGACGGCTGGCTCAAGGCACCCAAGCCAGGCCGCTACAACCTTTCGGTAATCGCCTTCGACGGGGTGCGACTATCTCTGGACGGCAAGTGGGTTATCGACAAGTGGAAGAACCAGTTGGCGCAGCGGCACTCGGTCCCCGTCGATCTCGGCGACCGGCCACACCACCTCCGCCTGGAGTACTATGGACGGGCAAAGGGGCGTTCGCTCGTCAGCCTCCGCTGGGAACTACCGGGGGTGTTCCCGGAGCAGGTTGTGCCCCGGAACGCTCTGTTCCACGATGAGGATGTGGCGGCCTACGCCGAGGTCGAACTGCCGCGCGTTCCCCAGTGCCCCCCCAACGGCCTCAACGCCAAGCTGTACCAGGGCAACATGAAAAATCATTTTGCACAGAAAGTGAAACCGCGAGTCGATGCGCAGGTGGACTGGTTCTGGGGCGAGGGCAGTCCTGATCCTCAGGTGATGAGCGATCACTTCGGTGTTCGGTGGGGGGTTGGCTCGTGGCCCCTCGGCCAGGCCTCTATCGAATCATCGCTGTCGTCGATGATGTCGCCCATATCTCGGTGGAGGGGGCACCCAAGTTCGGACTGGCGAGCCTCAAAGGGCTCCGGCGCATTTCCCGTGAGGTGCAGCTATCCGATCAACCGCACGCCATCCACGTCGATTACTACGAATCGAAAGGATCGGCGACCATGAGTTTGCGCTGGGAGTTACCCGGCGTGATCGACGAGCAGGCGATCCCGCCGGACTGCCTGTTCACCAACCAGACCGCGGCGGTCGAAGCCGCTGCCCTTCGCCACAAGACCGAGCCCCTCTTCGGAGAAATCCGGCGTCTGGAGGGGCATACGGACATGGTGGTAAGCGTGGCCTTTTCTCCCGACGGTGGCCGGGCTCTCTCCTCTGGAGCGGATAAGACAATGCGCTTGTGGGACGTCAAGAGCGGCAAGGAAGTTCGTCGGTACAACGGTCACACCGGCAGGGTTGAATGTGTCGTCTTCTCTCCCGACGGCAAGCAGGCTCTGTCCTGTGGAGCGGACAAAACCGTGCGGCTGTGGGACGTGGAAACCGGCACGGAGGTACGGCGTTTCCGAGGGCACGGCAAGACGGTCGGCAGCGTGGCCTTCTCTCCCGACGGCAAGCAGGCGGTCAGCGGGAGCGCCGACAACACCATGCGCTTGTGGGACGTTGAGACAGGCAAAGAATTGCAACTCTGGAAGGGTGTGCCGACACCGGTGGTGACCTTCGCCCCTGGAGACCGCCTCCTGGCTGGGTGCCGCGACGGGACGGTGCGCTTGTGGAACCTGGAGAACGGCAAGGAGATCCTTCGGCAGGAATTGCACAAGGGCCTGGTTCGCGCGGTGGCGGTTGCGACCGACGGCCGGCAAGCCGTCTCCGTCAGTGCCGATAAGACGGTGCGGTCTTGGGACTTGGAGAGCGGGAAAGAAACTCGTCGCCCTTGCAAGTACACCGGGCCGCTCTGGGGCCTGGCCTTGCTGCCCGACGGCCGTCGGGCCATCTCCAGCAGCGCCGACCAGACCCTGGTGCTATGGGACCTGGTGAGAGGCAAGGCGGTGCATCGCTTTACCGGGCACGGCCGCGGCGTCAGGGGCCTCGCCGTTTCGCCGGATGGCCGCTATGCTCTCTCCGCCAGCTCGGACAAGACCGTCCGGCTATGGAAACTGCCGCCGTAAGTCGTCCTTAACAAACAGTCCAGGGGAGAATCGCGGTGGCTTTCGGTATTGAATTCTCCCGACGCGCCCGCGACAACCTGAAAGGGCTGCGCAAGCGCGACCAGCAGGTCGTCCTCGACACTATTGCTCTCCAGCTTACCCACCGGCCAGGGCAACCGACCCGGCAAAGGAAGAAACTGGAGGACAATGACCTTGCGCCCTGGGAGTTACGGATTGGCGATTTGCGCGTGTTCTATGACATCGATCAGGACAAGGAAGTGGTGATCATTGTAGCCGTGGGGCAGAAGACGCACGACGTCCTGCGCATCGGCGGCGAGGAGATTGAGCTGTGAACAGGATAGAGCTGGAAAAAACGACTTTGACGGTCCCCGATTTGGCGGAACTAGCCAAGCAGGGACCGGTAATCTTGATGCGGAACGGCAAACCTTTGGCTGCCGTGAAGGACCTGTCGGGGAGTGATTGGGAAGCCGTTTCTTTGGCCAACAATCCCCGTTTCCTGGCCTTGATTGAAGAGTCGCGCCGTTCTTACCGCGAACAGGGAGGAATCGGCATTGAGGAGATCCGTCGGGAACTCGGCCTACCCACGAAACGGCGTCGGCCGGCAGGGGGGAAACGAAATGGCAAGAAAAAGGGGAGCAAGGAGGGGACGGGAAAAGGGAACGACGCTGCCCTGTAGAAAACCAGGCGAGTTGGAGGGGGTGAAAAGGGGAGCTGATTTCGACCCGCGCGGCGGACAACTGCTTTGACTTTCGCCTGACCAGGAAGTGAAGCCGGAACAGGAGTTGAACCCTGATGGCGTTGAGATGGCCATCGACAGCCCAGACCGAAAAGGGGACGGACCGAAAAGGGGGACGCATCTTAAAAAATACTGATTGACTGATTCGTAATATTTGAGATGCGTCCCCTTTTCGGTCCCCCTTTTCGGTCCTTTTCGGTCCGGTGAAATCATGGACTACACGAAACTGATCACGATTGAGCCGGACAAGCGCAGCGGGCAACCCTGCATACGCGGGCTGCGGATGACTGTACAAGATGTTCTGGAATATCTTGCGTCCGGAATGTCGGTCGAAGAGATCCTGGCAGACTTTCCTGACCTCACGGCGGAGGACATCCGAGCCTGCCTCGCGTTTGCCGCCGATCGCGAGCGGCGGCTGCGGGTGGTGCCAGGGTAATCGCATCTAAACGCCAGTACATTGTTGGCAGAGGGGTTGATTTTGACAAGGGCCACGCGAATGATTCTCCTCGGACTGACCTGGTTCACGGAGGAGAAATGCCATGGCCGAGCAAGCGTCGCTGTCCTTCT
>JBBRPS010000706.1:0-5286 GCA_038227745.1 Gemmatales bacterium | reverse complement strand
TGGTGCATGAGATCCTGGCGCGGCGGCGCCGCCAGGCTGCCGTGCGCTGGCAGGAGCAGGTGACCCACCTGACGCGCGAGCGGGCGGCGCGGCACCTGGAGCAGCTCGCCGACCTGGAGCGCCAGCACGGCATGCGCCTGCGGACGGTGGCGGACCGGCTGGAGGAGCGCTTCGTCAAGCCATTGGCGCAGGACCGCCTGTGTGCGATGATCGAGCCGGCGATGGGGGAGGCGCGGCAGGGCGGCCCCGGCGAGGCGTACGGGCGGCTAACGGCGGAGCTGGAGGCGTACACGGAGACGACGACCGGCGTGGGGCTGGACGTGCCGCAGTGGCTGCGGCGGCTGGAGGCCGAGGTGCAGCGCGTGAAGGCGGCGCGGACCGCCATCGCCAGCCTGGCGGAAAACCTTTTCCAGATCTCCCGCGTCGCCGTGCCGCTGGCGGACCTGCGCCGGCAGTTCGAGAACTGGGAGAAGCCGCGCAGAGAGTAAGGGTCGGTGGCGCGTACTGTGGGGCAAGTTGTCAACTTGCCGTCGCCGAGGCAAGTTGACAACTTGCGTCGCCGAGGCAAGTTGACAACTTGCCCCACAGTACGGGTGGGCTTGACGAGCCGCGCTACACTGAAACCAGCCCGGCACGGAGTGAGTAATTATTGAGGCGCGCGACCCACGCCGAGCGTTGATCCATCACCCCGAAGGAGTCCCATGCGACCGAGTACCCCCCCCAGGAGCCTGCTCCTGGCGGCCGCCGCCCTCGTGGCGCTGGCCGGCGCCGTCAACGCCGACGGCCCCTCGACTGCCAACGTCGGCAAGAAGATCGCCAATGTCACCTTCAAGGACGCCGTGGGCAAGGCCACCGCGCTGCACGACCTCAAGGGCAAGAAGGCGGTCGTCCTCGTCTTCCTGTCGTTCGACTGCCCCGTCTCGACCAGCTACTCGCAGCCGCTGGCGGACATGGCCGCCGAGTTCGGCAAGCAGGGCGTGGCCTTCCTCGGCCTGACCACCAACCAGGACGAGACGCCGGCCCAGGTCGCCAGGCTCGCGCGCGACTACAACCTTCCCTTCCCCGTCTATCTCGACCGCGGCCTCACCGCCGCCGACGCCGTCATGGCGGAGGTCACGCCGGAGGTGTTCGTGCTCGACGGCAACCACGTCCTGCGCTACCGCGGCCGCATCGACAACGGCTACGCCGCACGCCTGAAGAAGAATCCGCAGGTCGATAGCCAGGACCTGCGCCAGGTGCTCAGCGAGATCGTCTCCGGCCGGCCCATCAGCGTCTCCGCGACCGAGGCCATCGGCTGCAGCATCCCGCGCGAGGCGAAGGCCGCCGCCAGGGCCGGGACGGTGACCTATCACCGCGACGTGCTGCCGATCCTGCAGAAGAACTGCCAGAGCTGCCACCGCCCCGGCGAGGCCGGGCCGTTCGCGCTGCTGACCTACCGCCAGGCCGTCAACTGGGCCAGCGACATCAAGGACTTCACGCAGCGGCGCGTCATGCCGCCGTGGAAGCCGGCCGAGGGCCTGCCGTTCCACGGCGAGCGCAAGCTGTCGGACAAGGAGATCGCCACGCTGGCCGCCTGGGTAGACGGCAACACGCCCGCGGGTGATCCGAAGGAGGCGCCGCCGCCCGCGAAGTTCCCCGAGGGCTGGCAGCTCGGCAAGCCCGACCTCGTCCTGACCATGCCGGCCGACTTCCAGCTCGGACCGAGCGGCCGCGACGTCTTCCGCTGCATCGTGCTGCCGACCGGCCTGACCGAGGATCGGTGGGTGACCGCGATCGAGGTGCGCCCCGGCAACCCGCGCGTCGTGCATCACAACCTGATCTTCGTGGACACGAGCGGCACCGCCCGCCGCCTGGAGAAGCAGGCGCAGTCGGCGCCGCCGAAGGCGCCCGACCCCCACGGCCCGGGCGAGCTGGATAAAGGCCCCGGCTATTCGACGTCGATGGGCGTCGGCTTCCTGCCGAGCGCCGGCCTGGGCGGCTGGGCGCCGGGGCAGGTGCCGCGCTTCCTGCCGGCAGGCACCGGCATGAAGCTCACGAAGGGGTCCGATGTCGTGATGCAGATGCACTACCACCGCAATGGCCGGCTGGAGAAGGACCGGACGTCGATCGGCCTGTACTTCGCGAAGAAGGCGCCGGAGCGGCCGTACCAGGGCGGGGTGATCTCGGGCGGCTTCTTCTTCGCGATCCCGCCGAAGGTCGAACGCTTCCCGCTCAAGGGCAGCGTCTGGGCGACCGCCGACTGCACGCTGCACTCGGTGATGGCGCACATGCACCTGCTCGGCAAGGAGATCAAGGTGACGATGACGCCGCCCGACGGCCCGGCGCGGGTGCTGCTGGGCATCCGCGCGTGGGACTACAACTGGCAGGAGACGTACTTCTTCAAGGAGCCGGTGCGCCTGAAAAAGGGGACGCGGCTCGATGTCGAGGCGATCTACGACAACAGCGCCAAGAACCCGAACAATCCGTTCGACCCGCCGCGGCGGGTGACGTTTGGCGAGCAGACGACGAATGAGATGTGTTTCATCTTCCTCGGCGGTACCTCGGCGGGGCGCGGGCAGTCGCTGCCGCTGGTGATGTGGGGGAAGGCGAAGAACACTGGGGCGCGCTGACCCGGGCCGTCCGTTTAGCCGCGGTTCGCAGAACCGCGTTCGCCGAGCGCGGTTCTGCGAACCGCGGCTAAACGGGTTTGCTATATAATACCCCATCGTGTCCCGGGACCGACTGCGTCCCCCTGTGTCGCTCGTCCGCCGGAGTTCCTCCATGAAATCACGCTGGCCACTCCTCGCCCTCGTCGCGCTGTGCCTGGCGCCCCCCCTGTGGGCCGACCCGCCCGCGGCGAAGGACACGCCGCCCGCCGCCGCGGACAAGGGCAAGACCTATCAGATCCCCTACCGCCTGACCGGCACGCAGCACATCATGGTGCGGGCCAAGATCAACGGCAAAGGCCCCTTCAACTTCATCGTGGACACCGGCGCGCCCATGATCTTCATCTCCGTCCCGGCCGCGGAAAAAGCCGGCCTGACTCCCCCGCAGGACGCGAAACCAACGCCCGAGAAGGAGAACAAGGACAAGAAGGGCAAGAAGCGCGGCTACGCCGTCACGCTCGACCGCTTCGACCTCGAGGGCGGCGCCAGCCAGCTCAAGATGCAGGCCATCGTCGAGACGCCCTTCCAGATCGAGGGTATGAACGCCATGGGCATGCCCGGCGAGGAGCTGCACGGCATGATCGGCTATACGCTGCTCGCCCACTACCGCATCGAGCTCGACCTGACCCGCAACCGCATGGTCTGGACCGAGCTGGATTTCAAGCCGCCGCCGCCTGTGCGCCTGGGGCCGGTGAAGGATGCCAACCAGGAGCAGCTCGAGGGGATGGGCGCCTTCATGAAGGCGGCGGCCGTGCTGTACGGCTTCAAGCCCGCGGTCCCGCCATCGCCGCGCGGCTTCCTGGGCGTGGAGCTGGCGGAGAAGGACGGGGCGGTGACCATCAAAGCGGTGCTGCCGAAGACGCCCGCCGCGAAGGCCGGCCTCCGCGCCGGCGACCGGGTCGAGGAGGTGCAGGGCAAGGAGGTCAAGCGCAGCGCCGACGTCCTCCGGCACGCCGCCCGCGCCACGGCGGGCCAGACAGTCCACTTCACCGTCCGGCGCGGCGAGAAGACCCTGGAACTCAAGGTGACTGCCGGGGAGGGCCTGTGACATGAAGCGCTTTACGACAGCCGTCTGCCTGCTCCTATTCGCCGCCGCCGGCCGCGCCGACGAGGCCGCCAAGCCCGTCACGGTGCCCATCACCCTGCTCAAGTCGAGGCACTTCACGGTCCCGGTCAAAGTCAACGGCGAGGGGCCGTTCGCCCTGATCTTCGACACCGGGGCGCCAATCACGCTGATAAACAACAAGGTCGCCCGCGCCGCGGGCCTGTCGAAGGACAAGCGGAACGTCCTCCGCCAGGCCAAGGCGAAGACGCTGCAAGTCGGCACGCTCGAGGCCAGGGATGTGCCGGTGACCATCATGGACCACCCGACGGTGTCCCTGGTGAGCAAGGTCCTCGGGCCGGTCGATGGGATCGTCGGCTTCTCGTTTTTCGCACGCTACAAGGTCACGATCGACTACCAGGCGAAGCAGTTGACGTTCGTGCCGACGAAATACCAGCCGGCCGACCTGATGGCGAAGATGATGAGCATGACCCTGTTCGGCTCCAAGGACGGCAAGAAGGTGGTGGCCTCGGCGGGGGTGTGGGGCTTCCAGGTGGGCAAGAAGGGCGGCGATGAGGCGGCGGGCGTGGACGTGACGACCGTGGTCGTCGGCGGCCCGGCCGCCGCGGCAGGCCTGAAGGCCGGCGACCGCCTCCTGACGCTCCACGGCCGCTGGACCGACAGCGTCGTGGACACCTTCCGCGCTGCGAGCGAGGTGCGTCCGGGCACCGCGGCCCGCATCGGCATTCGCCGCGACGGCAAGGAGATGGAGCTGACCGTCAACGTCCAGCCTGGGTTGTGAGCGAAAGAATAGAACGCGGAGGACGCGGATTGGCCGGATCCTGACCGATCCGCGTCCTCCGCGTTCTATTGCTTTGAATGAGGAGTGATGCAATGAAGCACTATCGAGCCGTCCTCTTGACTTCCCTTTGTGCAGCGGCTCTGTCCCCGGCGGTATCCGCCGCCGGCGCGGGCAAGGCCGTCGCGAACTTCACCCTCAAGGACACCGACGGCAAGGCCGTCTCTCTCGCCGACTTCAGGGACAAGAAGGCGGTCGTCGTGATCTTCGTCGGCACCCAGTGCCCGATCAACAACGCCTTCCTGCCGCGCCTCGCCGAACTCCAAAAGGAGTTCGCGCCGCGCGGCGTGCAGTTCCTCGGCATCAACGCCAACCACCAGGACAACCCGCGCGACATCGCCGAGCACCGCAAGACGTACGTCATTTCGTTCCCCGTGCTGCTCGACACGGGGGCCGCCGTCGCCGACCGCTTCGGCGCCCGCCGCACTCCCGAGGCGTTCGTCCTGGACGGCGAGCGCAAGGTCCGCTACCAGGGGCGCATCGACGACCAGTTCGGCATCGGCTATCATCGCCCCCAACCCACGCGGCACGATTTGGTCGAGGCCCTCAACGAGGTGCTCGCCGGCAAGGCCGTGAAGCAGGCGGCGACGCCGGTGGCGGGCTGCCTGATCGGCCGGCCCGCCCGCGCCCAGGCCGCCGCGACCGTCACCTACGCGAAGCACGTCGCCCGCATCCTGCAGAAGAACTGCCAGGAGTGCCACCGCCCGGGGCAAATCGGGCCGATGTCGCTGCTGACCTAC
>JBBRPS010000705.1:0-5287 GCA_038227745.1 Gemmatales bacterium | reverse complement strand
GCCTGAAGCGCCAGCGAAGGGGAAGTCCTTCGCTGGCGCTTCAGGCTTGTGGGACCTGCCCCCTTCGCTGGCGTAATAATACGCCCCTCGCTCGCCTGGTCTGCAAACCGTGTCTCAACGGCGGCCGGCGACCTGCACCGGGGGCGGGGCGTAGAGGGGCGGCGCCACGTCGCGCTGCTTGATCTCGGCCGGGCCAGCCGCGGCGACGCGCTGCGACAGGCCGTCCGCGGTGGTGCCGATCAGCACGGTCAGCAGCAGCGCCGCCGCGACTTTCAACTTCGTCAGGCACATCCCCGTGAGCGTCCCCTTCACCAGGCCGGCAACGGGCGCGGACATCCCGCCCGTCGTCGCCGCGCTTGCGGTGGCGCTGACCAGGGCCGCCGGCACCGCGGCGCTGGCGGTGTTCTCCAGCAGCAGGGCCGTCAGGGCGGTGAGGGTCAGGCCGACGCCGCGCCGCTCAAGCCGCTTGCGCAGCAGGTCGCGCGCCCGCATCAGCCGAATCTTCACCGTCCCGGTCGGGCAGCTCAGCTGTTGGGCGGCCTCCTCGTTCGTCCGCCCCTGGAGATAGCAGAGCAGCACGGGCGCGCGGTACTTCTCGGGGAGGCGCTGCACCTCCTCGTCGAGGACTTCGCCGAGTTCGCGGCGCAGGACCTCGCCGGGCGAGGGCGGCGGGGCGCTCTGGATGGCCGCACGCTCCTGGGTGCGGCGCCGGACGATGGTCGAGCGGGCGCGGAGGGCGATGCGGTAGGCGACCTTGTAGAGCCAACTCGGGAGCGACTGGTGCTGGTGGATCGTGTGGGCCTTGCGGGCCAGGATGAGAAAGGCGGCCTGGAAGGCGTCCTCGGCATCGTGGGCGTCCTGCAGCACGCGCCGGCACACGCCCTGGACGAGGGGGCCGTGCCGCTCGACGAGGACGGCGAACGCCGCCTCGCTCTGGCGGCTGACGAAGCGCTCCAGGAGGTGCGCGTCGCTCAACGGGTGCAGGATCTGCAGGCTGGTGCGCCTGCGAGCGCCTCCGCCGGTCGGGGGCAGCAGCTTCGTCGCCATCTGTTCAGTCCCCTTACAGAGATGAGTGGACTGCCTTCATTCTACATGGAGGGCGCGGGGGAGGGGAACGGTTTCGTCCTTCGGGCGAAAAGTTTTCTCGGGTCGGTCCGTGGGTCAGGACTCCGATCCTGACAAGTCATGTCAGGATCGGAGTCCTGACCCACGAGGCGCAACCGCTCAGTCGTCCTCCTCGGCCGCGGCGGCGCTCCGCGGCACGTTCGGGTCCGCCTCGACGCGGAACCGCTGCGCGAACTCCTGGCCGTCCACGGTCAGCACCACGCGGTAATCGCCCGGCGGCGCCTGTGGCGCCGTCCCGAGTCCCGGGAACCGCCCCTTGCCGGCCCCCTGTTTGGGGGCCGTCTTCGTGAACGGTCGCGACAGGTCCCACGTCACCCGGTGCAACCCCGGCCCCGTCGGCCCCTTCGCCTCGCGCATCACCTTGCCGTCGATGTCCACCACCTTCAGCGTCACCTTGTCCGCCGGCGCGGTCAGCGAGTAGTCCAGCTGCGCCCCGGGCAGAGGGTTCTGACCGACGAAGCGGCGGTTCGTCCCGCCCGTCGCCGGCAGCAGCCGCCAGCGCACCGCGTCCTTCGGCCGGTACAGGTGTACCTTCGCCTGCAGCACCTTCGGCGTCACCTGCCGCAGCGCCGTCACGTCGAGGATCCACAGGCTGCGCCCGTGCGTCGCCGCCACGATCTCGCCCGCCGTGGGGTGGACGGCGATTTCGTGGATCGCCACCGTCGGCAGGTTGTTGTTCAGCCGCGCCCACGACGCGCCGCGGTCCAGCGACGCGAACACCGCGAACTCCGTCCCCAGGTACAGCAGGTCCGGGTTCACCACGTCCTCGCGCAGGCAGCGCGTCGAGCCGAACTCCGGCAGTTTCGCCGCCAACGACTTCCACGTCTCGCCGTGGTCCTCCGTCACGTAGACGTACGGCCGATCGTCGTCGGAGCGGTGGCCGTCGAAGGCGACGTAGGCGCGGCCCTCGGCGAAGCGCGACGCCTCGACCGTCGCTACCCAGCGCCGCCCGGGCAGGCCGACCTTGGCCGTCTGGTTGGTCCAGCGCTTACCGCCGTCGCGCGTCACCCACAGGCCGCCGTCGTCGGTGCCGACCCAGAGCACCTCCGGGTTCTTTGGCGACTCGGCCAGGGCGGTGGCGCTGCCGCGCTTCGTCAGCGTGACCTCCGGCGAGAAGATGCGCAGATCTTTGCCGCGGTCGAGCGAGCGGAAGACGAAGTTGCCGGCGGAGTAGAACAGGCGCGGGTTGTGGTGCGACAGAATGAATGGCGTGTTCCAGTTAAAGCGGTACGGCGACGCGGCGGGGCCTCGGGGGGCCTTTTCCCCCTTCTCCGCCTTTGCGACCTTGCCGCCCTTCTCGCCCTTCGGGACGACGGGGCGGATGACGCCGCGCTCGCCGGTGCGGAGGTTGCGGCGGAAAATCACGCCATTCTGGCTCTCGTAATAGACCAGGTCCGGGTCGGTCGGATCGACGCGGCAGACGAAGCCGTCGCCGCCGCCGACCGCCAGCCAGTCCTCGTTGACCGGGCCGCTGCCGCGCAGGCCCAGGCTCGGGCCGCCCCACGAGCCGTTGTCCTGCAGGCCGCCGTAGACCCAGTATGGCCGCTGCATGCTGACGGCGACGTGGTAGAACTGGCCGAGCGCCATGTGGTTGAGCCGGTCCCAGTTGCGGGCGCGGTCGTAACTCGCGTACAGGCCGCCGTCGGTGCCGATGAGCATGTGCCGGCCGTCGCGCGGGTCGATCCACAGGGCGTGGGCGTCGGCGTGGACGCCGCGGCCGGCGTCGGGCCGGAACGTCTGGCCGCCGTTCCGCGAGCGGTACTGCAGCACACCGAGCACGTAGACTAGGCGGTCGTCCTGCGGATCGACGCGGATGCGGCTGAAGTACATCGGCCGTGGGTTCAGGCTGTTGACGCGCGCCCACGTCTCGCCGCCGTCCGTGGACTTGTAGACGCCGCCGTACTGGAAGCCGTCCGTCCCTTGCAGGTCCTGCACGTTCTCCTTCTGCCCGCCGTAATAGGCGTGATACGGCCGGTCCTTCTTCGGCCCGCCGGGGCCGCCGACGCCGCCCTGCGGCCCCGGGCGCTTGCCGAGCGTTACCTCCAGGGTGCGCGTCTGCTGGTCGCGCCGGATCTCCAGCGTCAGCTTGTCGCCGGCGCGGTAGTCCTGCAGTTCGTCGAGCAGTTCGTCGTAACCTTCGAGCTGCTTATTGTTGACGTCCCGGATCGTGTCGCCCGGCAGCAGTCCCGCCTTGGCGGCGGCGCCGAGATAGCCGGCGGCCAGCACCACTTTGGGCGGCGTGCCTATGCCGATCCGCTCGCAATCGACGACGGCGTAAACGACCTTCGGGTCCTTGCGGGAGTAGTCCAGGCCGATGCGGCCGAGGTTCGAGGTCGGCAGGCCGGCCGTCATCTTCTTGAACGTCTTGCCGCCGTCCGTCGTGCGATAGATGCCGGCGCCCGGCCCCCACTTCTGCGCGGGGTCGTAGGTGTCGTAGCCCGCGGGGCTGCTGCCGCCGAGGAACGAGTCGAACTCGTCGCGGCGCCGCTCCCACGCCGCCACCAGCAGCGTGTCGGGGTCCGTCGGGTGCATCGCGATCTCGATCACGCTGGTCTTCTCATCGACGTAGTGGACCTTGTCCCAGGTGCGGCCGCCGTCGGTCGTCTTGAACAGGCCGCGCTCCGGGTTGGGGCCGTAGAGCCGGCCGAGGGCGCCGACGTAGACGACGTCGGGGTCCTTCGGGTGGATCGCGATGGCGCCGATCTGGTAAGTCTTCTTGAGGCCCATGTTCTGCCAGGTCTTGCCGCCGTCGGTCGATTTGTAGACGCCGTCGCCGTAGGAGACCGAGTTGCGCGGGTTGTCCTCACCGGTGCCGACCCAGACGATGTTAGGGTTGGACGGGGCGACGCAGACGGCGCCGAGTGAGACGGTCGCTTCGCGGTCGAACTGGTGCTGGAACGTGACGCCGTTGTTCGTCGTCTTGAGCAGCCCGCCGGAGGCCGTGGCGGCGTAGTAGATGCTGGGGTCGGCTTCGTAGACGGAGACCGCGGTAATGCGGCCGCTCATCGCCGCGGGGCCGATGCCGCGCCACTTCAGCGATTTGACCCACTCGGGGGGGAGGGTGACGGTCGGAGACGACTGCCCGGCCCCGGCCCGATCCCGCAGGGCGGAAGTGGCGAGGGAGAGAAGCCCCAGTGTGACGAACCCCAGGCCCGCGAGGACCGGGTGCCGCGTCCGGCGGAACAGCGCGCTCATGGTCGGTCTCCCAGGTGCGGAAGGTGCGCCGCCGTTCGCTCGAACCGCGGCTGAGGGACTGTTGTATTACACCGGCGTGGAAGATCCTCACACAAGCCCGACGCGCCAGCGAGGGACCGCGCACACAAGCCCGACGCGCCAGCGAGGAACCCCTCGCTGGCGCGTCGGGCTTGTGTGAGGAACTTCCACGCCGGTGTAATACCGCCCGGGAGCAGCGGACGCAACCGTTCGGAGGCGTTGGGGTGTCACCCGCCCGCCCGGGCGCGCCACGCCTCCTGCACTTCGGGCAGCGGGTACTCGGTGATCGGCAGGCCGAGCGTCGGGAGTTGCTGCAGCCGCCGCCACGCCCGCGTCACGCGCTCTCCCTGCTCCGCCACGAACGCCGCGTCGAGGTTTTCCTTGGCGAACAGCCCCTCGCAGTGGATCGGCGGAAACGCGGGATCGACGATGTACTGGGCCGTCGCCGGATTGCAGCGGATGTGCCGCTCGCGGAGCGTCGGCAGCTCCAGCGGCGACACCTCGCCCAGGACGTAGCGCAGGTACAGGTCGGAGTCGGTGATCTGCTCGACATCCTCGCCGCAGACGTCGCACAGGTAACCCTGTTCACAGCCGACCATGGACGTACTCCCGTGAAAGATCCCTCACGAAATGGAAAGTAACCTGGTGGTGCCATGCAATGCCAGTAACGATTCCCCTCACTCCAGTGACGTTTGGTGGCGTAAAATCCTGGCTTTCTCCTCTTCTCCCAGCGTGAGGAGGCGGGGTGGCTTCGGCGGCTTGTGCGGCGCCCGCCGCGGCCACACCCGCTTCTCCTTCGCGCTGCGCCGCCGCCGCCGCTTCCGCCAGCCGCGACGGCGCGGAGCACGGGCAGAGGGAGCCGGGCGAGGGCCTTGTGGAAGCCCTGCACGCTCTGGCCGGGGCGGCGACGCTTGGGCAGGCAGGCGGCGACAAAGCCCTTGGCGGTCTC
>JBBRPS010000704.1:0-5303 GCA_038227745.1 Gemmatales bacterium | reverse complement strand
CGTCGCGATTCTTCCGCCAGTCCTCCCAGGCGTCGCCGGCGATGTTGTAGAGCGCCTCGCCGCCCGGCACGAAGTCGAGCAGGAACTTGCCGCCATTCTTCACGACGGCGCGGGCCACGCACTTCAGCAACTGGAACATGGGCAGACTCCCGACCCGGGACGATGGAGCGTCATGGAGTGATTCGCTCGCACTCGTCGGCTATTGTACCCCGCGGAGAAAGAGGGCGAAAGGGCCCGGCAACAGGTCGGGCGCAGGACAGTGCCATTCGTCCCAGGCAGTGCTTGTTCTCCAAACCGCGTGCAGCGCACCGCCCTTCTGGAGTCGCCGGGCCGACCCTGCTAGAATTGCGCCGTCACCGCCGGCTGCGGAAGACCTCCCGGTGGGAAGCCGAACACCACATTGGCGCGGAGGGCGCGAGCATGCCCCTGCACGACTGGACCGATGACCGCGGCTGGGACAGCGTCCACCAGCTCTGGATCAACGCCCTGCTCTTCTGGTTTCAGGAGCGCCTGCCGGCGGGCTATCGGGCCTACCTTGGCTCGGTCCCCGGGTTCACGATCACCGCGGAAACGGGGCGGCCGCACGTGGGAGTGAGGGCCTGGAACGCCCCCGAGGGGGGAACAGCGACGGCAACGGTCGAGCGGCTGGAGCCTGACTTCCACGCGGTGGCGCTGCTCCACCTCGAACCGCCCGCCGCCCTCCACATCTTCTTCCAGGCGCGGCTGGTGGCGGCCGTCGAGCTCGTTTCGCCCCGCAACAAGGACCGTCCTTCCGCACGCGAGTTCTACCGCAACCGCTACCTGAGCTACCTGTGGTCCGGGGCCCACCTGATGCTGGTGGACGTCCACCGCCGCCCGCTGGGGTTCTCGTTCGTCGAGGCGATGGCGGCCGAGTTGCAGTGCCGGTTTCCGGGAGGGCCTCCGCCCCATGCGGTGAGCTGGGACGTCGGCGGGCCGACCCCGGAGGGCGACCAGTTCCTGGACGGGTGGTATCGGCCCCTGGCCACCGGCCAGCCGCTGCCGACCTTGCCGCTGGGCGGTCCCTGCTGGTCGATCTGGAGTCCACCTACGGGGAAGCGGCCCGCCGAGCCTATCTGGAATGACGCCGGTGACCGCGGGAACGGGTCCGGCGCCACCCGCGCGCACTGGTCAGGGCGCCGCCCCGCGTCTACCATGAGAACAGAGAGCCGGTAGCTCAGTTGGTAGAGCAACGGACTTCAGTCTGGAGTGCCCGGGCCGTGAGGCTCGAGGTAGAACCGCCCCATTTGCTGGAACCCCCTGAAGCCGTCGGTACGCACGGCCCGTGCGTGACAATCCGCCGGATTGGGCAATCAGCAGGAAACTGCTCCCGGGCAGGATCCTCAGAGACTTTACGAGCGGCTCCCCACCGGTCGCGCCCCCGAGGGAGATGATAAAGTCCAGACCGCAACGGCGTTGCGTCGGCGGGTGAAAGCCCGTGCGGTAGGTTAATCCGTAGGTCCTGGGTTCGAGCCCCAGCCGGCTCACTGATGCCTGGAGATGACTGGAAGTGCCATCCGATGACACGGCAAGGGGTTGCGGCAACGCAGCCCCTTGCTCATTTCCCCCCTCTTCGGCGCCTGGAGTTGCCCCGAGATGCCCTTGGTTGCATGGAGTCTGTGCAACCAGCGTGCAACCAACATCTACCTTGCCACTCGCTTTGTCCGTATTCATCCCCTCGGTGTGGGTCGTCCCCAGGGCGCCCCCCTCTTGCTGCGAAACAAAACCGCTTGCGCGAGTCTCTTTTTTCCCGTACTCAACTGGCCCAATCGGCCCAAGCTCGCGCAAGCCGCTGATTTCGCTCGGCTTACCGTGGGCCAGTTGCTGGGCCGGTTGGGCCAGGTGGGCCGCTCCAGCCGTCCCGGTTGCGGCCAGCCGGCCGGCCTCGGCCTGGTTGGTGACCGTCGGCAGAATGCTCGGCAGTCTCTCGACCGCTCCGGCGAGGTCGTGCAGCCTGCGGTGCGAATAGCGGGCGGTGAGGTTTGGGTTGCTGTGGCCGGCCAGCTCCTGCAGCGTGCGCAGGTCGATACCGGCCCGTCCGCCCAGAGTCAGATAGGAATGCCGTAGAGCGTGGAAGTCCGCGAACAGCGGGCCATCCGGCCCCTCGACCGTGTAGGGGATGCCGGCCGCTTCAAGGTCGGCCCGCAGCATCTCGGCCGCGTCCACGTTCCAGGTGCCCGGCCAGACCGGGACGGTCCTGGATCGGCCGTCGAGATAAGCCCGCAGGGCGCCGGCCACATCGGCGGCGAGGGGCTGCACCTTGGCCTTCTTGTTCTTCGCCAGGCGGGCCGGCAGCATGATGGCGGGCACGTCGGCCGCCAGGTCGAAGTCAGCCGGGGTCAACCCCGCCAGGGCGCGGACGCGGAAGCCGGTGCCGCACGCGGTCAGGTAGAGCGCCGCCCGGTCCGGACCGGAGAGGCCCCGAAAGGTCCGGGCGCTGGCGCGGGTCACTTCCAGCAGATGCCGGATCTCGTCGGCATCCAGTTCGCGGCGGTCGTGCCGGCGGTCTGTGGCGACGTTCAGGAGGGCCAGCGTGTCGAAGGGGTTCGAGGGCCAGCGCTTCGTGCGCGCGAGCCAGCGCCCGAAGGCGCGCAGCGCCCGCGCGTGATGGTTGACCGTCTCCGCAGAGGCGCCGCGTCCGGCCCGGTCCGCCAGATCCTGTACGGTCGGCCGGGGGAAGCGGCGAGCCTTGCCCTTGCCCGTGGCCTGCAGTCGGTTCCGTTGCACAGCCTTTGTCACGGCCGCGGGCTTGACACCGAGCAGCGCGGCAACCTCCGTCAGCTTGAACAGTTCTTGCTCCTCGGGCAGCCGCACGGGCTCGCGGTCGGCACGGCGGGCGGTCAGCCAGTCCCCCGCCTTGCCGGCGTCGAGGTCCGCCAGCCGGACGGCGCCCATGCCATCGAGGGCGGCCTGCAGACGGGACAGGGTGAGCTTGACGTGTTTGGCGGTGTCGCCCTTCGCCCGGAGCGCCGCGGCGAAGTCCATCAGGTGGTCGGCCAGGGGGCGCTTGCGGTGATCGGCGTAGGAGTCGCCGACGCCGTGTTCGCGCAGGGTCGCGTCGGTCAGCAGCTTGTTGAGGAGTTTCTGCGACGCGGCCTTGTCGCGGCATAGCGGGACGTGTTTGCCGTCCACCGTGGCGTACCACTTGCGCGACGTGTCTGTCTTGCTGGTGAAGCCGGGGCGGAGAATTGGCCTGTCATCGTCGGCCCGCAAGTTTTTCCCGTTCGCATCGTGCTCAATCGCTTCATCGCGAGTGCAGCGCTTGCCGTCTGGAGTGTAGTAGCGCAGGCTCTGCTTCTTGAAAACGTCAGCCATTGGCGGGGTTCCTCTCTGAGAACGGCCGGCCGGCGCTCCCCCGGTTCTCAGGACGGGTTCGCGCCGGGCCGGCCAAAGGTGAAACTATCGTAGTCGGTCCTGACGACGGCGGGAAGTGCGCTGCCTGGGTAAGCCAGGGCGTTGACGGCCGTGCGTGCCGGCCTTGCCGGTAACGCTCAGCGGGCCGGGGGCGCGAGCCGCACGGTAGGTCCCTCCGTGGGGTTGTGGATCAGGGTAAAGGGTGCCTCTCCTCTGCCCCATGCTGGCGATCAGGCCACGGCGGCGACTGCGGCGAAGGTGAACAGCCGGGCGATGCGCTCTGCGGGGATGTCCCGCGTGCAGTACCAGACGTCGCGCCGGCTGCGCCTCAGCCACGAACGCGGCACGTCGATTTCCAGCGTCACGACGTTCTCGACGCGGGCGCCGTGCTTCTTGGCGACGTGCAGGACCGCCCAGCTCGTGCGGTCGGGGCTGCACAGCCACACGGCCTTGAGTTTGCCCTTGCTCCTGGCGATCAGCAATCCGTGGGCGACAATCGACGCGAGGTTTTTTCTTGGGGTGCAGTGTCGCAAGACCATGCCGGGTGCCCTCCTCTAGCAGCCGGGGGCGGGAGGGTTGTCCCCCCCCGCCCCCGTGGTTGCGTGGCTAGAGCTTCCCGGCCGTCTGCAGCGCGGTCAGCGCCTCGACGTGTCGGCAATGGCCGTGGCGGACGTGGCCCTTGCACTCGCAGGTTGACCGCTCGCCGTCGAGCAGCACGTCGTAGGTCGCGTCCTCCTCCCCGCGCTGGTGCATCTCGAACTTGGTGAGGCGGAAGCCCGCGCCGCCGACCTCGCTCGCGAGCCGGTCCACGAAGAACAGCGTTTCCGTGCCGTCCTCGGTGAGCCGCAGCACGCCGTTGACGTTCAGCGGGCCGATGGGCAGGAGCAAGTTGACCGTCCGCACCTTCGGACGGCGTTGACGCGGCTGACGGGTTTTCGTTACAGTACTCATCGCAGTTCCTTTCAACGAAGGAATTGCCACGGGCCGGGCTGTTAGCGCAGCGCCGGCCCACTTTCGTTTCGGACTCCGTTTGGCTCCTCTCCGGGGCGGCGGGAACTAGTCCCCCGCCCCCGTGTCCCGCCCTTCCTCCCGCACACGCCCCGGACTGTTTCCCGCGTCCGTCGCGAGCCCCCCGCGTGCTGTTTGGTTCTGAGCGGCTGGTTGTCAAAGACCGGCTTGCAGCCGACTGGCTACACTGATATAATACAGCCAGCTGGCTACGTTGACAAGGCCAGCTGGCTACATTTTACGGATTATTCTTGAGGTGCCGTCATGGCGGAATCCGCCTGGTTCGGAGGCAGGCTGCGGGAGCTGCGGGAAGCGAAAGGGCTGACTCAGGCCCAGCTCGCCGAGTTTGTCGGGGTGAAACGGGATGCGGTGGCGAGGTGGGAGGCCGACGTGCGAGAGCCGGGGTGGTCGAACGTCGTTGCGCTGGCGCAGGCTCTCGATGTGGCCTGCACGGCGTTCCTTGAAGCGCCGACGCCGCGGCCTGAGACGGCGAGGGGCCGACCGCCGAAGCCCGCGGCCGAGCCGGAGGCAGCCCCCGCGCCGAAACGGCCACGCGGGAGGCCGCGGAAGGGAAAGTGAACGGGCCGGCGCGCTTTTCAGTTGCCGCCCGCGCCGACCGTCTGGAAGTTGTCGAGTGGGCGTGCGGTTTCGGTGGGGGCTGGGCACCGCGGCGACCGGGTCCGTAGGTGGCGTCGGGGCGTGGCGCTTGCGGGTCCGTCGGCATTGGGGGGCTACGGGTCCTACCCGCGCTGCCGTGCCCTCCACACACGTGGGGAAGGCGGAGCTAGTGTCCCTGGCACGAAAACCTGCACTGAATTCAGGAGAGCCGCGACAGCCCGTGTTGTCGCGCTTTCCGCATGAATTCTGCGGTTTCCGAAGAGTGACACCACACTGTCATCGCTACCGACTTGGATGCAAGTTTT
>JBBRPS010000703.1:0-5304 GCA_038227745.1 Gemmatales bacterium | reverse complement strand
CGGCGACCTCGACGAGGTCCAGCTGCGCCTCCCGCGCCTGGTCCAGGGCCTGCGCCGTGGGGACCACCCCGAGCTGTTCCCCATTGATGCCGATCAGCCGCACCGGGCTGATCCGGATCTGCTCATTGACCCTTTGGAGGTCTCTTCTGTCATCTCGACCGTGTCGATCATTGAATCCCGGCGGCAAGGATTGTCTTCTCCTTCTTCAGGGGGGACGGCCGCAAGCCAGCCAGGCGCCGACGAGGCGAGGAACCACAGCGGACGCGGTCCCGCGACCGCCGAGGGCTTCCAACCCGCTCAACCTGCGGAAGTTGTCCCGAACCTTTCCCGGGCAGATACCCTGCCCGTATGAGATCATGGACTTGTGGCGGACCGGCCAGGTTCGCTCGTCGATCCACACACCATCTTCCATCATCTCAGGCGGAAGGGAACCCGTCAACAGGGTCTTGGCGAAAATGCGGTCTCTGCGGATACTGCTCCTCCTCCCGGGAGCGTTTCGGCGCCCCTTGCTCTTGACAGCCCCACGACGGACCGCTATCAGCCCGCCCCATGGCACACTCCATCCCGTCGCAAGCGTTGGGCGCGCGCGGCCGGGCCGCGCCGCCGGCCGTCCCGCGCACGCTGTCGGCCGCTATCGGCCTGGGGCTGCTCCTGGTCCACCTGACCCTGTCGCCGCTGCTTTTCAGCACCGCGACCCTCGGGGCCTTCGAGTTCCCCAAATTCACCCTGCTGACCCTGGCGGCGCTTCTCCTCATCCCGCTCGGGCTGTGTACCCTCCTGCGGCCCCGCGGCGCGCAGACGCCTCGCCGTTTGGCCGCCGCGCCCCGGACCGATTCGGCCCCGCTGTGGCGGCAACCGCTGTTCCTGGGCGTGGTGCTGTTCGTCCTGTCGGCGGCCGCCTCGACGGCGCTGTCCATCAGTCCTCTCACCGCGGTCCTCGGGACCCACGACAGCCACGCCGGCCTCTGCACCATCGTCGCTTACGGCGTGCTGTTCTGCGCCACCCGCGGCCTGTGCCGGACGTACGGCGACGCCCGCCTGGTGCTCGGCGCCTGCGTGCTGGGCAGCGCCGTGGCGTCGGCGTATGCCCTGTGCCAGTTCGCGGGGCTCGACCCCATCGCCTGGGGCGACCGCTCCAACGTGGGCCAGTATCTGCGACCTTTCGGCCCCCTGGGCAACCCGAACTTCCTGGCGGCGTACCTGGTCATGGCCCTGCCGCTCACCGTGTACTACGCGCAGCGCGCCGCCGCGGACCGCCGCTGGTACGCCTGCGCCATCCTGGCCCTCGTCGGCCTGCTCTCCTGCGCCGCGATCGTCCTCTCGGTCTCGCGGGCCGCGTGGGTCGCGCTGGGCTGCGTCGCGCTAATCCTCGTGGTCGGCGCGCTCGGCGCCCGGCGCTGGCGCACGGCGGCGGTCGTGCTCGGCCTGCCCGCCGGCGCCGCCGCGCTGCTGGTGACTGCGGCCTTGCTCGGCGGCGAGGACGGGCTGCTGGGGGCGGTGCGGCTGCGGCTGGAGCACCTGACCGACGCGCTGAGCCGGTGGCACATCTGGGACGCCGCCCTGGCGACCTTTCGGGACCATCCGCTCTTCGGCACCGGCCCGGACACCTTCCAGCTCGCCTTCGGCCTGAAGCGGACCGCCGCGTACTGGCAGATCGAGTGGAACGCGACGCCGACGCGAGCGCACAACGAATTCATCCACGTCCTGGCGACCCAGGGCCTGGTCGGGGCGGTGGCGCTGCTGGTCGCGCTGCTCGGACTGGCCTGGGCCGGCTGGCGGGCCTGGCGGCGGGCGCCCGCGGAGGCGCGGCCGCTGGTGCTGGCCCTGCTCGCGGGGACAGCCGCCTTCGCCGTCGAGAGCGCCGTCGGCTATACGGTGGTGGCCTGCGGCGCCCTGTTCGTGACGTTCGCCGGCATGCTCTCGCGCTTCGGCGAGGCCGGGACGGAAGTCGAGGCGGACGGGCGCGCTCCCGGCCGGCGCTGGTTCGCGATCGCGCTGCCCGCCGCCTGCCTGCTCGCGGCCCTCGGCTTCGGCTTCAACTTCGTCGGCGAGGGGATCGCGGTCACGCTCGTGACAGGGGCAGGCCTCGCCGTCGTGCTCGGCGGGGCGGGCTGGGTCGTGTTCCGCGAGGCGGGGCCCAACCCGTGGACCGTCCTGCACTCGACCGGGCCGGCAGTGCGTGCCGACAGCCCGGTCGCGATCTGGCGGCCCCTGGCCCGGGGGGCGGTGTGGGTGGGCGCTGCTGGAGCGGTGGCCGTCGGCGTCGTTTGCCCCTTGCAGGCGAACGTCCTGTGCCGCACCGGCGTGCGCCTCTTCGTCGAGCGGCCGCGCGATGGCGTGAGCGCGCTCGCCGAGGCCGCGCTGCTCGACCCGACGAAGGAGCTGTACTGGGTGAAGCTCGGCGGCGCCGCCCAGTCGCTGGCGCAGCACACGGGCCACCCCGGCGAGCGGCGCGAACTGTGGGTGATGGCGCAGGTGGCGCTGATGCGGGCGAGCATACTGTCCCCACTCAACCCCTACCACCACGACAACCTCGGCCTGGTGCTGGGGCGCATGGCGCGGGAGCAGCTCGCGACCATCACGAGCGCCTATGCCGAGTTCGACCGGGCCATCGAACTGGACAGGCACAACGTGAACTTCTACGCGGACGCTGCCCACGTCGCCCTTGGGGTGGAGGATGTCGAGCGGGCGCGGAAGTACGCCACGCGCGGGGCCGAGGTGTTCCCGCGGTTCGCGCCGACGCACGCCATACTCGGCTACGTGGCCCTGAAAGAGCACCGCGGCGTCGATGCGGTCAACCTGCTGTGCCGGGCCGTCCACGGCGAATGGTTCGACCAGCCGCAGGGGCGGATCATGGCACTGGCGAACCTGGCGGGGGCGTACCTGGACCTGGGGATGTACGAGGAATCGCTCAACGCCGGCCGACAGGCGGTGGCGCAGGCGCCGCAGCTGACCGACTGCCGCTGCAACCTCGCCCGCTGCCTGGAGGCCCTCGGTCGGTTCAACGAGGCGGCCGTGGAATACCGCCAGATCCTCGAGCAGGTGCCGGGGCACGGACTGGCCGCGGCTGGGCTGCGCCGGACCGGCAGCACGGCGGCGTGGTCCGCCGGTCCCCGGCATTGAAACTCCTCGGGGACGCGACGAGGCAAGTACGCTTCGACGTGATTTCAACACCGACAGGCGAGGCACTCCTGCCTCGCCTGCTCGTTTTGAACCCGTTTCTTACCGAGTCCCGCCTGGGGAAAGAGTCCGATTCGAGCACAGGCCCGCTGTCGCGGAGATAGAAGCCCCCGTTCCTCCCACATACCTGGCACAGACACGGAAAATGCGCTGGCATTTTCTGCGCTCTTTGACTATTTTAGCCAACTTGCCACATCAGCCTTCTTTATCCATATACCGCTCTTGAGGGGAAAGGGCTGAGGCGGCAGTGGACGGTTTCTTGGATCCCTTTTCCAGTCTGGAAGAAGTCTTATTCCTCCGGCAGGAAAGATCCTCACACCAGCCCGACGCGCCAGCGAGGGGTCCCTCGCTGGCGCGTCGGGCTGGTGTGACCACCTTCCGCGCCGGAGGAATATGCGACAGGCGCCTGACTGGCCTCACAGGATGCTTCTCACAGCGGCTCCAGGACAGTCTCGTTAGGTATACGAACGGGTTGGCACCATTAACTGATTTGAGGAGGAGGGAAGTCATGTACACGGTGGTGATTCTGATGACTCTAACGGCCGGCAGCGACTCGGCGGATTTCGGCCGGCGTGGCTGTCGCGGCTGTCACAGTCGCCACAGCTGCCACAGCTGCTACGGCTGCCACAGCTATGGGTGCCAGGGCTGCGGCGGCGGCGTGGTGTCCTGCGGCGGCGGCTACGTCGTGATCAGCGGCCCGGGCGGCCCTCCCGCCTCGGGCGGCCCTCCTGCCATCGGCGGCAAGACCGGCGGGGAGCCCTTGAACGGCGAGACGAAGGGGACCTCGGGCGCGGGGACGGACCTGTCGGCGGCGGATAAGGGCCGGTTCGACAGGGTGATGAAACAGGCGACTCCCGAGGAGAAGCAGGACCTCCTGGAGACCCTGAAGAAACAGGATGCGGCGGGGCGCGCGAAGTCCTTGCAGCGGATCGAGGACGAGATTCGCAAGGCCGAGGATAAGTTCAAGGACAAGGACGAGGACAAGGGTAAAGACAAAGGCAAGGATAAGGATAAGGACAAGGAGGACCAGGTATCGGCCCCTGCAACGCTCCTGGTGACTCTGCCGGCCGACGCGAAGCTGTTCGTGGACGACGCACTCACGAGCCAGACCACGGCGGTCCGCGTGTTCTCGACTCCGCCGCTCGCCCGGGGCTGGGTCTACCCCTACACCCTGAGGGCCGAGGTGGTGCGCGACGGGGTCCGTGTGACAACCAGCCAGCGCGTCCGGGTTCGGGCCGGCGCGGAGTCACGGGTCACGATCTCGTTCTCCGCGGGCGCGGTGGCGAGGCAGTAACGTCCGCGGGAAGGCCGGGCCGGGCAGCTTGCCTGGAGCGCTCGCCCGGTCCGGCCGCCCGTCGATCACGCCAGGGGCCGCCGGCGAGCGTCCAGCGCGGGCAGCGGCAGGCGAGCCTCGGGCGGGGGCGCGCTCATGTCCTGCGGCGCCGCAGACCCCTTCAAGCCCTCCAAGATGTCGTTCATTTCCTGGCTCGCCTGCTCGGGCGTTTTCTTCCCCGCCTTCCGGGCCTTGACGATGTCGTCTACCTTCTTCTGCGTCGGGCGGTCCAGGCCCATCTGCTCGACCAGGTCCTTGCCGCGGCGCTTCACCTGGCCGTACCAGTCCGAGTCGATCATCTCCACGGCGGCCCGGTTATAATCGCCGTCCTGCAGGGCCTGCCGCATGCCCGCGAAGCCGGCGAACTTCTCGGCCCCCATGTTGAACAGCATCTGCGTCACCACGTCCTTGCGGTCCTGCGAGAGATCCTTGTACTTCGGGACCAGGGGCAGGTTGAGCTGCGCCCTGGCCGCGGTGTAGATCTTCGTGCTGGCGGCCTGCCCGCGGGCCTGGTCGATCCCTAAATCGAGCAGCCGCAGCGACTGCTGGGTGGTCGGCACCTGGACCCCGGCCACGACCTTGGCCCAGTCGAGGTCCACCTGCCTGAGCTTCTCGGCGGCCCGCGGCGCCTGGAGGTTGAAGCCCACCGCGGTCGTCAAGAACGCTTTGCGGGCGTCGTCCTGGTAGGGGAAAAGCCTCGGGCCCTCGTACTCGACCAGGAGCCTCTTGAAGGGGTCGTTCGCCACCGCGGCGCGGACGGCGTCGCCGGCGCGCCTCTCCGCGTCCTGCTT
>JBBRPS010000702.1:0-5321 GCA_038227745.1 Gemmatales bacterium | reverse complement strand
GAAAGATCCTCACACAAGCCCGACGCGCAAGCGAGGGGATCCCTCGCTTGCGCGTCGGGCTTGTGTGACCACCTTCCGCGCCGGAGGAATAAGTCACCCTTACCAGTCGGCTTACGCCGGCCGTTCGCCAGGACCCCGCGCGGGGTGCTGTACCAGCCGGCTTACGCCGGCCGTTCGCCAGGGACCCCGGTCAACTCACGCTCATCACGCCCGGAGGCTCATCATGGCGGAAAAGGTGGTCATTATCGGCTCAGGCCCCGCGGGCTGGACAGCGGCGATCTACGCGGCGCGGGCGAACCTGCAGCCGCTCGTCTACGAGGGGGCGGTCACGGGGGACAACGCCCTCAAGGGGACGCTCCCCCTGGGGCAGCTCAACCTGACGACGGAGGTCGAAAACTTCCCCGGCTGGCCGCACGCCGATGCCGGCGCCCTGGCCCAGTTCTCGAAGTCGGCCCTGCCGCCGGAGCGCTACGCGAACCTGCAGGGTTACTACGAGGGCAAGTCGGCCCACCAGGGCAGACGCGCCGCCTACGGCCCCGAACTCATGGAGTACACGCGCCAGCAGGCCGTGAACTTCGGCACGCGCATCGTGACCGACGACATCGTCTCGGTGGATTTCAAGCGCTACCCGTTCACCCTGACCGCCCTGGAGGGCGAGACGGTCGAGGCGCTGACGGTCATTGTCGCCACGGGGGCGCGGGCGAACTACCTCGGCCTGCCGTCGGAGGACCGCTTCAAGAACAACGGCGTGTCGGCGTGCGCGGTCTGCGACGGCGCCCTGCCGCGCTTCCGCAACCGCCCGCTGGTAGTGATCGGCGGCGGCGACTCGGCGGTGGAGGAGGGCACCTACCTCACCAAGTTCGCGAGCAACGTCTACCTGGTCCACCGCCGCACCGAGCTGCGCGCCAGCAAGATCATGCAGCAGCGCGCCCTGACCCACCCGAAGATCACCCCCCGGTGGAACCGCGTCCTCGAAGAAGTGCTGGGCACCGAGGACGCTGGCGTCACGGGCGTGCGGCTGAAGAGCACGGTGGACGACGGCCGCGAGGAGCTGGAGGTGAGCGGCGTGTTCCTGGCGATCGGCCACACGCCGAACACCGATTTCCTGCGCGGGCAGGTCGATGTGCTGCCGACGGGCTACGTGCGCTGGACGACGGCGCAGCGGACTAACACGAGTGTCGAAGGTGTTTTCGCCGCGGGCGACGTGGCGGACAGCTACTACAAGCAGGCGGTCACCGCGGCCGGCAGCGGCTGCATGGCGGCGCTGGACGCGGAGCGGTGGCTCGCCGAAAAGGAGCACCATTGAGCGGGCAGGAGGACCAAGCCCAGGGGTCGCACCCCCTGGGTTTGACGAGGCCCTACTCCCGACTCCCTCCCGCGGACGGCTCTTCCGCGGCGCCGGCCGGCTCGGCCTCGACCTCCTCCGCCACGACTTGCTCCAGCCCGAGATAGCGGCGGGCGTCGATGCACAGGGCCATCAGGTGCGCGCGCGTGGCGCGCTGGTCCTCCAGGAGCGCCGGGTCGATCAGCCGCGGCGGCCCCACCGCGATCTCGATGCGCCGCCAGAAGTCCAGCCGCTTGTTCTTCGTCGGCGGGCCGTTGTAATACGAGCAGTAACTTCCCCAACCGCCCTCGATCCAGCAGACGATCACCGGCGTCTGCGGCCGCTCCTTCAGGATGTGCCAGATGCCCTGGCCGAACTGCCGCAGCGGCTTCTCGGCGTAACGCCGCATGAACCCCTCCGGGAACAGCACCACGCAGTCGCCGCGGTCCAGGGCGGCGATGGCCTCCTTCAACTCCGGCGCCTCGCGCCGGTACCGCGAGGCCTGCACGCGGATCGCCTCGATCACGTAACGCATCAGCCAGCGCAGGCCGGGCATGTCGTAGAACACGCTGGTCATCATCGGCACGATGCGCCGCGGCAGCACCTTGCCCAGCCACAGCGGGTCGAACCAGGCGCTGTGGTTGGCGACCACCAGGAGCGGCCCGCGCGTGGGAAAGTGCTCCAACCCCGGCCCGCGGGCGCGCACCCGGTACAGCGGCGAGAGCAGCAGTTCGAGCACCTGCTCCATGAAGTGGCGGAACAGCGCCCGCCAGCTGACGACCGTGGCCACCGCCGCCATCCCGGCGAGCAGCCAGAGCTGCCCCCAGGGATCCAGCACCTTGTGATACGCCAGGGAGAACATCAGCAGCGACGTCGCCGCCATGGCGACGTAGTCGGCGAGGTTGCGGACGGCCATGCCGTTGCCGCGTGCGTCGGCGGGCAGGCTGGCCTGGTACGCCGTCGCGAGCGGGACGTTCACCAGCCCGCCCATCGCGCCCAGCACGGCACACAGCAGCGGCGACGGCACCGAGCCGGTCGCGGCGATGACCAGGCCGACGAGCAGACCGGTCGCGCCCACGGGCACCAGGCCGAGCGCTCGCCGCGGGTGGCGCTGCACGCCGGCCAGCAGCGAGCCGGCGGCGACGCCGGCGATCGTCCAGGCACCCACCTCCTGGAGTTGCTCGAACGTCTGCCCGCCGCCGTTGAGGGTGGCCGCGATCAGCGCCCCCATCGTGGCCACCGCGATGCCGCGCAGCCCGGCCAGGGCTGCCAGGGTGGACCGTGCCGACGGGTCGGCGAGGACGCGCCGCGCATCGCGGAAGAAGCCGGCCACGGCCTCCGCCGCCCTTTCGGGGCGGCGCACGTCCGAGGGGAAGCGGACGGGCAGGGCCGTCAGGGCGGCGAAGAAATTCAGGCCCGCCGCCAGCGCGACCGCCGCATTCAGGTCCCACCAGAGGAAGTGCCGCAGGTGCTCACCCAGCGCCCAGCCCGCCAGGACTGCGATCACCGCCCCCGTCTCGATCAGGGCGTTGACGCGGGTCAGGGACACGGCGGCGTCCTCGGCGGCGGCCGGCAGCAGGGCGTAGCGCGTCGGGCTCCACACCGCCGCCCCGACGGCGACGAAGGCCCAGCCGGCGACCCACGGCCCGCCCGCGGCACCGAAGGCGACGACCACGGCCCCGCAGTACAGCGACGTGGCGACCAGCACGAGGCCCTTGGGCAAGGCGTTACTCAGTGCCCCGTTGAGCGGCGCGAAGAAGACGGCGGGGACCATGAGGAGGCCGGTCAGGAGGTGCCAGGCGCTGTCGCGCTCCGCGGGGCCGACGCCGGCGAGGGTCAGCACGATGAACATGCGCAGGCAGTTGTCCGCCAGGACGCGCGCGACCTGAGACAGCCACAGGGAAGTCAGCCGGATCCTTGCGCTCCACACAGGCGGCCCCTCGTCGGCACTCGCGGTCCAGCGCCGCGCTGCCCGGCCGCCCTCTGCGGCGGGCCGGACGGAGACTGGTCGGGTCTATTGTGCGGGGCCCCGACGGCGATGGCAACGGCAGACGCCCGCGCCTCCTTCCGGCCCTATCCGGTCCGTCCCCCATTGCGCATAATGAGCCTACATCACAGAAGCCACGGCCGGCGCGCCGGCGCCGGCAGGCCGTCCACGGAGGAAGACCACATGTCCCGCCAGCCGTGCCACAGGGGTATCCTGATCCTCGCCGCCTGGGCGGCCGCCGCCGCCGTCGGGCTTGCGGTCACGCCGGAAGTCCAGGACCAGGGCAAGTTCTTCAGCGCCGACGCGGTCAAGAAGGCCGACGAGCGCATCCGCGAGATTTACCGCAAGCACAATCTGGACGTGCTCCTCGAGACCTACCAGACCATCCCCGGTACGCCGGCCGAGAAGGTCAAGGCGATGGACAACAAGGCGCGGGCCGAGTTCTTCCTCAAGTGGGCGAAGGAGCGCACGAAGGCGCGGGTGGTCAACGGCCTGTACGTGCTCATCAACCGCGAGCCGCGCTACCTGTACGTGCTCCCCGTCGGACGTGGGGAGAAAGCGTTCACGCAGGCCTTGCGCGACAAGCTCATTGAGGCGATCCGCGGCGAGTTCAAGGAGGATCGCTTCAACGAAGGACTCGATGCCGCGGTGCGCGTGGTGGAGAAGCATCTGGAGAAGTCGTCCGCGAAATAACGGGGTCGCAGCGCGACCCGGCGGAAGGGTGAGGCAGGAGGTGGCGATGAAGGGCAAGGCCAAGCGCTGCCTGCTGGTCGTCGATGACGAGCCGGACCTGGTCCACAGCGTCCAGGACCTGCTGCGCTTCGACTACCGCGTCCTCGGCGCCACGCGCGCCACCGAGGGCCTGAAGATCATGGACCAGGAGCAGGTCCACATCGTCATGAGCGATCAGCGGATGCCGGAGATGTCCGGCGTCGAGTTCCTCAAGCGGCTGCGCGAACGGCACCCCGATACGGTGCGGCTGCTGTTCACCGCCTACGCGGACATCAAGGCGGTCATCGACGCCATCAACCAGGGCAGCGTCTACCGCTACATCACCAAGCCGTGGGAGCCGCAGGAACTGCAGGCCGTCCTGCGCCAGGCCATCGACCACTACGACCTGGTCGCCGAGCGCAAGCGCCTCCTCACGGAGGTGCAGCAGAAGAACACCCAGCTCGAGGCGGCCAACGTCGAGCTGCGCCAGGCGAACGAGCTGAAGAAAGCCTTCATCCGCGTGGCGAGCCACGAGCTGCGCACGCCGCTGACGATCGTGCTCGGCCTGGCGGACCTGGCCCGGCGGACGACGGGCATCGAGCAGCCGCTGGGGCACTGGCTGGAGCGGATTTTCGCCGGCAGCGTGCGGCTCAACGAGCGCATCGACCTGATGATCAAGCTGCTGATGGCCGACCGTTTCGAGCGGCCGCTGGCGCGCAAGCCGGTGGCGCTGGCGGAGGTGGTCCGCACCGCCGCCGACGACGTGGCCACGTTCATCGAGCAGCGGCACCAGCGGCTGGAAGTGGACGCCGCGGACGGGCTGGGCACGGTCTCCGTCGAGGAGGACAAGCTGCGCGACAGCGTGTCCCAGCTGCTCATCAACGCGGTGAAGTTCACGCCGGACGGCGGCACGATCCGCGTGGGAGCGCGGCGGACGGCGGACGGCGGTGCCGAGATCCGGGTGTGCGACACAGGCGTCGGCATGGACGCGGCGACGCTGGCGCGCGTGTTCGACCCGTTCTTCACGCGCTTCGACGTGTCGCGGCACTCCTCGGGGGTGTTCGAGTTCGACCGACGCGGCCTGGGGCTGGGGTTGGCGCTGGTGCGGGCGTTCGTCGAGATGCACGGCGGCCGAGTGCGGGCCGAGAGCGAGCTGGGCCAGGGCTCCACGTTCACGATCACGCTGCCGCCGCAGGTCGAGGCGGCAGCGCCGGAGGTGGGGCACGGGATCTGACCTCGGTCCGGCCTTTTATTGCTCCGGCGCGGAAGATCCTCACACAAGCCCGACGCGCAAGCGAG
>JBBRPS010000701.1:0-5322 GCA_038227745.1 Gemmatales bacterium | reverse complement strand
GGTAGCCCAGGTCGCGCAGGACGTGCGGCAGCGAGAGGTGCGGCAGAAAGCGCGTGAAATCGAGTCCGTCCACGCCGAGGCGCTTCGCCCAGCGCGCGAACTCCTGCCGGTACACCTCGGAGGCGAAGACGCCGCGCGGGCTGTGGTGCGGCACCATGCCCATCAGGAAGGCGTAGTGCGCCGGGGCCGTGAACGAGGCGTAACTCCAGCGCCGCTCGACCGGGGCGCCGTTGGCGGCGGCGAAGGCGTCGAGGACGGGCTTGCGGGCGCGGACAAAGCTGTCGTGACGGCAGCTGTCGAGAATGGCATACACAAGAGAGTTCATGCCGGCTGCCGTGGGTCGAGGGCCGCGGCCGCTGTCGCGAAAGACTCCTCGGGGGTGTCGGGCAAACGAAAGGCCAGGACGATGTCCTCGGGAGGGATGCCGGCAGCCATGAGTTGCCGAGCCATCCCGGGGTCCGTCCCATCTCGCCGGATCCACACCTTGCCGTCCTTGATGTCGATGTGAGCGGTGCAGCCGTGGACCCCCCGGATCCCTTCGCGCCCCAGGACCATCAGGAGATAATGGTCCGACGCGCGGTCGAAGACCGTTTGCTTCTCGAGTTCGCCGTAGGAATAGGGGATGCTGGCGTACTCGGTGAGAACCCGTTCGATGAGCTCACGATAGTTTTTCACCCGATCCATTGCTGAATTACCTCCCCCTGAGGGTCGAAAACCAGTAGCCGGAAGCGCCCATTCTCCAATAGTAGTTGCGAGATCGGCTCCTGGAATAGGTAGTCGTAAGAGGCATCAGGGACTGCCAGGTACAAGATTCGATCCGGGTGAAGCCTGGCCAGCACGTCGTGGTAGAGGGTGAATTGCCCAAGAGCATTTCGCAAATCCTCGATCTCGGAAACCGCGGCAAAGCTTTGAATTTCGATGGCGATCCGCCTGTCGTCCTTCTCCGCGGCAAGCAACTTCTCTGCCCCCAAATCAACGAACAGATCCCGCACTCCCCACTTCATATGCAGCGGGTCGTGCGTGACCGTCCAACCGTCCTTCACCAGCGCTCTCACCACCTGTCTATGATAGCGGTTTTTCGCCGGCACTGCGAAGCCCTCCTTCAGCGGGCGCCCGCAGGCCGCGCCGGCGCCTCGTGCTCGATCTCGTAGATATGCACCGCCGTCGGCCCGTAATTATACCCGTAGCCGCTCGGGATCATCCGCGCCAGCTCGCGATCCTCGTCCTTCACGAAGCCGAACAGGTCGCCGATCACGCCGCCCGCCTCCTGGCCGTAAGTATCGATCCCCTCGAAGTTGTCGAAGAAACCGCCGTCGTCCGCCACGATGACGCGATCCTCGAACAGCACCCGCACCTTCGCGCCCTTCTTCAGCCCCGGCACGTTCACGCGCACCTTTGGCAGCAGCGCCCGGTCGATGCCGACGCTGTCCTCGCAGAACACGCGCACCACCTTGCCGCCGCGCTCCAGCACCGAATGGTCCCACAGCGCCCGGCCGTTCTTCGTCAGGTACGCGAAGCCGTCCACCAGCTTGCCCACCAGGCCGACCTTCTCCGCGTCCAGTTCGACCCGGTACCACGCCCCGGCCTTCGGCAGCGGCCCCACGTTGTGGAAGTGCTCCGCCTGGTACGCGACCTTATCGACCTTCGCCCGCCCGGCGTCGGCCCCCTTCTTCAGCGCGTCCGCCTCCTTCTGTCCGATCACCTTCACCGCCCGCCGATACGTCGCATCGTCCACGACGTAGTTGATGTCGTGCCAGACGGAGTGCTCCAGTTCGGAGAACATCAGGACGTTGCCGTAGTCGGCGCGGAACTTCGCGAAGTCGAACTTGCCCAGGACGGCGTTGTGCGTGAACTTGCCGTCGCCGCGCACCGCCACCATCAACCACTCCGGCGTTTCCTTCGGGTCGAGCCAGACGTACTGCACGACCTTGTCGCCCTTCTGGACCAGTTCCGGCATCGGCAGGCCGCGGAAGCCGTGGATGCGCACTCCCCCCGGCCGGACCCACATCGTGTTGGCGCTGTCGCCCTCGTGGCTCGCCCGGCCGCTGTACTTGACCGTCCTGTCCCACTTCCAGTTGCCGAGCGCGATCGGGCCGGCGTTGGTGGCGAGGAGGTACGTCTTGCCCTGGTAGCGCGACACCTTGTGCGAGACGGGCGGGTCGAGCGTGACGGCGGGCGCCTTCTCCAGGCTGTTGAGGCGCCTTTCCAGGTAACGCAACTCGCCGGCCAGGCCGCGGTTGAACGTCGGGTCGCCGATGCCCTGGATCATCGACACGCCCGCCGAGCCGCGGACGATGTTCTCGTACGTCTCGAAGCGGTAGCGCTCGTAAGGCGTGTTGTCGTAGAGTTGCGGCAGGTACACCCACGCCGTCGGCGTCTTGCGCAGCCGCTTCATGTAGGGCGTGAAGATGACGTTGAAGTCCATCGGCCCCCACATCTCCGTCTCGGCGTGGTTGATGTCGTAGAAGTGGAGTTTCGGGATCCACCAGGCATTGAAAGCGCCGCTGGTGCTGACCGCCAGCGGCCGGCCCGTCAGCTTGCGGACGTAGTCGTTCAGGGCCAGGTGCTTCGCCACCTGGGCGGCGTTGGTGTAATCGACCGCCGCCTCCCAGCCGCCCGTGTTCACCGAGACCACGTTGCGAAGGCCGCCCGCCTTGACGAACGCCTCCAGCTCGGCGCGCTGCTTCGGGTCGAGGTCGAGGACCGGCGAGGTACCGTCGATCTTGTTCGCCGGCCGCAACTGCAGCGTATAGAGGCGGTATTTGTCCCACATGTCGGCGACCTGCGCGAACGTCATGCCCTGCGTCAGGCGGTGCCCCATCAGCCCGAGCTGGGCGATGAGCGGGACGGTGTGCGTGACGCGGGTGCTCTGGTGGGTCGCGCCGGTGAGGTAGCGCGGCTCGCCGTTGACAAGCACGGCGCCGTCCGCGCGCACCGCGACGCTCTTGATCGGCGGCTGCGGGGGCGGCGCCTCCATGCGGCAGAACGGCTCGCTGGGCTGGCGGAACAGCTCGCCGCCCGCCGCGTCCAGGCCGCGTACCACCAGGACCGTGTCGCGCGTCGGCTGGTCGTGCGGCCAGACCTTCAGGGGCGAGAGATCGACCTTCGCGAGGATGAGGTTCGTCCGGTCCACCCACCAGGCGGGCGTCGGCAGGTTGAACTCGTAGCTCTGCTCCCGCTTCGTCGGCAGGGCGGCGAGCGTCTTCGCGAAGGCGTCGCGCAGGTCGGCGATGGCCTGCGTCCCCAGCACCTTGCCGTCGGACGGGCGGTAGAGCTGCAGCTCCAGCTTCTTGACCTTCGCCAGGGTCGCGTCGGCGACACCGAGGTTGAGCGCCACCGTGACCGGGTTTTCGGCGGGCAGGTTGTAGTGCCGGCTGACATCGACGTCCACGACGACCGGCCAGGTGTTGAACGCATAGTCCACCCCCGCGACCGACTTGCCGTCGCGCAGCAACTCGACGTGGAAGCGTCCCTGCTTCTCCAGTTCGCCCGCCAGCCGATCCAGGCGGTAAGGTGCCGTCAGCGTCGCGGCCTTGCCCTTCGCGACGACAACCGCGGACGAGGTAGTCACGACCGGCTTGCCGCCGGGCAGCGTGGTCGCCAGTCGGAGCTGATAGGCGCCGGCCTGGGCGTTGTTGATGAAGGAGTATGACAGGGCGTTGTCGCCGAAGAAGCGTTCGCCGAGGTCCACCGCGCCGCCCTGCAACGGTCCGGGTGCGGGCGACTCCGGCGCGGGCACCTTGACACCACGGGCCTGCAGGGCGGCCGCGTCGGTGGTACGCTCCGTCACGCGCAGGTCGTCCCACCAGACGGTCCCGGTGGCCATCGCGAAGGGCCGCGTGCCGGCGTCGTCCAGGGTGTGGCCGTTCATGCCGCGGGCGCACAGGCGCACGCGGATGCCCTTGACCGCCCGGTCGTGCGGTGTGCCGAAGAACTTGCGCACGTAGCGCCAGCCGAAGGTGCCGTTGCCGAACAGGAACGTGCCGCCCTGCCCGTTCTCCGGCTGCCGCGCCCGGTACGCCGGCATGTACACGCCCTCCTCATCGACGCAGCGCACGTCGATCAGGTTGATGCGGTCGGCGCGGACGTAGACGCCCACCTCGATCGGGTGCGATTTCTCCTGATTGAAACGAATCAGCTCGCTCTCGACGTACTTCTCGTCGCCGGGCAGGACGTCGAAGCGCATGGACTGCTTGCCGGAGTGGGCGACGAGCGGGTCGGCGACGACGGCGCCGCGGTTCGCGCGAAAGAAGTGGTTCCAGTCGGTCCAGACGTAGTAGGTCGGGCCGATGGCGCGGTACTTGCCTTGCCGCGACCAGCCGACGATGGCGCCGTCCTTGTCGAGCTTCTCGAAGCTGCTGTTCGTCACCAGGCTCAGGGCGGGCGACAGCTTCTCCTGCACGACGACATCATCGAACTCGCCGGGGCCGGAGAGGGTGACGGTGGCGGGCCTGGCCGGGTCCGCCAGGTCCGCGGCGGGCAGTTCGATCGTGACGCGGTGCCACTGGCCGTCCGCCTTGCCCTGGGCGGTGACCGTCTTCTTGTCGCCGCTCAGCGCCACGGTCCCGCCGCCGCGGCACCAGGCGCTGACGCGCCAGGGCTGGGCGAAGCGGGCCTTTTCGTCAGCGGGGATCGGGATAGGGCGGATGGTGCTGCCGCCCCAGGCGCCGCCCCCCTCCTGGATGACCGCCCGCTGGAACGTCTGGCTCGCCGCGCCGCTCTTGCCGAGTTTGAGGCAGTGCCGGCCGGAGTGCGGGGCCTGGGTGTGCCACGTCCAGTCGCCCTTGAGGTCCCAGTAGTCGGGGACGAGGTCGCGCTGGTTGTAGTACCAGTCGCCCTTGAAGCTCAGGACGTGGCCCTCGCCGTGGGCGTTGACGAAGTCCTCCTCGAAGCCGGGGTTGCGCGCCATGTTCCCGGTCCAGCCTGGGTCGTCCTGGGCGAGCGCCCGCCCCGGGGCGAGCAGGAGGCCGAAGACGGCGAGCACGCGGAGGAGTCGTTGAGGGGTGTTGTGTGCCACGTCGAGTCACTCCATTTCGGTGGGCGGCGGGGAGACCGTTCGGGAGGCCAGGGACATAGTAGCGGGGGAGAAAGGGTGGGGCGAGCGCGAAACGGCAAGCCAGCTACCCACCGCCGGTAGGACGGCGACGGCTCGCGAGGACTTTCGCTCGCGAAGCCGGTCGCTGCTAGTGTCGTCGGCACGAAAACTTGCACTAAATTGGACTGTCCTGCTATGCTGAGCGTGTGCTCCGTTTCGGCGTGGGAGGTGCCCCATGCGTGGACGCAAGCCCGAGGTATTGGCCATCCCTTCCCCGGACCTTTCGG
>JBBRPS010000700.1:0-5328 GCA_038227745.1 Gemmatales bacterium | reverse complement strand
CGCTCCGGACGGGTTTACAATCATCGCAACACCGCTGTCCACGTTCCGCACAGGTGAACACATGGCATCCCCCTTCGCCCTCCTCAAGTGCGTCGGCAAGGCCGTCCTGAAAGCCGCGATCGAGGCCATCCCGCTCGGCGATGCCGTCGTGGAAATCGCCTCGGTCGCCTACGAGGCGTGGAGCAAGGAGGCGGACGAGAAGCAGCGGCGGGCGGAACTCGCGGCCCTCGCCGGGGCCGTGGACGTCCGCGCCCAGGCCGCCGCCGTGGTTCATGAGATCGCGGCTGACGAACCGCAGGCGATCCAACAGGCGGTGACGAACTACCTGACGCTCCTGCCGGGTTCCATCCACCGCTCGCTCCGCCGCCCATCCGATCCCAGCGGGAAGACCGTCCCGCCGTCCTTGACCCTGAGCAAGGCGGAGGACCTGGTCCCGTTCCTGCCCCCGCGCCTGCCGCGGTTCAAGCCGGGGGACAAGCCGGTGGGGATCGGTGACTGGCAACTGGCGGAACTCCTCGGGGCCGGTGGGTTCGGAGAGGTCTGGAGGGCGACGAACCCCTACCTCCTTGACCCCGTGGCACTGAAATTCTGCCTCGATGCCCAGGCGGCCCAGGTGCTGCGGAACGAGGCTGCGATCCTCGGGCGTGTGATGCGCCAGGGCAAACACCCCGGCATCGTCCAACTCCTGCACACCTATTTGAATGCCGAGCCGCCCTGTTTGGAGTACGAGTACGTCGGCGGCGGCGACCTGACGGGGTGGGTCCAGGACAGCCTGGCGCGCGGCGGTCTGCCCCCCCGTCAGGCTGCGCGACTAGTCCAGGAGATCGCGGCGACGGTGGGGTACACCCACCAACTGAACCCGCCGATTGTCCACCGCGACTTGAAGCCGGCGAATGTCCTCGTGCAACGTGGGGCCGACGGGAAGGTCGCGTTTCGGGTGGCGGACTTCGGCATCGGCGGCATCGCAGCGCGGCAGGCGATTGAGGAATCGACACGCCTCGGGACGGTCGGGAGACTATCACAAGTGGAGGCCGTGCGCGGGGCTTACACGCCGCTCTACGCATCCCTGCAACAGGTGTACGGGGAGCCTGCCGACCCCCGCGACGATGTCTACGCCCTCGGGATCATCTGGTATCAACTGCTGACAGGCAATCTGGCCTCGGGAAAACCCGGCGGCGCGAAATGGAAGGTGAGGCTGGGCGAGCGGGGCGCGTCGGCCGCCTTGAATGAGCTGCTGGAGTCGTGTTTCGAGGACAATCCCGGTGACCGGCCGAGCGATGGGGCCGATCTCGCGGCCCGTCTGAGCGCGCTTCTGTCCCCGGTCTTACCTTCGCTACCTGCCGCAGGCCCTCCACCAGAGGCAAGCCCGGTTGCGGCCGCAACCCTTCCCGCTGCCACCACGACGCCAGCAATGCGGGCTCCTCTTCAGGAACCCCGAAGCATCGTCCAGTCAGGCGACGGGAAATCACCGCAGGAGCAGGTGCCATCAGGAGGAAAGCCAGGGAGGGAGGACGGACCACCAGAACACCGGGCCGACCAGCCTCAGAGTCAGGGGGCAAAAGATAACGACAGGAAGAAATGGGAAGACGAGATCACTGCACTGACAGGCGAGATTAAGCGCGACCCGAAGAACGCGGAGAGCTATTACCGCCGTGGGCAGGCCAATTACGCTTTGCAGAGGTATGGGCGGGCGACTCAGGATTGCACGAAAGCCATCGGGTTGAATCCGAGGTATTTTGAGGCCTACCTGGCCCGAGGATGGGCGCGCCTTGCACAGTCCGGCTCCCGTGGCGGCCTCGCGGATTTCACAGAAGCCCTCCAACTCGACCCGGCGAACGCGGAGGCATACCTCGGCCGCGCGACCTGGTATCACACCGTAGAATGCTCCCCGCTTGATGACCCTGATGAGGAGGCGCTTGGGCGTGCCATCGCCGACTACACCGAGTCCTTACAGCGCAGTCCGCAATCAGCCATCGCGTACCACGGCCGAGGGGTTGCCTTCCGACAGATCGGCGACCTCGATCGCGCTGAGGCTGATCTCGCCAAGGCGATCCAACTCAATCCAGACGACGCCGATGCCTTTTGTAATATAGGACTCGTTTTCTCCGCCAAGGGAGAATGGAGCAGGGCGGTCGCGGCCCACACCGAGTCGATTCGGCGCCAATCAGCAGGTTCGGTTTCCGACACCCCTCCTTGTGTGCGCTACCTCGATTGGATGCCCTATTATCAGCGTGGCATCGCCCGTGCGGCGCTGGCTCAACACGACGAGGCCATCGCAGACTACAGCAAAGCTATCGAGCTGGGCGCAAAACAGGGAGAGGTTTTCCACAACCGAGGTTTGGCATACCAGCAGAAGGGCGACAGCAAACTGGCCGAGAAAGATTTCAAAAAAGCAGCGAGGCTAGACCCGGAATTGGGCAAGAAACGCAGCCGCGAGGAGTACGACGAGGATGAGAACGATGTTGAAGTCGAGGCCGGTGAGGAAAAAGAGAGGAATCAGCACCAAGCAGTCGAGATCATCACCAATTCCATCGGGATGCAGTTCTGAAAGTCATGATCGTGTCCGCTGGCTGCTGGCCCATCCCCGCCAGTTCGTGCGTGGGCTGTTGAGCGTGACCATCCAGGCGGCAGCGTGAGCCGTCTGGCCTACGAAGGCTGCAAGGCGGGTTCGCCAGGGCCAGAGGCTACCACAGAGTATAAGGGAACAACACGACAAGAGAGGAGGAAAAAGAGAGGGAGGTAACTACCATAGGAAAAGGCCACGACGCTGTTGGAAGCATCGTGGCCTTGAAGTAGTCGCCCAGCAGCAATCCAGACGACGACGGTGAAGCCGATGAATTATAGTAGTGCCGACGATGGCAAAATATACCAGACCAACCCCACTTTCAGCAAGCCGAGCCAGTTCGAGCCGAAGGGCTGGACGGATACCATTCTCGGCTACATCCGTGAGGCGAAGCAGTGGGCCATGTGCATCCTGCGGAACCGCCGCCTCATGAAGCGGCCCTACTCTTGGGCCGTCCACATCAACCTCAATGAAGAAGTGCCGCCAGACCAGATAGCCCCCATGTGGGAGAAGACCTGCCGCAAGCTGAATGACCGTGGCATCGTGTGCTTGTGGGTCCGTGAGCCGAACCGTCTGAACAAGCTGCACTACCACATCATCGTCAAGAACTCCATCAGCAAGGCCGACTTGAAGCAGGCCATCGAGGACGCCATGCCGTCTCGGAAGGTCGTCCAATGGAGGAAGCGGGTGGAGCCGATCATCAACGAGTGGCGGCTATGTCATTACGTCTTCAAGGCGAAGGTCAAGGGCCGAAACAAGAAGGGCATTGTGGTCGATGACCTGTACCGAGACAAGCGTCTCTTGTTCAAGGCGAACATGCCCTTCAGGAAGGTCGGAACCATCGGTGATTTTTGGGAGGGCGGCAAGAACAAGACGAAGACGTGGGAGGACATTCAGGCCATCGAGAAGCGGATTGCCGAGGGGCTGGAGAAGCCCAACATGCTCATGCTCGTCAAGCACGTCAACGAGTTGATTGGCGACACGGTGCCGCTCAAGGAGATCAAACGCTCTCTCGGCTATTGGGCCGATGAACCGTCAGTTCAGGAGTGGATTGACAAGTTGTTAGCGGAGAGGGATGAAGTTGCGAGTTGAGCATGTCGCCTCTTAATAGTGACATGGCAACGAGTTAATAGCGGTTGTGATGGGTCTGTAGTGGCTTAACGAGATGGCTGGCCTGACCTGTCTTGATTGCAACCGAGGCGGCGTTGCAAAAGGAACAATCGAACAATTACAGCGAGAAAAACTTGGGAAGTGGTTCCATCGGGCCAGTCTGGTTATCGACCTGCCTTGGTGTTTTATTGTATGGAACCACGGCTGTGCGTGGGAGATCCAGAAGCGTTAGTTCCCAGGCTTTTTGACTTCAAGCAACTTGCATTCAAACAAGATCACGGTGCCGAGGAACAGGCCGGTCGATTTACCCTCGACCACCACGGCGTCGTTGACACCGCAAGGCGGCAGAGTTTTGTCAAAGAGGCAAACCAAAGGGGACTCCCCGATCTTTTCCGCCTCAATGGTGAGAGTCGTACCCGTCCGTGCATCGTCTCTTTTGCTCACAAACCCCTTGCACACCACCCTTTGATCCTTCAGCCGCTCGACGTGGGCATGGACTTCAGCGGCCTGGAGTGGGGACGACACCTCTCCGTTCCCTCTGAATGGGTAGGTTTGGATCAATTTCGCCTTCTTCACTTGCACGGTGGCGTAGTTCCAGATGATTGGCACATCTTTACTTTCAAATAGCTCCTGACGAAAGTCAGGGATCAATTTCCTTACAAACAAATCCTTATGACAATCCATGACCTCCTTTTGAATCTGACCGTTTTTCCAGATGTAACCGGCGAAATTCCCCTTGTTGTTGAGGCACCACCCCCAGAAATCTCTGGCTTCCACAAAAGCCAGCATCGCTTTGGCGAGAGGCACCCGAATAGGGTTGGAATTGGGGATTTTTGCAAAGGCGGAATCGAACTCCACCTTAATGTCCAGTAATTTGGAGGAATACTCCGTGTAATTGAGGCCGGTCGAGGTGATGGAATCCAACTTCATGAGAGCCTTGATCGTATTCTCGATAGCCTCCTTCTCTTGAGGCGGGATTTCAGGCGGCTTCGCCTTCGTGGACTCGGCGACCGGCTCTACCTTCTTCTGTTCCGACGACTTCCGCCCCAAGACCGTGAAGGCGATCCCGCCGCCGACTAGCACGATCAACAGTAGACAGATACCGACCAGCACGCCCCATTTCGCCGAGCGGGTCTGAGGAGGACGAGGCTGCTCAATGCTCGCAGGAGCGGTTCTGTCGGGCATGGGCGAAGTCGGCAAGGAGGCTTCTTTGACCTTCGCCGAGATGCGGTCGTTGGGGAACAAATCTGGCACGCTGCTGGCGACAACCCAATCGGGCGTCCCTTCCTGCCATACCTCACTGGTCGGCCCGACGACGCCCATGCCAGCGAGTTCCTTGAGCCGTTTGAGAGGCACAGGGCCGCATTGCTTCCGATCCACGAAGTAGTGCCATTGGTCGGCCACGGTGCGGCCCTCCTGGGGCCAGCGTCCACGATGAAAGCCTGTTCATGTTGCTCGGCACCATGCCGAGAAAGAACAAGAATGAGTCTATGACTTCCCGACCGAACCGGCAAGATGCTGGCTGACAAAAAGGGTTCCGGCCCGAACAGATCGAGAAACCGCAGGCTTTCCCAGGATTCGGGCAGGCAATCCTTGCGACAAAAAGACTACACCCTACTTGACAGTAGGCGGCGGGTGACTACAATGATGGTGGG
>JBBRPS010000699.1:0-5337 GCA_038227745.1 Gemmatales bacterium | reverse complement strand
GTGTTTGTTGTAGACGCAGTTGAGGAGCGTCGGCGGGTTCTTGCGGGCGGAATCCGGACGCGGGCGGTGGACCGTGAACCCGGCGGTCGGGTCGTGGCAATCGGTACAGCCGCGCGTGTTGTGCTTCGGTACGCCGGGCAACAGGTCGCGGTCGAAGAACAGCCGCTTGCCGAGCAGCCACTTGTGATACGTCGGCGGGTTGGAAAGCGGGATGTTCGCCGTGGGGTTGGGCAGGCCGAGGGGCACCTTGACCTGGATGACCTCGTGGGCGGCGCTGAGCCGCAGCGCCGCGACAGCGCCGAGCGGGGACAGGCCCAGGTGCGCGGTGCGCTGGCCGCCGATTCCGCCCCACGAGTGCGTCCAGAAGCCGGTGAGCTTCTTCCACTCGTCGGGGCGAGAGGCCGCGTCCACGAATTCGATCGAGATGTCCGGGGGCGGCGTGCGGTCGATCCAGGCATAGTGCGGCTCTGGACCGCGCGGCCGTGTACCGTCTTCGCCGACGGACGATTTGTGCGGGACGGCGGGGAATTTCCGCGCGGGCTGGCAGCCGAGCCCGAGGATGAGGAGCAACGCCAGGAGCCAGAGGGGGCGGGCGGTCCGCAGCGGAGGCGACATTGCGGGTTCTCCTTACAAGACCACAAGACCCACGGGGTGCGACCCGTGGGCTTGCTGGTCTTCCGCCCGGCGGTGCGTCACTTCTTGGCGGCCGTCTGCTGTTCGAGGGCCAGATCCTGCAGCGTGGCGGCGGCGTTCACCAGGCGCTCCCAGTTCTTCTCGACGTAGTCGGGAGGCCCGCCCTTCTCGGCGACCGCCTGGACGATCTGCCCGGTCGGCACCATGTCGATCGCGTCCCAGGGGCACCACTTCGCGCACAGCTCGCAGCCGATGCAGCGTTCCAGGTCGATGTCCACGAAGCTCTGCAGGCTCGGCAGCTCCTCGCCGGGGACCTTGTAGATGCAATCGACCGGGCAGACCTCAATGCACGCCTCGCAGCCCGTGCAGCTGTCGGCGCGGACGACCGCGAGTTCCTTCGGTAACTTTTTCCGGGCCTTGCCGGCACCCTTCGCCATGTATGCTCTCCCGTCCGGGTGCCGCCCGCAGGGCCGGCGCCTTCGTTCTAACCCTTGTCGTCGGAATCGTCGGGGCGGTCTCGCCCCACTTCATTTTACAGCGGCCCGCGCGAGAAGCCAGGAGCCGGGGCGGCGCGGGGCACTGTAACCGGGCACGGCGTGCGGATCAAGCCGCCTCGGGCGCCACGGGCCGGGTGGAGTCGAAGCGGAACCAGAGCAGCATGGCGACGACGTAGACGCCCGCGAAGATCAGGAAGTTGATCTGCCAGCCGACGTCGCGGTGACCGCGGTTCATGTCGAGGATCCAGCCGGTGACGTAGCCCGCCGCCGCCCCGCCCAGGTTGCCGATCGTGTTCATGCAGCCCGAGACGATCCCGGAGTAACGCCCGCCGATGTCGTGGCAACTCGCCCACGCCGACCCCATCGTCATGTCGTTCCAGAACGCCGCCAGCGCGATGAACAGCACGAATACCCAGGCGTTCGGGGCGAAGGCGGCGGCGAGGTAGCACAGGGCGCAAACGCCGTGGCCGATCACCCCGAACAGGCGCCGGCCCCACTTGCGGTTGCCGGTGCGGCGGATGAAGGCATCGGTCAGCAGCCCACCGCCCAGGCACGCCACGGAACCGAGCAGGAGCGGGGCACCCACCATCAGGCTGTACGTCCAGAAGCCGTGGGTGTGCTGATCGACGCCGAACTCCGTGGTCAGGTAACCCGGCAGCCAGGTGATGTTGAAGTACCACCCGTAGGCCGCGCAGAAGTACATCAGACACAGCGTCCACAGGTTGAGGTTCGTCAGCAGCCGCCGCCACGGCACGCCCGCATGCGAGGGGGCGGCCGCCCGGACGGTGGCGGGCCGCGGCAAACTCTCGGTGGTGGGCGGGTTGGCGGTGACGGCTTCCGGAAACGGCGGGGCGGGGTCGGCGATCTTCTCCCCTGTCTCGTATAGCGCCGGCAGTGGCCGGTGTTCGTCGCCGCGGATCAGGTCGAGTTCCGCCTGGTTGACCGAGGGCTTCTCTTCGGGAGTGTCGCGGAACCACATCCAGAACACAAGGCACCACGCCACGCCAAGGACGCCGAACAGCCAGAATGCATGCCGCCAGTAAACGACCGTCCCGCCGCCGGGCGCGGGCGCGTGGATCAGGAGCGCGAGGACGATCAGGGGCGTGACGCCGCCGGCGAAACGGCCCGCCATCCACACCGCCCCCTGCGCCGAGCCGCGCTCGGTGAAGGGGAACCAGTTGTGCAGCGTCCGTGCGAGGTTCGGGTAGGCGCCCGCCTCGCCGACGCCGAACAGGAAGCGCACCAGAAGCATCGCCGCGAAGGCGAAGCCGGGCGCCCCCGCGATGGGGAAGATCAGCCCCGTCAGGGCGGTGAACACCGACCACCACAGGACGATGCGGATCAGCGTCCGCCGCGGCCCGTAGACGTCCCCCAGCCAGCCGGTCGGCACCTCGAAGATGGCGTAGGCCAGCGCGAACGCCGTGAAGAGGAGGCCCTTCTCAGTGTCGCTCAGGCCGAACTCGCTCTGGAGGTAAGGCGCCACGGTGCCGAAGCAGACGCGGTCGAGGTAGGTAATCATCGACAGCGAGCAGGCGAAGCCGAGGACGCCGTAGCGGACACGGGTCGGGGCCTGCGTTGTGGGGGAGAGGGGGATCGCGCGGCTCATGAATCTCGGGGGCAGGGGAGGCGGCGAAGGTTTACGCTGGCGCCAATGTACTGCCCCCGGGGTCGCGGTGCAAGGAAAGGGCAAGAAATGGTTCGCGATGACGGCCAGGCGTACTCCGCGGAATCGGTCCAGACGTCAGGGGAGCGGCAAGGGCACGAGCTGCACGCGGGGCGGCACCCCCGGCGGAACCGGGACGAGCTGGACCGAGAAGAGGAAGTCACGGCCGTCGCAGGGGATGACGAAGCGGCCGAGAATGCGGTTCGTGCGGTTGGCGTCGTAGATGATGATGATCCGCTGCCCCGGCATGATGTTCGTGTCCCAGGCGAGCTTGGTCGGGTTGATCAGCAGGGGCTGGCCGCGGCGGAGGACCTTGTTCACGACGCTCTGGCCCTGGACGATGATCGGGATGGCGAGGTCGTTCTTGAAGCCCATCTCGGCGGCGTTCGCGAGGGCGGGCAGGGCCGCGAGAACGGCCAGGGCGAGGACGCCCAGGCGCAGACTTCTCAAAGGCTCGCGAAAGCGGTTCATGGCCGATCCCTTGTAAAGGCCCTCTCCTGCTCAGGTTGTCTACCTGATGCGGTCGCAGGAAAGTTGCCGGCGAGTGTTCCGTCCCCCCGGGCCTGGAGGACCGCTCCGGCAAGGGAACGCTCGTTGGGTCGGAACTTGCGCCGGTGTCCGTCTATTCTCGGGGGTCCAGGGAATTGCTCCATCCTACCCGACGCACTGCCCGAATGCGAGTCTCTTGCGGCAGTTTTCTCCAGGTTCCCAAAGCGCCGGGGGCTGGGTACAATGGCGCAGGCAGGTCTTGGCGAACGGCCGGCGTAAGCCGGCCGTTCGCCAAGTCATCACGAGGTACGGCCATGCACAATGCCTGTTCGGTCAGCGCTGGCGAGAGCAACCGGACCGCCGGCCGGCTTTTCGGAACCGCTCTGCTCGGTTGCCTGTGCCTCTGTTCAGGCCTGGCGCCGTCCACTCTCAGGGGGGCAGAAGAAGACGCGAAGAAGCCTGCGGCGCTGGTGGTACCGCCTGACGTACGTCTCTTCTCCGACCTGACCTTCTGCACGCAGGACAACTGCAACCTCAAGCTGAACGTCGCCGTGCCGCGGCAAGGGGCCGGGCCTTTCCCCACCGTCGTCATCATCCACGGCGGCGGCTGGCTGTACGGCACCTACAAGGAGAAGCTCCCCCTCAGCCTGAGGCTGGCGCAGAAGGGCTACGTGGCCGTCACAGTCGGCTACCGGCTGTCCACGGCCAACCCTTTTCCGGCCCAGGTCCACGATGTCAAGTGCGCCGTCCGCTGGCTGCGGGCCAATGCCGCCGCCTACAAGATCGACAAGGAGCGCGTGGGCGTCCTGGGCTACTCGTCGGGCGGCCACCTGGCGTGCATGCTCGGCGTGACGAACGGCAAGGACAATCTGGAAGGCAACGGCGGGGCCGCGGAGGAGTCGAGCCGCGTTGGCTGTGTCGTCTCCTGCGCCGGGCTGACCGACCTGGCGCACCTGCACCAGTGCTGCACGAAAGGCGAGCTGAACCTGTACGGCCCATTCATGAAGTTCGCCATCGAGAGCTTCGTGGGCGGTCCGCCCGCGAAGGCCGGTGACCGTTATGCGAAGGCCAGTCCCGTCACCTACGCCAGCAAGGCGGCGGCCCCGACGCTGCTGATCCACGGCACCAGGGACGCGCTGGTCCCGATCGAGCAGGCGCGGCGGCTGGAGAAGAAGCTGCGCGAGGCCGGGGCCGAGGTGCGCCTGCTCCCCCTGCAGGGCGCGGCCCACGACTTCACCGGCGCCCACGCCGACCGCGCCGAGGCCGCGGCGCTGGAGTTCCTCGACCGGCACCTGAAGCGCTCCGGGGCGAGGCCCGAGTCGCCGGCCACGACCCCCCGCCCGTGACGGGGGATCAACGCGCCTGGAAGGACAGGAGCCCTTCCTGCTCCGTGTCGCACACGTTGAGCGGGCCTTCGAGTCCGGTGAGGGCGAACACCTTGCGCACCTCCGCGCGCAGGCCGCACACCGCCAGTCGGCCGCCCTGCCGCAGCAGGTTCTTGCGCAGCGCGATCAGGGAGGCGAGTACGGAGCTGGAGAGCGCCTCGACTGCCGCGAAGTCCAGCAGCATCCGCGTCCGCCCCGGGTCGTCCGCCAGGCGCAGGAGCGACCGACTCACCGCCTCGACCGCGGCCCCCTCCAGCAGGTGGCGGTCCGTGATGCGAATGACGGTCACCTCACCGACCTGCTCCATTTCGAGTGGCACACCCGACATGGTTGGACCTCCTCGGCCCGGCCCTGGCCCGTATCCCCAGGAGCGGAAAGGCCAGCGGGCGAATACCTTGGGCATATGACAGCAAATCGCGTGCCCTCTGTGCGGCTGGTGCGTCGCGGCAGAAATGAGTGGCCGTTCGGTTAGCCGCGAGCGCGTGACGCTCACGCGCTCGCCCGAGGCTCGCGGCTAAACACAATACCGTTTGGCGAGTGTCTAAGCCACAGCCACCTGATACCTTACGTTTATCGAGAACCCAGGCATCAGGGAGGCTGTGACGAAGATGCGTTTGCTCCAAAGTACGTTGCCGGCGGATGAGGCGGGGCGGGTCACCGACCGCTTGCT
>JBBRPS010000698.1:0-5363 GCA_038227745.1 Gemmatales bacterium | reverse complement strand
TTCTTCTACTGCGGAGGTACGCTTCTCGGCGTGTGCCATCCCTGGCCCCTTTCAGGACTTGGGGGGAAAATGGGGTCGCGTTCGCTCAGGACAGTGTAGGACTTCCCCCCGGCAGGTGCAAACCGTGTCGTGCGCCCCCCACGATAGGAACCCGAGAACCTGGCGCTCTCAGGCGGGGCGCTGCCGCTATAATGGGGCGGTCAACCACGGCCCATCCCAGCCCGCGAGGACCGAACCTTGCCGACCGCCAAGACCTGGCACCTGCTCCCCCACGACGACGTCGCCATCGAGCGCCTGGCGCGGTCCCTCGGCCTGGCCTCGATCGTCGCCCAGCTGCTGCTCAATCGCAAACTCGGCACGCCCGACGACGCCGCCAACTTCCTCAAGTCGTCGCTGGGGGCGCTGCACGACCCGGCCCTGCTGCCCGGCGCCAAGGAGGCCGCCGCGCGCCTGCTGGCCGCGGCCCAGCAGGGCAAGCGGATTTGCGTCTACGGCGACTACGACGTGGACGGCGTCACCGGCACCGCCATCCTGCTCCAGGTCCTGAACCTGCTCGACGCGAAGGTCGAGTTCCACGTGCCGCACCGCCTGGAAGAGGGCTACGGTCTGAACGTCGAGGCGCTGCGGCGCCTCGCGGAGGGCGGCGTCCAGACGGTCGTGACGGTGGACTGCGGCATCACCAGCATCGCCGAGGCCGAAGAGGCGCGGCGTCTGGGTCTGGAGCTGATCGTCACCGACCACCACGAGCCGAAGGAGCGCTACCCCGAGGCCGACGTGCTCGTCCACCCGCGGTTGCCCGGCGGCGCTTACCCGTTTGGCGGCCTGTCCGGCGCGGGCGTGGCGTTCAAGCTGGCGTGGGCACTGAGCCAGCTGGCGTGCGGCAGCGACAAGGTGACGCCGCGCTTCCGCGACTGCCTGATGGACGGCGTGGCGCTGGCGGCGCTGGGGACGGTGGCCGACGTGGTGCCGTTGCAGAACGAGAACCGCGTCTTCGTCCGGCACGGCCTGGCGCGGCTGCAGCAGACGCCGAGCGTGGGCCTCAAGGCGCTGCTGAAGGCGGCGAAACTGCACGAGAAGAAGGGCCTGTGCGCCACGGACATTGGCTACGCGCTGGCGCCGCGCATCAACGCCGCGGGGCGCCTCGGCAGCGCGCGGCTGGCGGTCGAACTGCTGACGACGACCTCGCCGCAGCGAGCCGCCGACCTGGCCCGCTTCCTGGAGGAGCAGAACCAGCAGCGCCAGCTCGTCGAGCGCGACATTTACAAGGAGGCGCGCGAGCAGGCGGAGCGCCACGACCGCGCGGGGGCGCCGGCGCTGGTGCTGTCGGGGGCGGGCTGGCACCCGGGGCTGATCGGCATCGTGGCGGGGCGCCTGATGGACGCCTACGCCCGGCCGGTGCTGATGATCGCGCTGCGCGACGACGGCCCGGCGAGCGGCTCGGGGCGGTCGGTGCCGGGGCTGCGGCTGCACGAGGCGCTGCGCGAGTGTTCGGCGGACCTGCTGACGCACGGCGGCCACGCGACGGCGGCGGGCTTCCGCATCGAGCCGGCGGCGGTGGACGGCTTCCGCGAGCGCTTCTGTGCGGTGGCGGCGCGGTCTTTCACGGCGGGGGTGCCGTCGCCACGGTTGGTCATCGACGCCGAGTTGCCGCTGTCCGCGCTGACGCCGGGACTACTGGAGTCGATGAAGCTCCTGGAGCCGTACGGGGCGGGCAATCCGGAGCCGCTGTTCTTGGCGGGCGGCCTGCAGGTGGTGGGCGAGCCGCGGCGGGTGGGGGCCGGCGAGCGGCACATGAGCTTCAAGGTGCGGCAGCAGAACCGGGACATGAAGGCGATCGCGTTCAAGATGGGCGAGCGGACGGAGGAGCTGATGTCGGAGGGCGGCAAGTGCTGCCTGGTGTTCGTGCCGCGCATCAACGAGTGGCAGGGGTGGCGTTCGGTGGAACTGGAGGTGCGCGACCTGCAGGCGGGGCCGCGGGCGCGGCTGGGGTAGAAGCGCTACCAGAAGAAGCGATGCCACCAGGGCGTGGTGCGGATCGAGACGAGTCGCTTCCACCAGTGGAAGGAGAGTTGGACATTCGCTGCGGCCAGGCCGCGCAAACCCAGGAGCGGAAGGCGTGGCTGAGTCATCCCCGCGGGGCAGACGGCAATTCCGCGGTTGAGATCCACGCAGAATGGCGACAGGTTGCTGGCCTCCTCCAGCCAGCCAGCAACGTTACGGTGGAACCAGAGGTTCCCGCGGAACAGAGGGACCTTCTGGCCGTAGGCCGTGATCTCGCCGATCTGCCTGAGGTGTTCACGACGCAGACCGGCCCACTGGTTGAGGTGTTCCTCTCGGAGCAGAAAGGCCTTGTTGAAACCCGTGTCGAGGACAGCCGGGAAACGCAAGGCGCGAGGGTGCAACTCCTCCTCACCCGTCGGAGCGATGCTCACCGACAGGACAATTTGGTAGGGGAGAATAGGCACCGTGCCGCCTGGGACTGGGCGCGTTGTGACCCGATTGAAGAAGGGCAGTTTGCGGAGGATCACAGGCATGGCATACCTCCCCTCGAAAAGTCGTCCATTACTCGTAGAAGGGGGTACAGTCAAGATCGTCGGGTTCCTCCGGCTCGATACGGCACACGTCGAACTCCTCATCCTTCAGCCCTCTCCGATAGCATTCTCGGTAGAGCGTCCTCGCGGACCGGGCAATCCCGATGCGCTCATCCCCATGGTAGGCGACCCACTGTCCTTCAAGCTTCTTGTTCGCGAGCAACTGCGGCAGGTCGCGCCGGAACGCCTCCTGCGAGCGCCGGATCCCGGGCGGGATGTTGCAAACGTACTCCACGGCTTCCGGGGCCGCCGCGGGGTCAGGATTGGGCTGCACGGTTGACATGGTCACCTCGCTGCCTTCTGGTTGCGACGCTGGAAGTATACCAGACGAAACAAATCCATTCCATTCCCCAGTGAGATCGCCAGGCCGCAAGCGGCGAAGACGAGCTTACCGCCCTGGCGCCGCCCACAGCCGCACTGTCTTGTCCGCGCTCGCCGTCGCGAGCCGCCGTCCGTCCGCCGAAAACGTCGCGCTCAGCACCAGCGACGTGTGACCGCGCAGCCGCCGCAGCTCCCGCCCAGTGGCCGCGTCCCACAGCCGCGCCGTGCCGTCCGCCCCGCCCGACAGCACCACCCGTCCGTCCGGCGAAAACGCCACGCACCACACCGTTCCCCGGTGCCCCGTCAGCTGCCACACCTCCTTGCCGCTCTCCACGTCCCACAACCGCACCGTCCCGTCCGACCCGCCGGACACGCCGCGCCGGCCGTCCGGCGCCAGCGCCACGCCGTTGACGTTGCCCTCGTGCCCGTTGAGGCGGCGCAGCTCCTTGCCCGTCTCCACGTCCCACAGCCGCACGCTCTCGTCCGTCCCCGCCGACAGCAGCAACCGACCGTCCCTGCTCGCCGCCACGGAGGTCACATACCCCTTGTGTCCCACGAACCGCCGCACCTCGGCGCCGGTCTCGATGTCCCACGACCGCAGCGTCCCGTCATCGCTCCCCGACACCAGGCGGGAGCCGTCCGGCAGGAACGCCACGCAGCGCACCCATTCCGCGTGCCCCGTGAAGCGGCGCAGCTCGCGGCCCGCGGCCACGTCCCACAGCCGGACCGTGTTGTCGTCGCCCGCCGAGGCACCGTGACGGCCGTCCGGCGCGAACGCCACGGCCCGCACCCAGTCGGTGTGACTGCCGACGCGCCGCCGCTGCCGGCCGGTCGCGACGTCCCACAGCCGTACCGTCCGGTCGCCGGCGCAGGTGAGCAGACGCCGCCCATCGGGACGGAACGCCACGCCCGTCACGTTGCCCTGGTGGCCCTCGAAGCGGTGCGCGAACTCGTAATACCCCGGCAGCCGCACGCCCGACGGCAGCGACTCCGCCAGCCCCCGCAGGTCCTTCTCGACGCGGGCCTGCTGCTCGCCCTCCGCACGCAGCGACGCCTGCTGATACCAGTAGCCCGCGCGCAGCAGGAATTGCGATTGCGCGTGGTCGGCCGGACCCTTCACCAGCCGGCGCCAGCCTTCGGCCAGCTCGATTTCCGCGCGGGGACTTTCGGGCCGGGCCAGGTCGCGCTGGGCCAGCTCTCGAAGCCCAGCGTCCGAACCGCGCGCCAGCAACGGCAGCGCACGCTCCCAGTCACCGCGCGCCAGCGCCCGATACGTGCCCACTTCCAGGTTGGCCTGCGGGTCGGCGGGAGCGTTCTTCAGCTGCCCGGCGAAGTCGCGGACACGGGCATACTCTGTCTGCAAGTGCCGGACCTCCTCCGCGTGCCGCCGCACGTCGGCCAGCAGAGTGTCGTCCTCCGCCCTGTTGGCGGCCGCCTCCGCCACGGCAAGCAACCGGACCGCCGACGCATGGTTGTCCGCGTCCAGCAGGCTGCCGAGCAGGTCGAGGGCGGCCACCGCCAGCGCCCGGTTGGCCTGCGCCGTCCGCGCCGCGGGGCCTGCCAGCAGCAGGACGTTGAGCCGCAGGTCCGGCTCGGCGACGGCGTAGGCCCGCGCAAGATCGCGGACGATGCGCAGGGCCGTCGGCGCATCCCCGCTGCGGGCGGCCAGGTCGCGGGCCTCGCGCAGCAGCACGAAGCGCACCGCCGGGTCGTCCTTCGTCTCCTTGCCCTGGTCCCACAGCAGGCGGACCAGGGGATCGCGGGCCGCCGGGTCCTTCGCGGCTCGGGCGTAGTCGTCGGCGAGGATGCGCTTGACCAGCTGCTCTGCCTGCGCCTGGGCCGCCGCGTCGGGCACCGGCGCCCTGGCTGCGGGGGCCTGGGCGCCGAGGAGGGCGGCGCCGGCCGCGAGCAGAGGCAGCGCAAGGCAGGCGCCGAGTAAGCCGGCGGAACGACGCGGAAGCGCGGCGCATCGCATGAGGAAACTCCGAAACTCGTGGGGGGGACAGGGCCGTGCCGCGGACGGTCTGTATTGTGCGGCGGGGGCGGCGCGAAGGCAAGCGCCCCTCTTTCTCCCCCCTCCCCCGCCCAGGCAAGGGGAGGAAGAGGGACGGGGCGGAAGGAGAAGAGGCCGTCTTTTTCCTTCCTTTTCGCGCCCCGAGGTCCTATTCTCAATCCTCGACGCCCTCCTGGAGACTCCCGCCAATGATGCACGTGGACCAGCCCGCCGAAACCTCGCCCCTGTCCGCCTCCGGCCCCTGGTACGAAGGACTGAACCGCTACCATCTGTTCGTCTTCGTGGTGGCGGCGCTGGGCTGGCTGTTCGATTGCATGGATCAGCGCATCTTCATGATCTCGCGCCAGGCCGCCCTGACCGAGCTGCTCGGGTATAAGTTCCAGGACGGCCAGGTGGCCAGGCTCGACGGGGGGGCGTTGACGGACGCGCAGCGCCTC
>JBBRPS010000697.1:0-5375 GCA_038227745.1 Gemmatales bacterium | reverse complement strand
TATAGCGAAACTGGACAAGAAGTTCCTATAATATCATGATTCGTGGTCGCTTGCCTGGGCCAAGGATGAGTTTTATCCGCATCCACCACCCTGCTGCCAAGGATTTCGATGTCGCTTGCTCTGACTGCCGAACTGCGTACGGAGATCTCCAACACCCGCCAGTGCGCGCGTGACGCCAAGATTTTCCAGCGCTTGTCCGCCCTCCTCTGGCTGAACGACGGCATGACCCAGGACCAAGTGGCCGATCACCTCGGCGTTACCTCCCGACAGGTCCGCAAGTGGGTCCGGCTCTTCCGCGAACAGGGACTCGAAGCCCTCTGCACGTTGAACTACCTCGGCGGCCAGCAAAAACTTACCGACGAACAAGTCGGACAACTCAAGGACCAGATCCAGGCCGGCGCCTTCCACACCACGAAGCAGGTGCGCCACTGGCTTCAAGAGACTTTCGGCGTCGGCTACACGCGCGGCGGGGTGACGGACCTGTTGCACCGCCTCGGCGCCAGCCACCACAAGGTGACGGGTTTTTTCTGGAAGGCAGACCTCGTTGAACAGCAAGAGTTCCTCGACCGCTACGCCTGCGACCCCGTGGGGCCGACGATCCGCCGCTATTTTGTGGACGCCTGCCACCCCGTGTGGGGGGTGGAGTTGCTGTTCTGCTGCTGGCTGCTGGTGGGCCAGCGTTTCCACGTGGGTGTCGGCAGCGGCCGCCACCGCCTGAACATCCTCGGGGCCTACTGCCCAGAAGACCACGAGTACCTGGACCTGCGGTTGACGCGGGACAACATCAACGGCGAACAGTTCGTGAACCTGCTGCGGTTGCTGCGTGCCAGTCACCCGGAGACAACGCGGTTCCTCTTGTACCTGGACAATGCGCGTTACTACAACAAGGCGGTCGTCAAGGAGTGGTTGGCGCGGCACCCGGAGTTCGAGTTGAAGCACTTGCCGGCCTATTCTCCCAACCTGAACCTGATCGAACGGCTGTGGAAGTATCTGCGGAAACGGGCGTTTTCGTGTTGGCAGCAGACGTTCGAGGCCATGCAGGCGGCCGTGTCCGAGACCTTGGACCACTTGGAGGACTGCCATGCGGACTTGGATACGCTCATGACAGAGGACTTCCACCTGATTGATCCTGCGCAGTTCCCCGAATGTCAGCCTGGGATGCGATTGGCCTGTTAGAGGAACTAATGAAACAGTTTCGCTATATCTATAGATATTGTAGTGAAAATGCCGCTGTGCCACGGGGTTGGCACAACGGGCACCTGACACAACGGCATCCGGCCTACTTCGCCGCGGCGTAACGGTGCGTCGGCTGCGGCCGCCCGGGGCGGAAGCTCTGCGTCTTGTGGATCTGCAGCCGCGCCGACCGCGCCGCGCTCACCTCCCCCAGTGTCCGCTCCACGTCCTCCTGCAGCAGCGCCGGGTCGAGCGCCACGCGGGCGTTGACGATCACGTCCGCCTCCTTCACCTCGCTGCGCGACGGCAGCGACAACTCCGGCCGCGTGCCGCTGCTCACCAGGTTCGCCACGCCGAAGAAGCCCTCCGACAGGCCGATCGCCTTCAGGTGTGCCACCTCCGCCCCGTGGCCGGCCAGCGATCCCTGCAGCCGGCTCACGATCTCCAGCAGCAGCTCGTCCAGCGCGAACGGCGCCGTGGCGGTGACGTGGGCGCTGCTGTTCAGCCAGCCCAGCTCGGCCTCGCCCTCGGCGTAAACGTCATAGTCGATGTCGAGGATGCGCCGGCCGAACTGTCCTTGCTGGTCGAGGAACTGCGTCAGAGCGTCGAAGCCCACGCCGGTCTTCGCGGACAGGCGCAGCACCGGCACGCCGGGGTACTGCGCCGCTACCAGCCGCGTCAGCTCCTCCACCGCCTCCGGCGCCAGCTCGTCCAGGCGGTTGATGACGATGGCGTCGGCCTCCTCGAGTTGCTTGCGGAAGATGTACGCCGCCTTGGGCGAGAAGCCCGCCCCCCCCTCGTTGCGCAGGATCTTCAGGCCGTGGCTTGGCTTGAACAGCACCGGGTACGGGGCCACCGAGAAGCGCTCGCCGTAGAGGTCCTTGAGCGGCTGCACGACGGTCGCGACCAGGTCGGTACAGCTGCCCACCGGCTCGGCGAGGATCACATCGGGCCGCTCACCCCGACTGAGGCACTCGACCTTGCTCATCAGATCGTCGAAGCGGCAGCAGAAGCAGGCGCCGGCCACCTCCTCCACGGCCAGGCCCTGGGCGCGCAGGCTGTGCGTGTCCACGAGGTCCTGCGCCTGGTCGTTGGTGACCACGCCGACGCGCTGGCCGCGGCCCATGTAGAAGCGCGCCAGCCGGCCGAGCGTCGTCGTCTTGCCGGCGCCGAGGAAGCCGCCCACCATGATGAAGCGCATGCCGTTCACGGGTTGCCCTCCGGTTCCAGGGTCCGCCGCCGCGTTGCCGCGCGAGGCGGAGTCAGATCGTTTGCGGGTGTTGCGGGTCGGGCGCGGGCAGCGCCGGCCGGAGCACCCCCAGGTAAAGGCCGGCCCCCAGCACGGCGCCGAGGACCGGCCCGAGAAGGTAGACGCGGAGCACGCCGGGCCGCGGTCCGGGCAGCGCGACCTCGCCCCAGCCGGCGCACCACGCCACCAGGCGCGGGCCGAAGTCGCGCGCCGGGTTGAAGCACGCCTGCGTCAGGGGCGCGATCACCGAGATCAGCACCGCCACCGTCAAGCCGATGAAAAGCGGCGCCATCCGGGCGGCAGGCGCCGCGGCGTTGCGCTCGTCGGTCAGGGCGAAGACCACCAGGGCCAGCAGCAGCGTGCCCAGCACCTCCGCCAGGAATGCCGTCGTCACGTCCACGCGGGCGTTGATCCGGGCCAACTCGCGGCGCACCGCCTCGCCGTCCTTCAGATCCCGGTCCGCCGAGACGCCGCCGGGGCTCGGGAAATACTCACCGTAGCACATCGCGGTGACCTCGCTGCCGGGCTCGCCGCGGACCACACCGCGCTCCTGCTCGCGCGCCTGGAGATACGGGTGATACAGGCCGTAGAGCGCGGCGCCGGCCAGCACGCCGCCGGCCAGTTGCGCCGCGACATAGGGCAGCACCCGCGCCAGGGGGAAGTGCCCCCACGCCGCCAGGGCGACCGTGATCGCCGGGTTGATGTGGGCGCCGCTGACGCCGCCGACCGTGTAGACGGCGATGGCCACAGCCACGCCCCAGACGATCGCCACCTGCCACAGGCCACTCTGGGCGCCCGTGAGGACGGCGGCGTGGACCGCACCGCAGCCGAGGAACACCAGGATGAACGTGCCAACCACCTCGGCGACGCAGCAGGCCAGCAACGGCTTGGGTGCCACGGCGGTCCCCTCCGGCGAAACGTCGCCGGCCGGGCCGACGTTTCGACACTCTAGGAAACGTTTGAGCATCCGGCAAGGACGCACTCACGCGCCGGAGGGCGCGCCGGCCGCCGCCCACTGCCGGACCTTCCGCACCGCGGCGGCGACCTCCTCGACGTCCGCGGCGCCCCCGAGCAGGACCGGGTGGTGCAGGACCACGGCCCCGGCGCCGGCGCGCTCCGCCTCGGTCAGTTCGCCGACCTTGCGGAAGCGCTTCGGGGAGCGGCCGGCGTGCAGGGCACGGAAACCCTCGTCGAAGGCGACCCCCTCCGCCCGCAGCGCCGCGACGAAACGCGCGCGCGGCAGGCCGAACCGTTCCGCGTCGTACTGAAAGCCGACCTTGTAGTAACCCGGCGCGCCGGCGCCCTCGCGGTTCACGAAGGGTGCCAGGGCCGGGCCGAGCGCCGCAGCCAGGCGCTTCACATTCGTGGCCCGGCGGGCGTTACGGGCGTCGAGTTTGTCCAGCTGCGGCAGCAGCACGGCGGCCTGCAGTTCCGAGAGCGGGCAGACGTGGTTGCCGCGCAGCAGCCACACCCGAGCGCGCTGGTGGACGTCGGCGCGCCGCGTCAGCAGCGCGCCGCCGCGACCGGCGGTGAGCAATTTCGAGCCGCCGAAGCTCAGCACGCCGGCATCGCCCCAGGTGCCGGCCTTGCGGCCCTGCACCTCTGCGCCGGGAGCCTGGGCGGCGTCCTCGACGACGGCAACGCCCCGGGCCGACGCTATTTGCATGACCTCGCGCATGGGGACGAGGCCGCCGTGCAGGTGCGAGGTGATGACGGCCCGCGTCGCCGGCCCGATGGCCTCGCCGAGGCGGTTGGGGCCGAGGTTCCAGTTCCCCGACTCGACGTCCACGAGCACGGGCTGGGCGCCAACCGCGTGGACGCTCAGGAAGTTGCCGGGGTAGTCGTACGCCGCCAGGACGACCTCGTCGCCGGGGCCGACCTTCAGCGCCCGCAGGGCCAGTTCCACCGCGAACGTGCCGCTGCCGCACGTCAGGGCGAACTCGACGCCGTGATAGGCGCCCAGGGCCGCTTCCAGGCGCTCGACGTAGGCGCCGTGATACTTGCCCCACGAGCCGTCGCGGTAGGCGGCCTGCAGCGCTTGCAGCACGTCGTCGTCGTCCGACGGCCATTCGGGAGGGCCCTGGGGCCGGACAGGCGGGCCACCGACGAGAGCGGGGAGGGAGTTCACGGGGGAGCTTGGGTTGGGGCCATCGGGCTGGCATCGCTGATTAGTCTCGCGGCGGACGCCCCGGATGTCAAGGAGCGCGCGGCGGCGCAATCCGTGGCGGCTGGCAATTCGTCGTACGATTGAGTAGGATCCGGTATTCCGAGTTGTGGTCTCACAGAAAGGACCGAACCATGCGACAGCCCGGTCATCGCCGCTGGCTGCTGCCCGGGGTGGCGGTTGCCCTGGCGCTGGGGATGTTGCGGCCGCCGAGCGCCGAGGCGGCGTGCTGCTACTTCTCGGCGAAGGACCAGGACATCCTGCAGCCCGCGCAGAAGGCGTTCCTCACCTGGGACCCCGAGCGCCAGCTGGAGACGTTCACCGTCCAGCCCAAGTTCGAGGGCAACGCCCAGGACTTCGGCATGGTGATCCCGACGCCGAGCCAGCCGAAGCTGCACGAGATGCCCCGCGATTTCTTCAAGCACCTCGCCGTCTACTCCATCCTCAAGAAGCGCGAGCTCCCCCACTCCAAGCTCCTCCCCGTACTCCGCCGCTACGAGAGGTTGAGCGCGAGTACGGCGAGAAATCGAAACGCCGACGAGTCGGAACGCGCCGGCCAAAAGAAGCCGACCGTGGTGGTGCTGGAGGCGGGGGTGGTGGGGTCGCTGGACTACAAGATCATCAGCGCCGAGCGCGCCGACGACCTGTTCAAGTGGCTGAAGGACCACAAGTACAGCTACTCGGGGGACGAGGCGACCTTGAACCACTACGTGCAGAAGAAGTGGGTCTTCACCGTCATGAAGATCGATACCATGCAGATGAAGAAGAACAAGGACGGCTCCTACGCCG
>JBBRPS010000696.1:0-5407 GCA_038227745.1 Gemmatales bacterium | reverse complement strand
GCACGAGGGCCGAAGCCGGCTCTGCCGGGCAAGGAGGGGAGAGCGCAGGGGAAAAGTCATCCTGATCCATTCCCCTGTTGTAACCGAAGAAGAAGGCCCGTCACAGCTTAGCAGGCAGCTGCGATCACCGAATGCGTACCCTCGGATGGCCACAACCCAAGCCAGAAAAGCCGATTACGTCACAGCGGAAGAGCGGTTACGCCCAACCGTTACGGACGGTACTGGGTTTCTCCCGGAGTTGACCTCGGATCAACCCGGCTAACGCGGTTTCGGGGAAATCGTTGAGCGGGCAGCCGCTCTCCGCACCACCGCTTCGAGCGGGAGGAACTTATACTCGAAAAGTCCGCCGACCTTCGCCCGCCTCTTCTCGTGCCCGATCCCCTTCTTCTTCCGGTGGCACTCAACCTGGGCCTCGGTCCGGGCGAGGCGATGCTGCTCCCGGCGGAAGGTCGTATAAAACCAGCCGTCCTGCTCGCGGAACCAGATGCTCGGTTTTCTCGACAGGGCGAATTTCCTCCCTCGGGAGTCTCGAGTGCGTGCCGTGGCGTGCATGCACCCGTATTCTTCGCCGTAAGTCCAGGTGCAGCAATGTTTCGACTCGCCATGCTCGGCATGTGGCACACGCACGCCGACGGCATCGTCCGCCAGGTCGTCGCCCACCCCAAGGAGTTCACGCTCGTCGGCTTCCACGACCCCGACGCCCGTACCGCCGCCGCGCGCCGTAAGCGCTGGCTGCCCCTGGTCCCGAACCTGCGCCTCTTCGACAAGCCCGACCAGCTCCTGCGCCAGCCCCTCGATGGCGTGGTGGTCGAGGGCCGCGTCTTCGAGAACCTGCGGCTGGCGCGGCTGGCGCTGGAGGCGGGCAAGCCGGTCATGCTGGAGAAGCCGGGCGGCACCGACCTCGCCGAGTTCCGCCGCCTCACCGACCTGGCCCAGCGCCGCCACCTGCACCTGCAGATGATCTACCTGTTCCGCTACATGCCCGCCGTGCAGGAGTTGCTGCGGCGGGCGCGCAAGAAGGAATTCGGCAGCGTCTACGAGTTCCGCGCCCGCCTCCCCAAGGACCTGCGCGACTACAAGCGCTTCGTCGAGGAGTTAGCCCCGTACCGCGGCGGCATGTTCTTCGAGATGGCCGGGCACGCCATCGACGTGATGGTCGCCGTCCTCGGCCGGCCGCGCTGGGTCACGCCCTTCCTCGCCCACCACCACAGCGGCGGACCCGCCAACTACATCGACAACGGCGTGGCGGTCTTCGGCTTCGCCAACGCCTGGGGCATCGTCGAGATCCCCGCCCTGGAAGTCGCGCCCCATTCGCGGCGCATCGAGGTGTATGGCACCGGAGGCGCGTTCGCCATCCCGCACCTGGGGAGCGGCCACCTGGCCAACAAGAACCTCCAGCCCGTCGAGGTGTACCGCGCCGGCGACGCCGACTGGCGCCGGCTCGACCTGACGGCGCGGCCGTTGCAGATCTCCGACCTGCGCGAGTTCGCCGCCTGCGTGGCTCGCAAGAAGCAGCCCGACTTCAGCACGGAACACGATCTGACGGTCCAGGAAATGCTCCTGCGAGCCTCCGGCATGATGCCCGCGCCGCCGTGACGGCTTCGGCCGGGACGCCTTCTTTCGTCCGGGGCGGCCCGCTACAATGCCTGTCCGGAGGGCCGTGCGATGCCGTCTGACGATGAGTCCCCGTCCCCGCTTACCCAGGCGTTCGAGCCGCTGCCGGAGCAGATCGGCCGTTACCGCATCCTGGGCCGCCTCGGCGCCGGCGGCATGGGCACCGTCTACAAGGCCGAGGATCCGCAGCTCGGTCGCGTGGTCGCCCTGAAGCTGCCGCGCTTCGACGGGCCGGCGCACGACGTGGCCCGGCGCGTGCAGCGCTTCCAGCGCGAGGCCCGCGCCGCCGCCCAGATCTGGCACCCCCACGTCTGCCCCATCCACGACGTCGGCGAGCATGAGGGCCAGCCCTTCGTCGTCCTGGCCTACATCGAGGGGCAGTCCCTCGCCGAGCGCCTGGCCACCGGCCGCTTCGAGGACCCTGCCCAGGCGGTGGACCTGGCCCGCCAGCTCCTCGATGCCCTCGACGCCGTGCATGCCCACGGCATCGTCCACCGCGACCTCAAGCCGGGCAACGTGATGCTCGACCGCTCCGGCCGGGCGGTGCTGATGGATTTCGGCCTGGCGCGCCCCGAGTTGGACGGCGAGCACCTGACGACCGACGGCATGGTGGTGGGGACACCGAGCTACATGGCCCCCGAGCAGGCAGCCGGCGACGCCGAGCACATCGGCCCGAGGACCGACCTGTACGCCCTGGGCGTCGTCCTGTACCAGATGCTCACTGGCCGCCTGCCCTTCGAGGGGCCGGCGCTGACCGTGCTGGCGAAGATCGTTCACGAGGCCCCGCCGGCCCTCTCCGCCTTGCGCCCGGACGTTGACCCGATCCTGGAGGAGATCCTCCTCAAGGCGCTGGCGAAGGAGCCTGAGCGGCGCTACCAGACCGCCCGCGAGTTCGCTGCGGCACTCGCCGACCGGAGGCAGGAGACGGCCGCGCTCGGCCGCCCTCCGAACGGGGGCGCCGAGGGTCAGGGGTCGCCGGGGGAGCCGACCGCGCCGCTGACGCGCACCGGCGGCGCGGTCCTCCGGCCGGGATCTCGGAAGCGCCGCAGCCCCCTGCTCGACTGGCTGCTAATGAGCCTCCTGTTCGTGGCCGCGGTCGGCCTGGCCGTCGTCCTGCTGTTTCTGCTCATTCTTTCCTCGGGCGTTCTGCGCAGGTTCCCGGAGCACGGGGCGAATCTGGCGTATCCCGTCTTGATTGGGCTCGTCGGGATCGTCGGCCTGTTCGTGAGCTGGTGCGTCTTCCGGCGCTCTCCGGATCCCGGTTCCGCCCTGCTGGCGGCGGCCGAAAACGGCCAGGTCGAGCAGATCAAGAAGCTGATCCGCAAGCGGGCCAACCTGGAGGTGCGCGACGAGATGGGCGAGACGGCGCTGATGAAGGCGGCCCACAAGGGGTACATCAACACCGTGAAGCTGCTGCTGGCGAACGAGGCGGACGTGAACGCGAAGAACCCGTTCGGCGAGACGGCCCTGAGTTTGGCGACGCGGGAGGGGCGGGCCTACATCGTTGAGCTGCTGCGGCAGGCGGGGGCCAGAGAATGAGCCGCGCGAAGTCCGTCGGGGTCAGGGGGCGATCCCGGCCTCTTGCGGCAGGATCTGCCCGACGTCCTCAAACTGGAAGAACACGGGCTCACCGGCCGCCGTGATGCAGGCGGCGGCACCCCCGTTCCACGCCATCGATCCCGGGGCATCCACCTCGATCCGCTCCCCCGTTGCGAGTTCGATGACAAACGGCTGGAAGGGGCTGCGGTGCATGAGCGTGCGGAGCGTCTCTTCAAAGCTTTCACGGCTCATCCCCGACGACCCGGATCCCGGCGGCGGTGCGGGGGGGAGATCCACGATTTGCTTGACGTCGTCGCGGTTCAGCCACTCCCATCCGTTGCCGGGCTCGCCGTACATGGCCTCGTCCCCTATCCAGTACGCCAGATCTTTTTTCTTCCTGATCTCGAAGCGGCGTCCATCCTCCATCTCGATGACAAAGGGTTGGAACGGTTGGCGGTCGAGCCGTAACCTCAAGGCTTCTTCAAAATGCACGAGCTTCATCATGTTCGCCCCTCCACGGGATGGCTTCCAGGTGAGGGTATCCCCCAGGCTGAGTTGGGTTAGCTAACCCCAGTGCCCTGGATGAAACGAACCACGCCGGCGTACTCAAACACGGTGCGGCGCCTGGAAGTGCTGGCGCACACTACCAGATGCTCGTACAGCGTTAGTGCTTCGGGGTGGTTGACCTCAATTCGGCTGCCGCTCACCAACTCCAGGGTGAAGGGTGTGAACGGCCTTCGCTCCAGGAACTTGGCCAGCACCATCTTGAAGTTCTCCCCTGTCATGTCCTGATTGTAGCCTCTCTCTTGGGCGCCAGCAATTCTTCCTCGCAGTCCCTTCCTCTACAATCCTCCTCATGAACACCCTCCGCATCGCCAACGGCCGCGTCATCGACCCATCGCAGGGCCTCGACCAGGTCACCGACCTGTGGCTCCGCGGCCCGCACGTCCGGGCCGTCGGCCCGCAGTCGCAGTACCCCGCCACGCGCACCCTCGACGCCACCGGCAAGATCGTCTGCCCCGGCCTCATCGACATGCACGTCCACCTGCGCGAGCCGGGCCGCGAGGAGGACGAGACCATCGCCACCGGCACCGCGGCGGCACTCGCCGGCGGCGTCACCAGCGTCGCCTGCATGCCCAACACCGAGCCAGCCCTCGACAGCCAGGCCGCCGCCGAGTTCGTCTGCCTCCAGGCCCGCCGCGCCGGCCACGCCAACGTCTTCCCCGTCGGCGCCGTCACCAAGGGCCGCCACGGCGCCGAACTGGCCGAGATCGGCGGCCTCGTCGAGGGCGGCGCCGTCGCCTTCACCGACGACGGCGCGCCCGTCAGCAGCGCCGAGATCATGCGCCGCGCCCTGGAGTACTGCCGCATGTTCGACAAGGCGGTCCTCAGCCACGCCGAGGACCTGGAGCTGACGCGCGGCGGCGTGATGAACGAGGGCTTCGAGAGCATGCGCCTGGGCCTGCGCGGCATGCCGGCCGCCGCCGAGGAGGTGATGATCCACCGCGACATCGAGCTGGCCCAGCTCACCGGCGGCCGTCTGCACATCCTGCACGTCTCGACGGCCGGCGGCGTCGAACTGATCCGCCGCGGCAGGCAGCGCGGCGTGCGCGTCACCGGCGAGGCGTGCCCGCACCACTTCACGCTCACCGACGAGTGCCTGCGCACCTTCGACAGCAACTGCAAGATGTCGCCGCCGCTGCGCACCGCCGCCGACGTGCAGGCCGTCCTCCAGGGGCTGAAGGACGGCACCCTGGAGGTGATCGCCAGCGACCACGCGCCGCACGCGCCGGAGAAGAAGATGCGCGAGCTGGACCAGGCGCCGAGCGGCGTCATCGGTCTGGAGACGCTGCTGCCGGTCTGCGTCGTCGCCCTGATCGAGCCGGGCCACCTGACCTGGCCGCAGCTCATCGAGAAGCTGACGGTCAGCCCGGCGCGCGTGCTCGGTATCGACCGCGGCACGCTGAAGCCGGGCGCGGAGGCCGACGTCACCGTCATCGACCCGACGGCGGAGTGGACGATCGAGCCGGGCAAATTCCGCTCGAAGAGCCGCAACTGTCCTTACGCCGGCTGGAAGGTGCGCGGACGGGCGTGGGCGGTGATCGTCGGCGGCGAGGTGAAGGTCGAACCCGCCGATTACGGCATAGGCACGCTGGTCGTTCCGGCAATTAGCGTTACCCTATCGCTGCTAGTCGCGCTGCTTATACTCTACCTGATTAGCTGGCGTATTTTGGCTGCGTCCAATGCCGTGAAT
>JBBRPS010000695.1:0-5418 GCA_038227745.1 Gemmatales bacterium | reverse complement strand
GGTGAGCCAGATCCGCTGCGCGGGGCCCGCGCTCGCCCCCGCGCAGCGGGATCTGGCTCACCGCTCGCGGCTAAACGAACGGCCACTCATTTCTGCCGCGAGGTAGTAGTAATCCCGCCAGCAAGGTCTTCCCACACCAGCCCGACGCGCCGGCGAGAGATCCTTCGCCGGCGCGTCGGGCTGGTGTGGACATTCGCGCCGGAGTAATACCTACCCGATGACTTCCCGCACCACCCGGCCGTGGACGTCGGTGAGGCGGAAGTCGCGGCCGGCATAGCGGTAGGTCAGCCGCTCGTGGTCCAGGCCGAGCAGGTGCAGGATCGTCGCGTGCAGGTCGTGGACATGCACGCGGTTCTCGACGGCACGGTACCCAAACTCGTCGGTGGCGCCATAGACGGTCCCGCCCTTGACGCCACCGCCCGCCAGCCAGACTGTGAAGCCCCAGTGGTTGTGGTCGCGGCCCATGCCCGGGCGGCCGTTGACCAGCTCGACCGCGGGAGTGCGGCCGAACTCGCCGCCGCAGATCACCAGCGTCTCCTCGAACAGGCCGAGCCGCTTCAGGTCCGCCAGCAGCGCCGCGATCGGGCTGTCGATCTGGCGGGCCAGGTTGCGGTGGTTGCGCTCCAGGTTATCGTGGCTGTCCCAGGGCTGCACGTCGCCGTGGTAGCACTGCACGAAGCGCACGCCGCGCTCCACCAGCCGCCGCGCGATCAGCAGTTGCCGCCCCTGGACGTGCTCGCCGTACGCCTGCCGGACGCGCGCCGGCTCGCGGCCCAGGTCGAAGGCGTCGGCGGCCGCGGACTGCATCCGGTAGGCCAACTCGAAGGACTGGATACGCGCCTCCAGCGCGGCGTCCTCGGCGCGTCGCCCCAGGTGGTTGCGGTTCAGCTCCTCCAGCAGGTCGAGCTGCCGCCGCTGGTCCGCCGGCGAGGCGTGCCGGCTGCGGATGTTCTCCAGCAGTTCCTCGACGCGGGTGCGGCGCGTGTCGAGGTGCGTGCCCTGGTAGATGCCCGGCAGGAAGGCGGAGCGCCAGTTGGAGGAGTCGGCCACGGGCAAGCCGGGGCACATGGCGACGAAGCCGGGCAGGTTCTGGTTTTCGGTGCCGAGACCGTAGGTGACCCACGCGCCCATGCTCGGCCGCGACAATCGTTCGTCGCCGCAGTTCATCAGCCGCATCGACTGCTCGTGGTTGGGCGTGTTCGCGTACATCGAGCGGATGAAGCAGATGTCATCGACATGGGCCGCCGTCTTCTCGAACAGTTCGCTGATCTCGATGCCGCTGCGGCCGTACTTGCGGAAGCGGAACGGCGACGGCAAGGCGGCGCCGGTCGGCCGCTCCGTCGTCAGGTTACCCGCGGGCAGCGGCCGGCCGGCGTAGCGCGCCAGGGCCGGCTTGGGATCGAAGGTGTCGAGGTGCGATGGTCCGCCGTTGAGGTAGACGTGGATCACGTGTTTGACGCGGGCGCGGAAGTGTGGCGGCCGCGGGGCGAGCGGGTTGCGCGGGTCAGGGCCAGCGGCGGCCAACTCCCCCGTGTCGGCGAGCAGGCCGATGAGGCCGAGCGCGCCGAGTCCGGTACCCATCTGGTGGAGCATCTCGCGTCGGGAGAGAATGGCGCGCGGGTTCATGGGGTGGCTCCTCTCGCGGTCGGCGGTGGCGGCTACAGCCTGCATGGCTCGGGGTTCTCAAAGGTGATGTTGGCGAGGGAATCTTTGACCTCGTCCGGAGTCATCAGCAGGATCAGACTGAGATCCTCCCAGGTAGCCTCGGGAAGGTTCGCCTTCAAGATCGGCACGACCATGTCCCAGCGATCCACAGGGTCTAACCCAGAGAAGCGCTTGCTCACGACGCGCACCCGGATGCACGCCGAGTTATAGCGGTAGGCCAGCGGAGGATACCTCTTGGGGTGATCGGGAAAGTGCGCGCGCAGCAAGTCCTCGACCTTCCGTGTCTCCTCTGTCCTTTTCGACTCCAGCTTGTCGATTTTCTCCCTCTCCTTCGCGTTCTTCGACTCCAAGTTGCGCATGATCAACTCCTTGCGCAGGTATCGCGGATGGCTCTGGCCGCAGTAAGGAACCGATGCGCTGTCTTGGCCGACACCGTCCCGGCGTGATAACGGAGGTCGGTGGACCAGGACATGACGGCCGGCAAATGATCGGCGAGGACCCCGAGGAGCTCATGATCCGGCTTTCGCCGCCCACCACGGCGTCCCTTCAGCAACCCCTTCAGGTACTCAAAGTTGTGCCCTTTCGCTCCCACTTCCGTGAGCTGTTCGAGCACTTCCGCGAACTCGGCCTGGGGCGCCCAGTTCAAAATCAGGCCTTTCAACGCGCATTCTACCGCATAGCCTCCCAGGTAGACAGCCTCCAGTCGGTAGCCGTGCTGCAGCAAGAACTCGGCCGCCGCCAGGCGCTGGTCTGCCGCCCGCCGGAACAGGCGAACATGTTTTCCTCGATCCGCCATCGCCGCCATCGCCGTCTCAGTCAACGAACAGGAACTCGTTCGTCATCAGCAGCACCTGGGCGAAATCTTCAAACGCCGTCCCGACCGGCCGCCCGCCATCGACGGACGCCCGGATGAACCGCACCGAGGCCGTCCGTTCATTCGCCGTCGGCTCGCGGGCCAGGACGCGGCGGTACAGGAGCCGGACCGCCGCCTCCGATTCCGTGGCCGCACCCGGCGCGGCGAGCGACGCCGCCACGGTGCGGGCCTGCTCGCGCCCGAACGGCGCGTTGAGCGCGAATAGCGCCTGCTGCGGGACCGTGGTGAACGGCCGACGCTCCGCCGTCGCGTCGGGACTGGCGAAGTCGAAGGCCCGGTATAGGCCCGGCAGGTTCTGGCGGTCCACCAGGCCGTACACAGTGCGGCGGCGGTTCGCCGCTTCCTTCGCGAGCTCGACCGGCCGGCCGTACAGCTTCGCGTCCAGCCGGCCGGAGACGAACAGGAGTGCGTCGCGCATGGCCTCCAGGTCGAGGCGGCGGCGGTTGGCCCGCCACAGCAGGCGGTTCTCCGGATCGACCTTGCGGCACTCGGGGCGGTCCCAGCTCGCCTGGCGATATGTGCTGGACAGCAGGAGACGTCGGTGCAGCTTCTTCAGTGACCAGCCATCCTCGAGGAAGGTGGCGGCCAGATGGTCGAGCAACTCGGGGTGAGTCGGCGGAGAACTGCGAGCGCCGAAGTCGCTCGGCGTGGCCACCAGCGGCTCGCCGAAGTGGTGCATCCAGATGCGGTTGACCAGCACGCGGCGGGTGAGCGGGTTGTCCGGGGCCGTGATGGCGCGCGCCAGGTCGAGGCGGCCGCTGCCGCCGGTGAACGGTTCACGCCGCTCGCCCTCCAGGACGCGCAGGAACTGCCGCGGCACCTTCTCCCCGGCGACGGCCGGGTTGCCGCGCACGAACACGTGCGGGTCGCGGATCTCGCCGTCGTGCAGCACCATCGCCCGCGGCGGGGCGACCGGCGAGCGCACCGCGAGGAGGTCGAGCTCCGTAAGCTGGCGGCCGAAGGAATCCGTCTCACCGCGCGACATGTAGCGGCGTGTCCTGCTCTTCGGGAAATAGGCCGGGCTGTCGCGGCCGGCCAGCAGGTCGAGCAGTTGCCGCCGCACACGGTCCGCGGCCGGCGGCGCACTCTTCTTCGCCTCCTCGTAGATGCGCTTCAGCAGGCCACCGTAGGCCCGGGCGACGTCCGCCTTACCCGTCAGCTTCGCCCCGGCCAGGGCGTCGTACACCAGCGGGTTGAGCTGCCCCTGCTGCACGCCCGCCGGCCGGGAACGCCATCGGGCCGCGGCCTCCCGGGCACCGCCGGCGAAGCCCGTCTCGGGCAGGTCCACCAGCTCGCGCCAGGGGCCGAACACCGGATCGTCGAGCCGAGCGTGCCGCTCCAGGTAGCGACGCCAGCGGTGGACGATCTGCGGGCGGAGGTCCCCAGGCGCCAGCGACAGGAAGTAGATCGCCGTTTCCAGCGGGTCCGGCGGCGCGGTGGCGACGCGCACCAGGTAATCCGCGACCCGCAGCCGCGCCGTCTCCGACAGCAGCGCGTACTGGGCATCGAGGAACTTCTGGACCGCCGCCCGCTTTGGCCCCGCTACCTTCTCGAACTCGGCGAAGCCGGACAGCCGCTCCGGCCGGTCGGTCAGCGGCAGCTCCAGCGGCGCCTCGCAGCTCGCGAACACGCCGTAGAGCGAGTAGTAATCGCGGGTCGGGACGGCATCGTACTTGTGGTCGTGGCAGCGGGCGCACGCCACCGTCAGCCCGAGCAGGCCGCGCGTGACGGTGTCGATGCGATCGTCGATCACGTCGTGGACGTTGTTGTCGAACATACGGCCGAGCGTCAGGAAGCCCATCGCCGCCAGCCGCCACGGCTCGACCTTCGGCTCGATCAGGTCCGCGGCGAGCTGCTCGTGGACGAAGCGGTCGTAAGGGGTGTCCTCGTTCAGGGCGCGGATGACGTAATCGCGGTAGGTATAGGCGTAGGGCCGGATGCGGTCGTCGCCGTACATGAGCACGCCGTCCTTGGTATCGGCGTAGCGGGCGACGTCGAGCCAGTGACGGCCCCAGCGCTCGCCGTAGTGCGGCGACGCGAGGAGGCGGTCGATCAGCCTGGCGTAGGCGTCGGGGCGCAGGTCGCGCTCGAACGCCTCGATCTCCGCGGCGGTCGGTGGCAGGCCGACCAGGTCGAAGGAGGCACGGCGGATGAGGGTGCGGCGGTCCGCGGCGGGCGCGGGCGTCAGCCCCGCCGCCTCCAGCCGGGCAAGCACGAAGAAGTCGAGCGGGTCAGCGGGCCAGGTGCGATCCTTGACGGCGGGCAGCGCGGGCTTGCGGACCGGCTGGTAGGCCCAGTGGCGCCGGGCGGCGGTGAAGTCGATGCCGGACGGCCGGGCAGAGGGGCCCTTGTCGGCAGGGGCCGGCGCGCCGAGGCGAACCCAGCGCTCCAGATCCGCGATGACGGCATTGGGGAGCTTGCCCTTGGGCGGCATGCGCAGGTCGGGGTCGGTGTAGCGCACCGCCTTGATGAGCGGGCTCTCCGCAGGCTTTCCCGGCACCACTGCCGGACCGGAGTCGCCGCCCTTGCGGAGGGCCGCGACGCTGTCGAGGCGCAGACCGCCCTTCGGAGATTTGCCCTGCCCGGAGTGGCACTTGTAGCAATGCTCGGCGAGGACCGGGCGGATCTTTGTCTCGAAGAAGTCGGCCCCCGTATCGGCAGGCGGCGCGGCGGCGGCGGGCAGGCTGGCCAGGAGTACCAGGGCGAGGGCCGCCGCCACGGGGGTCGGGTGGGGGTATCTCATCCGCGAATGTCTCCAGGGGTCGTCCGCGAGCCGATGCGCCACGTGGCCGGTCACGCGGTATCGTTGTTATACGACCCGGCGGTCGGTCGGTGGGGACACAGGTCCGCCCTGGCGGACGGGTGGGTCGGCCCCTACC
>JBBRPS010000694.1:0-5428 GCA_038227745.1 Gemmatales bacterium | reverse complement strand
CCCGACCACCGCCGGGTGACGGCGGCCGCCCTCGCCGCGCTCGTCGGCGGATTCGCCCTGCGTTTCGGCGTCGTCCGGACGTCCCCGGCGCTCCTGGCGGTATGGCAACGCCACTGGGAGCACACCGGCGCGGCGCCCGCGCCAACGCCCTTATGGCAGACCTGGCAGGGCCTGGGCCTGCTGGCGACCACCGCCGTGCTCGCGGTCCTGATCCCCTGGGCGCTGCGGCGCCATTGGCGCCTGTCGGGAGCGCAAACGGCCCTGGCGGGGCTCGTCTCCTTGCTCGTCGCCGTGGGCGTCACCGCCTACTCCTTTAGCCCCGACCCCGGACGCATCCTCAATCCTCTCTCGGCCGTGCGCTTCTCGCCGGAAGAGGGACGTCTCCGCGGCGGCGGGTGGGGTGCGAGCGACCAGAACCGTCCGGGGAAGGACCAACTGCAGCTGCGCAGCAAGATCGCCGGGAACCTCCCATGAACGCCGACCTCCCGCGCGAACCGCTGCGACCGCGTGACCTGGCCCTGCTCCTCCTCGCCTCGCCCGACCTGCGCCCGCGGCAGCGCGCCCGCGATCAGCAGGCCGACCTGGCCGGGCTGGCCCTGATGCGCCACATTATGGAACAACTCGCGGCCCTCGACCCCGAGCCGGACGAGTTGGAAGCGGCCCTCCTCCGCATCACCGCGGAAGCCGGCGAGTCGTCCGGGCCAGCCCGCGCCGTGGCGATCCATGTCCGCGACGAGTGGCGCATGGCCTGCGTCTCCCCCGAGTGGGTCGCACACCTGCTCGCACAGGCGACGGCTGAACGGCACGGGGCCGGCGCGGGGGGGGGAAGGCCGTGGGTAACCGTTTCCTGCGCCGCCTCTTCGGCGGACAAGCCCCCGCGCCCGAACTGGTCGAGGCGCTCGGCGAACTCGACCGCCTGGCCGGTACACGGCCGGCCCTCGCGGCCTCGGCCGCCGTCCTGCGTGACGTCCTGGCGGCGCTGTTCGCGGAGCCGGCCGAGGAGGTACAGGTCTCCCTGACGGAGGAGTCGGCGCGGGCGAAGCTGGCCGGGGGGCTGCCGCTGCTGCGCGGGGAGACGCTGACTCCGGACCCTGACCGTTTCCGCAAGCGCTGGCGGGCGGTGTGCCGGACGGTCGAGGGCCAGGCGGGCGGCGAACCGGCGGCGGCGCTGGCCGCAGCGGTCCGCAAGGGCAGGCTCGACCCGGTCACCCTGCTCGGCGACGTGCTCGCGGGCCGGCCGGAAGAAGTGGGCGCGCGGGCCGACGCGCTGGGGCTCGACCCCGTGCTGGCCACGACAGTCCTCCGCCTGACCGCCTTCCCCGTGCTGGCCCGGGTCGGCGCCGCGCTGGACGGCTGGCGATCGGAGTCGGCGTGGAAGCACGGCAACTGCCCGACGTGCGGCACCTGGCCGCTGCTGGGCGAGTCCCGCGGCCTGGAACAGGGGCGCGTCCTCCGCTGCGGCCTGTGCGCGACGGCCTGGGAGTTCCCGCGCCTCCGCTGTCCGTTTTGCGGTACGAACGACCACCACCTGCTTGGGTTCTTCCACGCCGAGGAGGAGCAGGGCCGCTACCGGGCGGCGACCTGCGACGGCTGCTGCGGGTATCTCAAAATCGCCTCCACCCTTTCGGCGCTGTCGTCGCCGCTTCTGCTGGTCACGGACCTGGCGACCCTGCACCTGGACCTCATCGCGGCCGACCGCGGCTTTTTCGTGCCGTGAAGGGACTGCCTGCCCGAGAAGCACCCGGACGCGGGACAGGCATTCAACCTACCCCACCGCCGCGCCGCTCGCCTTTTTGTTAGTGCCTCTGAAGATTTCCCAGTCTTCCGGTTATGCCCGATGGGTTGCCGCGGTTCCACACGAGAGGCGAGGGGGCCGATCCCCACCCGTGTACGGGGGCAGGACATGTACGACGTGGCCGTCATCGGCGCCGGGATCGCGGGGATGGCGACGGCGGCGCGGCTCCAGGCCCGCGGCCTCTCCACGGTCGTCTTCGAGGCCCACGGTCAGCCCGGCGGCTGTGCCGGCTTCTTCCGCCGCCGCGGTTTTGCCTTCGATGTCGGCGCCACCACCCTGGTGGACTTCGAGCCGGGCGGCGTCGGCGCAGAGTTGCTGACCGCCATCGGCATGCCTCCGCCCGAAGGCGAAGCGCTCCCCGGCTACGTCGCCTGGCTGCCCGACCGGCGCGTGACGCTCTTCCGCGACCCGTCCGCGTGGGCCGCCGAACGACTGCGGGCGCTCGGCGACACGCCCGCTCACCATCGCTTCTGGCGGCTGCTGGACCAACTGGCGGCGGCTTTCTGGCGGGCGAGCCGCGCGGGGGTCAAGCTGCCGGTCCGCGGCGTTGCCGACCTCGTGCGGGCCGTGCGCTGCCTCGGGCTGGGCAACCTGCCCCTGGCTCGCTACGTGCGCTGGACCGTGGGCGACGCCCTGCGCCGGTACGGGTTGCGGCAGGACGGGCCGCTGGTGGGCCTGCTCTCGATGCTCCTGGAGGACACCGTCCACGCCCGGATCGACGACGCCCCGCTGATCAACGGGGCGCTGGGGGTCACCATCCGCGGGGCCGGGCTGACCCGGGTCCACGGCGGCATGTACGGCTTCTGGCGCCGCTTCGCCAACCACTACCGCACCCTCGGCGGCTGCCTGCGTGTCGGCTGCGCCGTCCGCCGCGTGGAACGCCGCCCGGCCGGTGAGAGTGGCTTCCGCGTCTGCACCCGGCGGGGCGACTTCCTCGCCCGGCAGGTCGTCAGCGCCTTGCCGGTCGCGCTCACGGCCCAGTTGGCTCCGCCCGAGGTGGGTGAGGCGCTGGTACACTACCTCCGGCGCGACGCCGCCGCGCAGGGCGGCGCCGTGGTCGTCTTCCTCGGCGTCCCCGAGGCCGAGGTGGCCGGCGAGGCATTCACGCACCACCAGTTGCTCCAGGACTACGCCGCCGCACTGGGCGACGGCAACAACATGTTCGTCTCCGTCTCGGCAGCGAGCGACACGGAGAGCGCGCCGCCCGGCCACCGCGCCGTGATGATCTCGACGCACTGCGAGTTGGCGGACTGGGAGAGGCTGGATCCCGAGGAGTATGGGGGGCGGAAGGCGGAGGTGGGCCGCCGGCTCCTCCGTCTCGCACGACGGGTCTACCCGGAGCTGGGCCGGAGGGCGGTCGTGTGCGAGGTGGCCACGCCGCGGACCTACGAGCGCTTCACGCGCCGGCCGCGTGGAGCGGTCGGGGGCGTCCGGCAGTCGCTGGCGAACGCCAACCAGCGGGCCGTGCCGCACGACGTTGGCGTTGCGGGCTTCTGGCTCGCGGGCGACACGACCTGGCCGGGCCTGGGCACGGTGGCCTGCGTGCTGGGCAGCCGCCTGGTCGCGGAGGCCGTCCTGGCCGCGGCGCCGCGGTGGCGCCGCTCGCGGGCGCCGGCGGACGAGCCGCCACCGCGGCCTCTCTCCGCGCTGGCATCGCAAGGAGGAAGATCATGAGCCAGCCGCCCGGAGCCGCCCTCGTCATCCCCCGCCTGGAGGACCTGGGCCGGGATCTGCTCGGCACGACCCGCCGGCAGCGCTGGCTGGGTTGCGCGCGGCCGTTCGCAGGCCTCGCCGCCTACGCGCTGGCGGCGTACCTCGGCTGGTGGTGGCTGACTCCCCTGCTGGTCTTCCTGATTTTCGTGGCGATCGTGACGGTGACGCACGATGTGGTCCACGGGTCGCTGGGGCTCGGCCCGCGCCAGACCGAGTGGGCGCTGTTCGTCTTCGGGGCCGTGCTGCTGGAGAGTGGGCACGCCTACCGCCTGAGTCATCTGCAGCACCACCGCCGCTTCCCAGGGCCGGACGACCCCGAGGGCGACCCGGCCCGGATGAGTTTCTGGCGGGCGGTGCTGGACGGTCCGGCGTTCCTGTCCCGGCTGTGGTGCTGGGCCTACCGCCGCGCCCGCGGCCAGCCCGCCCAGCGCCGCTGGCTGCTGGCCGAGGCTGGCTGGGCTTTCGCCGTACTCATCGCCGGCGCCCTGCTCTGGCCATGGACAACGGCGGTGCTTCTCTACGCCGCGCTGGCCTTGGTCGGCTCCTGGTCCTATCCGCTTCTGACGGTCCACCTGCCGCACCACGGCTACGGCGACACCCCGCTGACACAGACCAGTTCCCTGCGTGGCCGGCTGATCCCGGCGCTGTTCCTGGAATTGACGTACCACCTGGAGCACCACCTGTACCCGGCAGTCCCCAGCCATCACCTGCATGAGCTGGCGCGGCGCCTCTACCCCTTCTTTCAGGAGGCCGGCGTCAGGCCCAGGCGGGTGCCGTAGCTCACGCAGCGCCCTTCCTCGGCCCGCGGCCCCTGGTCCAGTTCCAGGACGATCTCGTCGCACTCGAACCGACCGCCTTCGTCGCGCAGTCGCCCGACTCCAATGCCCTTGAGTCGCTTCATGACTACCTCGGATTCCGCCGGGCCAGGCGCGGCCTACGCTTGCCGCGCGAGTTGAACATCCACCCATCGGCGCGCCGCCTCCTCACCGGAGGCGATTTCCAGCTCCTCGACCGCCCCGCCCGCTGCGCGCCGGGCGACCACCCACCCGCTCCACTCGCCGCACACGAACGTCGGCTCGCTGTGCCGCCAACTGCCGTCGGGCCGGGCGATCCGTGCGATATTCTATCGTCTCTATTAGCGCCCCCGCAAGGGGGCAAGTCATGAGCGGCAAGCCTGGGTGCGGCAAGTTTTTCGGGGGGCTCTCGATGGTCTCCCGGCGGCGTGGAAGGAGCTTGCCGTTTCGCGCGTTTCCCTGCGAAGCGCGCGAAACGGCAAGCCCCTTCCACGCCGCCGGACCAGAGGCGCCGTTCCTCCCCCAGGAACTTTTGCCACACCCGCAAACCTTTCCTCCGCACCTGCGAGGGAAGGAACTCTGCGGAGGCACGGCCTGTACGTATCATGGCAGAAGTGCGTGGCAGCGATAAGCCTCCTCAGGAGACGACCATGCAGCGCTCCCCGACCCCCTGATGCGCCTCGTCGCCGGACTGGCGGTGTTGCTCGCCGGCCCCGCCCGCATCGGTTACCGGATCGCGTTCCCCCTGGTCTGCGTCTGCGGCATCCTGCTCATCGTGGACCTGGAGCGGCCCGAACGCTTCTGGCACATGCTGCTGCAGTCCGAGGTCGTCGATCGGGCCCTGAGCGAGGGCTGGCCAGGGGGCGGCTGGGCCACGATGCTCCACGCCGCCATGTTCAAGTGGTGGTCGCCCATGTCGATCGGGGCCTGGTCACTCTTTGTCTTCGGCCTGTTCAGCTTCATCTCCTTCCTGCGCAGCGTCTGGCCCGAGGGGCGGATCGAGCGCTGGCTGGGGGGCGGCGTGGTCGGCCGCGTGCTGGAGGTCCTGGGCAGCGCCGTCGGCTTCTTCGTCGCCTCCTACACCGGCGTGCTGCTGACGGCCACGAACCAGCCGCTGTGGAGCGTG
>JBBRPS010000693.1:0-5446 GCA_038227745.1 Gemmatales bacterium | reverse complement strand
GTCACGCGCTCGCCGGAGGCTCGCGGCGAAACGGGCGAATGTCCACCCAGTGGAGGCGGTCACTCAGCAGCGACAGCCCGGCCGCCGGCACCGCCACCGCCAGCACCTTCACCCAGTCCAGCCAGTCCAGCGGCGCGAGCTGGAAGAAGCGGTACGACGGCGGCCAGTACAGCGCCACCAGGTACAGCGGCAACGCGGACGCCGCCAGCCAGCGGAACTTCGTGTCGCCGACCAGCGCCGCGCTCTCGCCGTCCTTCAGCGCCCGCAGCAGCGCCGTGATCCCCAGCACCACCAGCACCGACAGCAGCAGCGTCCGCTGCCTCTCCTCACCGTCGCCCCACGCATGCACCGCCAGCAGCAGGACCGTCAGCCCCGCCAGCGCAAACACGACGCCGGTGCGGACCGCGAACCAGCCGACCTCGCGCAGGAAGTCGCTGCGCGTCGGCGCCCGCGAGCGCTCGCGGCTCAGCGCGATCACCAGCGCCGGCATGCCGATCACCAGCCAGTTCAGCAGCGTCACCTGCTGCGGCACGTACGGGAACGGCAGCCCGAACAGACCCAGCGCCCCCGGCAGGATCAGCAGCAGCGAATAGACGTTCTTCGTCAGGAACAGCTTCGCCGACCGCCGCAGGTTGCGGACGATCGTCCGCCCCTCCTCCAGCGTCTCGGGCAGCAGCGCGAAGTTGTTGTTCTCCAGCACCAGGCCGGCGACCGTCTTGCTCGCCTGGCTGCCCTCGCCCATCGCAATGCCGAGCTGCGCGTTTTTGATCGGCAGCACGTCGTTGACGCCGTCGCCGATCATCGCCACGAACCGGCCGCGGTCCTTGAGCGCCTGCACGATCATCACCTTCTGTTGCGGCGACACGCGCCCGAACACACTGCGCTTGTCGATCAACTCGGCGCGGTCGGGGGCGGACTCCAGCATGTCGCCCGTAACCACCGGGTCGTGCGCCAGCGGCAGGTTGATGTGACTGAGGGTGGCGCGCACCGTCTCGGGGTTGTCGCCGGAGATGACCTTGAAGGCAATCCCCTGCGCCGCCAGCGCTTCCAGCACCGCGCCGGCCTCCGGGCGCAGCTCGTCGCTCAGCGCCACCAGCGCCAGCGGCTCCAGCGGGAAACCGTCCAGCGAGCCGTTGAACTCCGCCCGATGCGGCGACTCCGCGAACATCAGGATGCGCAGGCCCGTCGTCAGCAGTTCGTTCCACACCGCCTCCCAGCCGCCCGCCTCCGGGTCGCGAAGGTGGCCGCGCAGCGCCTCGCACGCCCCCAGGACCAGCGTCCGCTCCTCGTCGCCATCGCGCAGGCGTACCGCACTGCAGCGGTTCTGCGACTTGAACGGGAGCTGATCGAGCAATTCCACCTTCACCTCGCCGAGCGCTGCCTTGAGGGCCATCAGGTTCTTGTTCTTCCGATCGACCGACGCCGACGCAAACAGGCGCAGCCGCCGCCGCACCTCCTCCTCGCCGAGGTTGGTATCGAGGACGCGCACCCGGTCGAGGCAGAGGCGGTTCGTGGTCAGCGTGCCGGTTTTGTCGGTGCAGACGACGTCCACGGCGGCCATCGCCTCGACGGCGTGCAGGCGCTGCACGATGGCACCGCGCCGGCTCATGTAGACGGCGCCGACGGTGAACGCCAGCGTCGCCGTCAGCACCAGGCCCTGCGGCACCATCGACGTGATCGTCGCCGCCACGCTCCGCACCAGCGCCCGCTGCGAGACGTTGTCCGTCGGCGCCCCGTGGAGCAGCCAGACGGCGAGGTAGATCAGGCACAGCCCGACCGCCGTGTACGACAGGACCTGGATCAGCAGGTCGATGACCCTCGTCAGCGGGCTGGCGCTGTAACTGTAGCGGCGCGCCTGGGCGGAGGTGTGCTGGGCGAACGCCTCGCCGCCGACCTTCTCCGCGCGGTAGGCGCCCTCGCCGGCCACGCACACGCTGCCCGAGAGCAGCCGCTCGCCGGGCTGGCGGCGCACCGGGTCGGACTCGCCGGTCAGCAGCGCCTCGTCCACCTCCAGGAAGTGGGCGTCGAGCACGGGGCCGTCCGCCACGACCGCGTCGCCGGCGGCGAGCAGGACGTACTCGTCGAGCACGACCGCGCCGGCGGGGACCTCGCGGACCTCGCCGTCGCGCAGCACGCGCGCCTTCGATTCGACGAGGATGGCGAGCTTGTCGAGGTGGCGCTTGGCGCGGAGTTCCTGGGCGAGGCCAATAGCGCTGTTGACGACGGCCATGCCGCTGACGGCGATGCCGCCCTGGTACTCGCCGAGCGCGACGAGGGCGACGGCGGCGGGCACGACCATCGCGTTGAACCAGGTGAACAGGTTGCGGGCGACGATCTGCCCATACTCGGCCCAGTCGGAGCGCGGCGTGCGGTTGACCTGTCCGTTGCGGACGCGCTCGGCGACCTCGGTGGCAGTCAGTCCCTGGGGTTTCGTCTCGCTCATGGTGTTCCGGCGTGAGCCCCGGGTTCCGAAGACTCCACCCGGGGCTTTATTCGCAAAGGCGGCTGGCCTCTGCCTTCCCGAATAGAGCCCCGGGTGCAGTCTTCGGAACCCGGGGCGAGGGAGAAAGGCGGTTCATGGTTGCGGAGAGCCGGCGCACAGTTTACCGTGAAACGGACGGACGTCCAGCATACAAGCCGGGTGCCGCCGCGGCCGTTACCCACTCGTTGCCCTGTGTGAGGCAGGCCATGCACTACCGACCCTACACCGCAGCTGACCGCGACGCCTGTCTGGCCATTTACGACAGCAACGCCGGCCACTTCTTCTCGCCCGGCGACCGCGACGACTTCGGCGCCTTCCTCGACGCCCTGCCGGGGTTCTTCGGCGTGCTGTGCGAGGACGACGGCAAGGTCGTCGGCTGTGGCGGCGTCGGCGTCCGCGAGGGGAACGTCGCCGTCCTGACCTGGGGCATGGTCCACGCGGACCGTCATGGCCACGGCCTCGGCCGGACCCTCGCCTGGGCGCGGCTGCTGCGCCTCGCCCACCTACCCGACGTGGCGCGGGTGACGCTGAACACCAGCGACCAGACGGTCGGCTTCTACCAGAAACTCGGCTTCCGCGTGGTGAAGGTGACGCCGAACGGCTACCGCGACGGCCTTGACCGCTACGACCTCGAGCTGCCGGTCGATGACGAGCTGCGCCGACGGCTCGCGGAACTGGGCGACGCCCCGGGCGAGCGCGGGGCGTGACGGCCGGGGAGAGGCGGGCTGCGGAGGAACTGAAGCGCCTGGCGGCGTGACGCGCCGTTATCTGCTTGATCGGCGGCCCCGGATGGGGTATTCAGGGGGTGTATGCGTGTCGCGCCGGTGCGGCGCGGCTCGGGGTCCTCACTCACCCTCATCCAGAAAGAACTGCCGTGGCTACCCAGGTCCTCGTGATCAGCATCCTGATGATCGTCCAGGGCGGCCTGGAACTCGTGATAGGCGGCATCTACGTGGTGGTGGCCTTCGTCATCCCTAACGCGATCAACGCGGCAGCCAGGCAGGGGCCTCGGGGGCCCCGGGGATGCCGGCGCAGGTCGAAACGATCCTCACGGTCGTCTACCTCAGCATGGGGCTCGTGGGCCTGGTGGCGGGGATCCTGCACATCATCGCCGGCATCCGCAACCTCAGCTACCGCGGCCGCACCCTGGGCATCGTCGCCCTGATCGCCGGCGGTCTGTCGGTCGGCACCATCTACTGTGCCCCGACGACCATCGGGTTGATGATCTACGGCCTGATCGTCTACTTCAGTGCCGACGGGCGGCGGGCGTTCGAGCTGGGCGAGAAGGGGATGAGCGGCGCGGAGATCCGTGAGCTGTACGCCCGCGGCGGCTGGCACGACGACTTCGACCAGCCCGAGGCGGACGTGGACCGGCCGTACGGTTGACACTCGGAGGGTTCGGAGTGCGAACGAATTACCACCGTGGCCTCGCGGCGACCCTGGTCCTCCTCGTCGGCTGCGCCGACTCCGGCCCTGACCGGGCGGAGGTCTTCGGCACCGTCCTGCTCGACGGCCAGCCCGTCAAGGAGGGATCGATCAACTTTATCCCCATCGAGGGAACGAAAGGCCCCGGCGCCGGGGGCGTCATCAGCGACGGCCATTACCTCATCTCCCGCGCCAACGGCGTCACGGTCGGCAAGAACCGGGTGGAGCTCCGCGCCTTCAAGATGACGGGGCGCAAGGTCCAGGATCCCACCGGCCGCCCGGGGGTGTTGACCGCGGAGCGTGTCTCGGCCTTCCCGCCGGAGTATAACGATAAGAGCACGCTCGTTCGCGACATCCATTCGGGGCCGAACGAGGTGAATTTCGACGTGCGGACGAGAGGCAAGGCGAAGTAGGCGCCCCGGGCGACACGCCCGACCCCGGGGCCGACGACGGGCACCGACGACCGCCTCAGCGGTGGGAGGTCTTGCATGTCTCTTTCCAGGTTCCTTTCCCGGGCGCCGCGCCGCGCCTTCACGCTGATCGAGTTGCTGGTGGTGATCGCCATTATTGCGATCCTCATCGGCCTGCTCCTCCCCGCCGTCCAGAAAGTGCGCGAGGCAGCGGCGCGGGCGCAGTGCCAGAACAACCTCAAGCAACTCGGCGTGGCCCTGCACAACCACCACGACACGCGCAAGCGCTTCCCCATGGGCCTCGTCTGGAACGGCGGGGGCTACTACAACGCGCCGCGCTCGGGATGGCACTACTCACTGTTGCCGTACCTCGAACAGTCTCCCGTCTACAATCTCCTGCCCGCGTCCGCCGCCCAGCAGCAGTGGTATCCCTGGTTCAGTGCGGAGGCCCTTAACCCCAACGGCCCGACCCGCGCGATCGTCCCCGCCTTCCTCTGCCCCAGCGACAGCGGCGCCCTGACGGAGTCGCAGCCGTGGGGCGTCTTCACGCTGGGGAACTATCACGTCTTCTTCGGCGGGATGAACCTGGGAGGGGCAGCCGCGGCCACCCCCAACCAGCGGGCCGCCTTCGGCGTCAACTATGGCGCCCGCTTCAGCGAGATCCGCGACGGCACCAGTAACACGATGGTGATCGGCGAATACCTGCGCGGGCGCGGGGCGGCCAACGACCAGCGCGGCCTGCTCTGGGGCGACCAGCCCGGTTACGGCCACATCTACACCCAGATGTCGCCCAACAGCGGCAGCCCGGACCTCCTGTACGTCGGCTGGTGCGACAGCCAGCCAACGCTGAACCTGCCCTGCGTGAACGGCGATTCCGGCCCAAACAACACCGCCGCCGCCCGCAGTCAGCACATCGGCGGCGTGAACGTCGTCCTGGGGGACGGCTCGGTCCGTTTCGTCCAGAACAGCGTCGATCTGCTGACGGTGTGGCGGCCGCTGGCGACGATCAACGGCGGCGAAGTCATCCCTGACTATTGAGGCGGACCTGGGGTCCTGGCTGTTTAGCCGCGAGCCTCGGGCGAGCGCGTGAGATCACGCGCTCGCCCGAGGCGCGCGGCAAGAGCGGTTT
>JBBRPS010000692.1:0-5464 GCA_038227745.1 Gemmatales bacterium | reverse complement strand
GGATTGGCGCCCCCCCGACTCGCGGAGCGAGTCGGCCACGAACCGCTCTAGCCGGTCTGGGACGTCCCACCGGCTAAAGCCGGGGCTCCAACCGGGTCCCTTCAACGAGTGTGCGGATCAGTGATGCACCGCCTGTAGCTGTACCGGCGGATGCGCGGCCAGTTCTTCGAGGGCCTTGCGGATCTCCTCGGCCCCGACATCACCGGCAGCCCGCCGCGCCCTTCCGCCGGCCGCGGCCGTCCGCGAGCAGTCCGGACAGCCCGCCGCGCTCGTAGCGGCGGCAGATGCGCCAGACCGTCGAGCCATCGCAGCCCATCTCCGCGGCGACGTCCTTGACGCCCTGGCCGGCGGCGACCGCCAGGACCACGCGGGCGCGGCGCACCTGGTAGCCCGGTAGGTCGTCACGCCGGGCGATCAGGCGCAGCACGGGGCAGTCGGCGGGCGCGACGGTCAGCGGCCTGGGTTTGCGACCTCGCATGGCGGGACCTCCTGGTGGACCCGACCGACCAGGCGAACGGCCGGCGTCAGGCGAGCGGCAGGAAATCCTGTCCCTCCCCTCTCCCCTGTACGCGGGGGAGAGGGGTTGGGGGTGAGGAGGCAGCGCCGGGAGGGGTGGAGCGAGCGCGAAACGGCAAGCCCGGCGCGCTCCGCCGGGCTTGCCGTTTCGCGCGCGCAGCCCGCCCCCTCACCCCCAACCCCTCGCCCCCGCGTACAGGGGCGAGGGGGGAAATCAGCATCTGCCGCTCGCCATCATCACCTCGGACGCTGCATTAGCGCTGGCCCTCGGTGCGAAACTGGCCGCGCGACGTCACTTCGAGCAGGTGGTTGACCTTGTCGCGGTACTGGGCGGGTACCCGCTCGAGGCTGTCGTAGGTGTGGGCGACCTGCCCGTCCTGGACGTGGATCTGCCCCACCTTGCTCTTGCCGTCGGCCACCGTGCCGGTCAGCGTGATGATCAGCGAACCCTCCTGGTAGCGCGTGGTGAAGCGGTCGCCGGTGCGGAATAGGGTCGTCATCACGCCGTCCTTGCCCGCCCCCGGCACGCCGGGAAGCCCCGGCAGCGCCGGCACGACCGGGACGACGGGCTTCACTTTCCACCTCAGCACGTCCGGCCTCCTGGCCACCTCGATGCCCTTGACCGTCTCCTGCTTGCCCTTGCGCAGCACAACCGCATCCACCGGGCCGGCCTGCTTCTGCAGCAGGGCGGCGAACGCGCCGATGTCAGCGTGTACCGGCTGCTTGTTGAACTCGAGCAGCACGTCGTTGACCTTGAGTCCCGCCTTCGCGGCGGGGGAGTCCGCCTTGACGCTCGTGATGACCAGGCCCTTGTCTCTGGGGAGGTTGAGCTGGTCGGCCAGGGCGACGCTGGGCTTCTCGACCTGTACGCCAAGCCGCGCCGGGTCAGATCGGACCGTGACGACCAACGCCGCCGCCGGCGGATAGAACCCCTGTGCGCCCGGGAATGCTTTCTTCTGAAAAGCTTCAAAGTCCTCCAGCGCCTTGAGCAACTCCGGCGCGTCCGGCCGCTTGCGCAGCTCCTCGCGCAGCTTCTTCAGCACCTCGGGGTCAAGCCGCTGTCCCGGGAAGACGTGCCAGCCGGCGCCCCCGGGGAAGACCTTCGCCGGAGCGACCTTCAACGGGAGTTCCACCGGCAGCTTGCGGCGCTCGAGTTGCTCGATCGCCGCCTTGAGTTGCTTGCGGGCGGCGTCCATGTCCCCCTGGCCGCGCTGTTTCTCCAGGTGCTCCAGCGCCCGGCGCAGGGCGTCGAGGGCGGGTTGGAACTGCTTGTCGGGGTCGGCCTTCTTGTCGGAGCCGATCTCGATCTGGACGAGGTTGCCGAGCCCCTGGTAGATCCGCTCGACGCGGCCCTGCACGGCGAGCTCCTGCACGAGGCGGATCGCCTTGTGGATCGCCTCGGCGTCCACCTGGCCGGGCTGGCCCTCCAGCTTCTTCAGGGCGTCGCGGAGTGGGACGATGACGAGCTTCTCCAGTTGCAGCGCGTCCACGCCGTGTACGCCCTTGAGGGTGAGAGCTTGCCAGAGGACCTTCCCCCCCGGGACCGCCTTGACGATCACCTTGACCTCGTCGGGCTGCCCCGGTTTCTGGATGAGGACCTTGTCCAGTTTCTTGACCTCCGGCCGGGCGCCGGGGGGAGGGGGACCTTTCTTGAAGAAGCGGACGTCGGGGCGCTTCTCGACCTGCGCCCCGCCCGGGACGACGATGACACGGACCCCCCTGCCGGCTGCCGGCTTCGCCGGTGCGGCGCCGTCCTTGTCGCCGGGCAGGATGATCACCACCTGGGGCGCGGCGTTGGCGCGCACGCCAATGCCGCCGACCACGACCGCCAGCGAGAGCAACCCGCCGGCCACCGCCAGCGACCAGCGCCGCGGACAGCGACTCTCCACACGTACCGGCTCCTTGAGTAACATGCTCACCCTCCGAAAGAGGTCGGAACAATTGCCCGAGACACCGGCGGCCGCTGCGGGCACGGCCGGGGCGCCGGTCAGGCTCAACAGGAACTCCGCGTAGTCCACCGCCGGCTCGTCCTGCCCGGCCGCGGCGGCGTCGGCGATGTACTCCTGGCACAGCCGCACCTGCCGCCGCAGCCAGCCGAACCAGGGCAGAAAGAAGTAGACCGCCTGGCCCAGGGCGAAGAGCAGCGCGCTCCAGGCGTCACGCCGCTCCAGGTGGGTCAGCTCGTGGGCGAATACCCAGTGCAGCTTTTGCAGGTCCGGATTGTCGCACAGGGTCGCGGGCAGCAGCACGGTCGGCCGCCACAGGCCGCAGCTCAGCGGCACGCGCAGCCGCCGCGAGACGAGGAGGCGCGGCCGGCGCTCCGGTGCCGCCATTGCCGCGAACAGTTCTGCCACCGCCGCGGGGGCTGGCCCCGCCCCGCGCAGCAGGCGCGCCAGGGCGAGGTGGCCCAGCAGCCAGCGGCCCAGCACGAACGCCGCGCTCAGGGCGTACAGCCCCACCAGCCACGGCACCGCAGCGTCGAGGAGATCTTGCCAGGACAGGGCCGCCGGCGCCGCCGGAAGGGCCGGCGCGGCGGGGGCGACGACCGGCACGGCGGGGGCCGGTTCCAGGTCCGGCTCTACGAGGGCGACGGCTTCCTGGCCGTGGAAGGGCATGGCCACCTCGAAGGGGCCCGAGGCGGGGGCGGGCGCGGCGGCCGCCGGGCAATCGACAATGATCCAGGCCGGATGCAGGCTGACCAGCGCCAGGACGAGGGCGGCGGCCACGCCCAGTTCGCCGAGGCGCTGCCGCCGCGCCGGCTGGCGCGTGCGGCGGAGCAGCAGACAGGTCAGCAGCAGGAGCAACCCCCCGCCCGCGGCGCAGTGCAACAACCAGGTGCCGGCTGTGGTCCAGGAGAGGCTCATGGCGTTCCTCCGAAGGGAGTCAGCGGGTCTTCTTCGCGCTGCGGCGGGCCTCGGCGATCAGGGCCTGCAGCCGCTCCAGTTCCTCCGGCGGGATGCGCTCGCCGCGCAGCAGGCTCTGCACCAGCTCGTCGGCCGCCCCGTTGAAGACGCGGTCGAGGAAGCGGGCGGCGCTGTCGTCGCGCGTGTAGCAGGCGGTGTACACGAAGGCCCGTCCCTGGACCTCGTGCGTGGCGAGGCTCTTCTCCTCCATGAGGCGCAGCAGGGTCTGCACGGTGTTGTACGCGAGGTCCTCATCCTGCCCCTGCGCCAGTTCGCGGTATACTTCGCGGACCGTGGACGGGCCGCGCCGCCAGAGGACCTTCAGGATGTCCAGCTCACGCCCAGTCGGCGTCGGCAGTTCACTCACGATGCGCCCCTCCACCTAATTTATAAGGCCTAATCTTTTAGGTATTAAACCCGGGTGGCACCATTCTGTCAAGCGCTTTTCCGAATTCCGCCCTGGGCCGCTCGTCGGTCTCCGGGCCAGGCCCTTGAGGGACGGCCCAGACAGGAGTATACTCAAGACCTCAATCGTTCGATCCATCCCAGAGCGGGTTCTACCCCGGGGGAGCGATGGCCCAACCGATGTTTCGGTGCCCGAGGTGTGGCTCGTTCGCCGTGCCTGATGAGGAGACCCCTGCGCCGCTACGATGCAGCAACTGCGGGGGCATCCTCGAAAGCACCGGCGTGGGCGAAGGCACCGCCACGACGCCGTACAGAGCGCGCAGCAGCGCCGCCCCGTCTTTCGCACCCGCCCTGCTGGTCCGCGGGTTCCGGCTCCTCGGCGAACTGGGCCGCGGTGGCATGGGGCTGGTATACCGGGCGCGGCAGCTGAGCCTCGAGCGCGAAGTGGCCCTTAAGGTCCTTCCGCCGCTCCTCGCCGCCGACCCCGACCGTCTGGAGCGTTTCCGCCGTGAGGCGACCCTCGCCGCCTCCCTCACCGCCTCCCACGTCCTGCCCGTCTTCGATGTGGTGGACGCCGACGGCGTCCCCGTGCTGGTCCTGCCGTTCATCGACGGCCCCAACCTGGGCCGGCTCGTCGAGGACCGGCGCACCGAACAGGCCCGCGACCGCGACCGCCTCGCCGCCGACCGGGAGTACCTCGACCGCCTGCTGCCGCTGCTCGACCAGCTCGTCGAGGCCGTCGCCGTCATCCACCGGGCGGACATCCTCCACCGCGACATCAAGCCGTCGAACCTCCTGGTGGATCGGGAGGGGGGCCTGTGGCTGGCGGACTTCGGCCTGGCCCGGCTGGGCCGCGAGAGCGGCGGCACCGCACCGGGGCAGGCGGTGGGCACGCCGGGGTACATGAGCCCGGAGCAGGCCGCGGGGCGCCAGGATCTAGATGGCCGGGCCGACTTGTTCAGCGTGGGGGTGACCATCTACTGGGCCCTCACCTTGCGGGCGCCCTACGGCACGGACAAGGTGGACGAGGCGGCGCTCCTGCCGCCGCCGCCCTCGCGCCACCAGCCGCTGCTCTCGTCCGACATGGACGCGGTCCTCCTCAAGGCCCTCGAACCGGACCGCCGGCACCGCTACGCCACCGCGGCGGCGCTGCGCGACGACTGGCGGCGGGTGCGGCAGGGCCTGGTGCCGCACGCACGCCGGCTCGGCCGCCTCGGCCACCTCGGCCGCCGGCTGCGGCGGCACCGCTGGCTGGTGGGCACCGTCGCGATCAGCGCCCTCCTGCTGACCGCCCTGGGTGCGGTCGCCCTGAGGCCGGCCGCACCCCCACCCGGGAGGTTCGTCCGCGACGTGCGCCTCGACTCGGAACCGCCCGGGGCCGCCGCCGTCCTCGTGCCGATCGACGAGTACGGCGAACTCCAGCCGGACCGGGCCATCCGCCCACCGGGCAAGACGCCGTTGACCGTCCCCGCGGTGCCCCCCGGCGAGTATCTGATGGTGGTCAGGGTAATCGCATCAAAAACCCTAAAAAAGCTCCAATAGCTTCTCCAAGTTCTTGTCGTTCCATCCTGTCTGGAGGCGTTTCTTCTCGATGCTGCCCGTAACGGTTTTGTTCTGAAGCTGCACGGACAATGCCCAGC
>JBBRPS010000691.1:0-5475 GCA_038227745.1 Gemmatales bacterium | reverse complement strand
CGGTAATCTTCACCTTCGGCTTGTCGTTCGACGAACCCGCCTTGCCGGACGTGGACTTCTTGTGGGACATGATTTAACCTCCTTCTACAGTCTCCAGTGACGTCTTTAGCAGCGGGATCGTCCGCTGCCGATAATCCTTCTCCAGGGGCGATAGCGCACGGGCCGATTTGGCCGGTTTTCTACAGGCCAGCGCCCCCGACGCGCCGGTGAGGTAGCCGGGGGGCCGGTTACGCAGGAGCGTGTCGGTGACGCACGGCCCTTCCAGGAAAATAGGCCAAATCGGCCATCCGCCTGGTCGGCTTACCGCTTCGCCGGTCGCTTCTTGCCAGGGCGCTTGGGACCGGTGGACGGATCCGCCACCGGCACCGTCCCGATTGCATCAGCGCGCAGGTGCAGGACCGTCCGCACCCGGCCCTCCAGCGTCTTGCGGATCGTCAGGTGACCGCGAGTGATTTCGGTGCTGACCAGGTGGCCCTGCTCGTGCAGGCGCTTGTGCAGCGTCTTGGCGCCGATGCCCAGCGGCTCGTGGCCCGCCTCCGACATCCGCTGGGCGACGGCGAAGGCCACCTCCGGCTCCAAAAACAGATCCGCGCCGTCCACCCAGCCCACCCGGTCGCCGACCGCGGTCCACGTACCTGCTTCTTCGCGCCAGCCCAGACCCGCGGGGTTGGTCGGGACGTTGCCGTCGGCACCGGCGACGTGGGCCTTGCCGGCCCCGATGGCGGCGGCGAGCAGCTCAAGAAAGCGATGCGTCGGCTCGCCGTGGGCCTGCAGGGCCGCCTGGGCGGCCGCGACCTCGCCCAGCGCCTTCCAGCACCTTTTGAGGAAGGCGTCGGCCTGCTCCTCGGTAAGGGCCTTGGCCGCGACAGCAAACTTGCTGAACAGCTCAAGGCCGAAGAAAAGGTTCGCGACGATGCCTGGCGTGCGCTTGTGTTGGCCGCTGGCGGTCGCCTGTTCGCGTAGGGCCGCCAGCCGTTCCGGCATGCCCTGGCGCACTTCCTCAAGTCGCGGTGCCAGCCACTGAACGAACGCCGCAAACGCGGCGGCGTAGAGCCCCGCGGCCGCCTCCTGCTGACAGGCGGTCATGCGCCCCCAGTCCACCGTCCCGGGGAGCACCTTCAGCACGAGCAGTCGCGCCCGCAGGCTCTGCCCGCGCGGGGTGGCTTCCCCCGTACTCACCATCAGTCCCCGCGGCGGCTTCGCTGACTGGAGGGTCGCGTCCGAGCGCAGCCGCCCGCGCCCCGTGCTGTTCCCCTGTGCACGCAGCAGGCGGTCCGCCTCGCGGTGCTGCCGCGCTCCCTCAGAGGGGCCGCCGCTCGGGACGAAGTCATCGATCACCACAACGGCGTCCTTGGCCTGGAAAGCGAGTAGTTCATTGGCGTTTGCCGTACTCAGCCAGGTGCCGGGCAAATGCTGGGCGTCCAATTCTCCCCCCCAGTGCTGCTGGTAGAGCGACGTCAGCGCCGTCTTCCCACTGCCGCTGGGGCCCACGACGTGCTCAGCAAAATCGACGGCCCCAACGGCGACCCGCCAGATGCCGCCGAACAGCGGCACCGTGACCGCGTCGGGCGCCACGTCCAGCACCTGCAGACTGGCGGCCACGGCCTTGCGGAGATCGACCCCGGAGGGGGGCGGCGGGAGCCGATAAGGGGATAGCTGCTCGGGCAGATCGACGCGCACTCCCGGCACAGGGCCGTCCTTGCCGATCGCGCCGTCGGCGTGCAGGTAGACGTGCTCGTCGCCGTGCATTCGCCAGCCGGTGTGCTTGTAGACTTTCTCGGCCGGCACCGCCCCGGACAGTAACTGGATCGCCGCGCGGACGTGACCGTTCGAGCCCCCCGGGAACGTCACCGCCCCTGCGCCGAGGCGCTGCGACGGCCAAGCCATCGCCGCGAACTGAGCGGCCGTCAGCGGGAACCGGCTCACCTTGCCGTCGAGGCGGGCCTCGACCTCGAAGATATGCGCCGTTTCGACGCCGTCGTCTTCCTCGACGTCGCGCACGATGCGGGCGATGAAGTTGGTGAGCCGCCTCTTGACGCGGCGGCCCCTGGAGCGCTGCAGGTAGATGAGGCCCGAGTCGGTGGCCCGGTACGGGCAGGATCTCGGGGCGATGCCCAGGTGCTTCATCACGTTTCGCACGTGGTCCGGCCAGCCGATCGCGAGCCTGAACGTCTGCCACGTTGCGTCCTGGTCGTGGCGGCACTTCGCGGTGAAGGTGCCGTCGGCGCGGACGATGATAGCGCATTCGTGCGAATGTCGCCCGTCCGGGTCGGAGGTATTCGGACAGTGCGTAAATTGATAGTGCTTATCTCCGCCTTTTTTCTTCACGCGATACGACAACTCGGAGCGTTCGAGGACGCCAGCGAGCACCCTGCCGGCTGTCTCGGCGTCCCAGCCCGTACCTGCCACGCGCGTCGTTGTGTGTGGCGTGCTCGAACTCGTCGAGCCGGCGCAAAGGTCCACGGGTGTCTCGACGGTGTCATCCACTTCAGTCCCGACGGTGGACGTTTCGAGTAGTTCGCCCTGCGCGTGGTCCGCGCGAAACGGGATCAGTTCCTCGGCCAGAAGACCAAAGAGGTCCACGTCGTCGGGCATGGTAGGCTTGCAGAGCCACACGTGGTAGCCGGTCATGTCGGAGGCAGAGTCCCCGTCGAGGAGCAAGGTGCCGGGGAGGGGGAGTACCTGCACCGCCTCGGCGGAGTGATCCCAGCCGACCTGCACCTCCTCGGTGGAGAAGCGCTGGCCGAGCAGACGGAGCAGCGCAGCGCCGTCCTCGCAGGCTTTTACGACGTCCGCATACGGCGTCGTCGGGATGAGCAGTTGGAAGACGCTCCCGCCGTCAATGGAGATCGGATGGATCCCACGTTGCACGAAAAAGGCGGCCACCGCTTTCGCGATGAGACGGGCCTGCTCCCGTTCCTCGGCGGCCATGGGACTGATGCCGCTTCGGGTAGGCGAGATGCTCACGGCAAAGAGGCTGAACGCCACGACATCGACGTGCCCGGTGTTCTTGCAGCGTGCGAACCCCCCCGGACTACTGCCCTGCGAGTTCATCACGACCGGATGGGGGTTGTACATCACATGGGCTTCGCCGATGCGAGGGTGCTGGCCGCGCGGGATCCTGTCCCGCGCCTCCGGTCGAAGCAATTCGACCAAGGTGTCAAGAGCCTCAGGGTTGAAGCAGCCGGACATGGGCTTGCTGCTGGGCTTGTTTGGCGGAGGCATGAGAAGGATCTCGGTGATGCCACCCTGCTGCTCGTGGCGATTCAGGAGGTATTGCAAAAACGGCATGAGACTCTGCTGGCACTCGGCCGAGTCGAGGTAATCTGTTCCCACGGTTTCCAGTTCAGTAGCCATTTGGCCTCCTTTTTACGAATTGCAACACTTGAATTGGCGACGACCAACGCCGTCGCGATCCTATCCTTCCGGCAGCAGGCGACCTGCCTCCCGCCGGGCGACGAGATTGAGATCGGCCGTGGGCGACCGCACCACGTCCGCCAGGGTGTCCACGAGATCGTTCCAGACACTCGACCGGCGGCGGACGTGGTGCCAGCGCAGAACGTAGCCGTTCCTCTCGAACCACTCGATCCCGGCCCACAGGCAGCCCTTCGCCCGCGTCTGGCACAGGCGGTTGCCGGAGCGCACCGTGACCCGGCTGTCGCTCACGATGGCGATCCGGTGACCGTAGGAGCCTCCGTCCTTGTGCGCCTGGTCGAAGAACGAAAGGGCGTGCAGGTACGGGAGCAGCTCGCTGAAGCTGTTCGTGCCCGCCGTCAGGCCGCCCGCGTGGACGACTGCCCTCTGCCCGCCGCGGTCGTAGGCGAGACAGGCCCAACCGGCCGGCTTGCGGTACGTTTCCCCTGCGCCGTCGCCCACGAGCAGCAGGCCGTAGGGCTCCCGGTCGAGCGACCGGGCGAAGCGGCGCAGGCTCTTGCACGCGGCGGCGTCCAGTTCCACCATGACGGCATCTTCAGGCTCCGGCATGCGCTTTCCCCTTTCCTTGTGGTGGGTGCCAGAGGGACAGCTTCTTCCCCTTGTTGTCGAGGACGGCCTCCGCGTCCTTGTGCCAGCGGTCCGTGGCGGCGTAGCTGACGCCCACCTTCACGTCGGGCACGACGGCCTTCATGCCCTCGACCATGAGGTCGCGGATGTCGTCCGCACGCTTTTTCAGGTCCGAGTTGGCGGGGACTTCCACGAGAACTTGATTGTGGATGAAATTGACTATGCGGTAGCCGGCCCGCCAGAGCAGCCACAGGGCCAGCTTGGCGCCGTCGGCGGCGAGGCCCTGGAAGACGGTGTTGTGCCTGGCGCTGTAGGTCGCCCTGGCCCGTAATCTTCCAGTGAGGGTGAACACGGGGGCGCGGCCCACCAGGGACCGCACCTCCCGGTGCAGCCGCGGCGATGGCTGCCTCTGGGTGACGGCGCTCTGCACGGCGCTCGGCAACAAGTCCTTCCGCGCTTCGAGGCGGGACCAGAAGTAATCGAGGTCGGTGGCCGGGTAGGGCTTCCCGGTCCCGATCCGTGGAGCCACTTCTCGGAATACCTTGAGGGCCATAGCCCCCAGGATCGCGTGGGGCTTCTGCTGACGGCCCTTGTTGTCCGGGTGACCGTAGAACCGGCGGTCGCCCGTGTGCTCGTAGTGGGACGCCGGGGTCAGCTCCAGGAACCTGGCCAACTCGGCCCACGTGTCGTTGGTGTCCCCGAGGAAGCCCTTCATCTCGGGAAACAGCTCGAACCAGGCGTCCGACAGGTTTTGGACCTCCTCGTCGGTCAGGCGGACGCCGTACGACGCCTTCGCGTACTGTTTCAGCTTGGCGGCGCCCATGCCGCCGGGCTTGCCGAAATTGATTGGCTTGGCCTTCTTCCGGTCCGCTTTGGTCACCTCTTCCGGGTCCTTGCTGGTGACCCGAGCGGCGACGAGGGTGTGCAGGTCCTGGTCCGCGTTGATCGCCGCGGCCATCTGGGAGTCGAGGCCGAACTGGGCGACGCACGCCTGAGCGAGCGTGGCCAACTCGATCGTCTTGTAATCCGCGTCAATGAACACGTGGCCGGGTGAGGGCACGAAACAGGAGCGCACCTCGTCGCGGGTGGGCAGGTTTTGAGCGTTGATCTCCCCGAAGGAACTGGTCCGGCCCGAGACCACCAGCACGTTGAAGGAGGGATGCAGCACCTTCCTGCCCATCTTGCAGAGGAACGAGCTGACCAGCTTCTCGGTCTCGCGGCACTCCAGCAGCAACTTCACAAACGGCACGACGTCGGCCAAGTCCTGCAGCGCCTCGGAGGAGGTGCTGTACTTACCGGTATCCGTCCGCGGGAAGGGTATTTCGGGGTGCGCCGCCTCTAGTGTTTCTGGCACGAAAACTTGCATCCAAGTCGGTAGCGATGACAGTGTGGTGTCACTCTTCGGAAACCGCAGAATTCATGCGGAAAGCGCGACAACACGGGCTGTCGCGGCTCTCCTGAATTCAGTGCAGG
>JBBRPS010000690.1:0-5526 GCA_038227745.1 Gemmatales bacterium | reverse complement strand
GGTGCAGATCACGCAGCCGTTCTACATGGGTATCCACGAGGTGACGCAGGCCCAATACAGGAAGGTCATGGACAAGAATCCCAGCTACTTTTCGGCAGAGGGAGGCGGCAAGAAAACGGTGGCGGGCCTGGACACCGGCGATTTCCCCGTGGAGACGGTTAGCTGGGAGGACGCCGTGGAGTTCTGCAAGCGGCTGTCGGCGTTGGCAAAAGAGCAAGAGACTGGACGGGTGTACCACTTGCCGACCGAGGCGGAATGGGAATATGCTTGTCGGGGAGGGCCTGTTTCTTCCCCGGCGCCTTTCCACTTCCTCAAGCCCAGCTCTTCGCTCTCCTTCGGGCAGGCCAACTTCTGGGCGGAAAATCCATACGGCGGTGGAACCAAAGGTAAAGTCCTGAACCGCACCTGTCGAGTGGGATCGTACGAGCCGAACCGCCTGGGGCTATATGACATGCACGGCAATGTCTTGGAGTGGTGCCAGGACGGGTATGACAAGGATTACTACAGGAACAGCCCCATAGAAGATCCCCAAGGACCCAAATCAAACTCTGAGAACCGCCGTATGCTGCGCGGCGGGTCGTGGGGCTACTACGGCGTGAATTGCCGCACGGCCCAGCGCGTCAGGTACGAGCCCGGCAACCGTAGCTACGGCATCGGCTTCCGGGTGGTGTTCCGTCCCGGCGTGAGGACTCCGTAACTTTTTCGCTCTTTTACGGTTTTACCTCCTCGCCACGAAGCCAGGACTTCCCGAGTGAGGAGAAGAGGGAGAGGACAAGTGCGATTTCCCCTTCTGAGGGAGGGAACGAGGAGGTGGCACCATGACTCGAATTGTTGTGACAGCGAAGGTCGGGCCGGACGGCGTCCTGCACCTGACTCTGCCCCTCGAAACGGCGGACGCCAATCGAGACGTGCGGGTCACGGTTGAGCCAGTCCCTGGCCCTGTGCCGGCTGCGGAAGAGTGGCGGCAGGCCGTGCTGGCGACGGCGGGCAAGTGGCAGGGGGATTTCGAGCGACCCCCGCAAGGCGAGTACGAGGAGCGGGAGCCGCTTTCGTGAACCACCTGCTCGACACGAATGCTTTCATGATTGCGGCCATCGCCCTGGCCAACGGGCTGACACTTGTGACGCACAACACGTCCGAATTCAGCCGGGTTCCGGGACTGACGTTGGAAGACTGGCAGTGGTAGAATAGCAAGTAGCTCAGTCGTAACGGAGGGACGAGGCCATGCCCCTTGACATGCCTGCTTACCTGGAGAACCGCCGCAAGTTCCTGGCCAACCGGGCCGCGTTCCCTGGGGAAGAACTATCCGGCTACGCCGGGCTGTGGGTGGCGTGGAGCGCGGACGGCACATGCGTGGCCGCCAGCGCCCCGGCCCCCGAAGCCCTCGAAGAGTTGCTCCAGGCGGCCGGAGAAAATCCCGCCCTTTGTGTGATCGAAGGGATCCCGGACACTGTCGTTGGCGGGGGATTCGCTGAGACACAGGTGTGAGATACAATTACCGCCGGGACTCCAACCCCGGATGGTCAGCCCCGGCGACGCCGCGTGCGGAACGGCAATTCGTCGGAACGGCGCCCCTCATGCGTCGGGCCGAAACCCCTAACGACGACCGGGGCAATCTCGTTGAGAGCGCGAACGATGCTGTCCGGCGTGGCGCGGGAAAGCACGGGCTCCCCCTGCCGCACCTGCTGGGTCAGGCGGCCCTGCCACGCCAGGTTGGGGACGGCGGAGGGGACGGGGGTTACCCCGCGGTAGGCGTCGCAGACCAGGAAGCCGGCGTCCGCGACCTGGTCGAGGTGATTCACGACGATGCCGTCGAGCGGCCCGGCCACGGCGGCGGCGTAGCGGAGGAGTGGCAAGTCGAGCCACCCGCACCGGATATTGCCCTGCCACGCATTCCAGGGATTTCCGGGGTCTGCGAGACGGGCGGTCAGTTCGGGCGAGAAGGTCGGGAACGGGCCGTCGCCGTGCCGCGTGGTGTAGGCGCGCGTGATGCCGAGGACGCTGACCGCCTCCGCCCCCGTCTGCTGGACCAGCTCCCAGGCGTGGTGGGCGGTGACCGTGCTCCAGGTGGTGTGCGGGTGGAAGCCGCGGTACTCGTCCAGCAGGACGCCCTGCGCCCCCTCGAAAAGCGCGGTCTCGTGCTCCGGGACGGTGGGGCCGATCGCGACTCCTTCGCGCACCACCTCGCTCAGATCGCCCGCCGCCGCCTCGGTGTCCAGGTCCCAGACGTCGAGCTCGCGCAGCAATTCTTCATCGAGGCGGTCCGTAAACTCTTGCAATTCGAGCAAGGCCCGCTGGCGCTGCAATTCGAGCTTCGCGCGGAGGATGTCCGGCGCGCGGAGGTCTCCCGCGAAGAGCGCGTCCTCGCCGTGCCTGAGCCAGTAGCTGCGGGCCTCGCCGATGCCCTGGCCGCACGAGCCGTGCCGCTCCGCTCCGCGGGACAGCTCGCGCACGCGGTTCAGCGCCTTGTGCCACAGCGTGGTCACCAGGCAGCGCGGGTGGACGGTGAGCAGGCCGATTGGGTCATGGACGCCCAGCTCGGACAGGTGCCGCGCCTCGCGCAGCAGCGCGGGCGGGTCGATGATGACATTCGGGCCGAGGTAGGTGCGGACCGGCGCGGCCAGCGTCCCGGCCCCGAACTGCGAGAACGTGTGACGGCGGCCATCGGGGAGCTGCACGTTGTGACCGGCCTGGCTGCCGCCGCAGTAGCGGACCACGAGGTCGGCGCCGTACCGCCGCGTCAGGTAATCGACGGTCGCCCCCTTGCCCTCGTCGCCGAAGCCCAGGCCGACGGTGATAATCGCCCGGCGCATGAGGACTCCAAACCTGTTGCTTCGTAGGCGACTCGCTCCGCGAGTCGCGGTGGGAACGCCACCGCGAGTTACGGTGGGGACGCCATCGCGACTCGCGGAGCGAGTCGTCTACGAGGGGATGTCACAGCCGCGTCAAACCGGGACCGTCCGCGACGACCTTGCCCCTCTCGGCGGAGATGGGCTGAAGCGCCCGCCCGACCGCCTGGGCGACCGCGGCCGTTGAGCCGGCCTCCTCCAGGTCATCGACGACGCTCTCCAGGTCCACCTTGCCCTCGGCGATGCCGATGGTGGACGCGATCAGCTCGCACACGCCCGCCGGGTCTTCCAGCCGCAGCACGTGCTGGCCCAGCAGCTCCACCCAGCGCTGGTGAATCTCCTCGTTACCCCAGCCGCTCGTCATCTGCGGCAGGATGAAGTAGACATCATAAGTCCTCTTCAGTTCCGCGATCATGTCCGCGACCGGGATGTCCGCCTGGAGCTTCTCGCCGAGGTACTTCTCGACTTCCTTCCGCTTGACCCGTGCGTACGGGATCTCGTCGCCGAGCACGAACAGGTAGCCGCGCTTGCGGCGCTTCTCGTAACAGTCCATCGCGGTGTGGCGGGCCATGAAGTACAGCGCCAGCTCATACGACTCGGTGATGTGGCCGCCGCCGCCGCCCTCCAGGTAGAGCTTCCCCAGGTCCTCCTCGATCTCGATGCCGGACTCGAACTGCCCGACCTGCAGCGGCGCCGCGTCGCAGGTGGCGTCACCGATCGCGCCGATGAGGATTTGCGGATGCTCCAAGTAGCCCTTGCGGAGCAGCAGGCCCATCAGCCGCGGCAGGTTCTGCTGCAGGACGCGCGGCACCGACTGCATGCTGCCCGTCACGTCGAAGAGGACGCCGACCGCGTGGCTCTCGGGGTGGGCCTCGCTGTCGCGCGACTCACGCACCTTCACGCCGCGCGGGTTCATCTTCTGATGGACCTGGCGCGCGGCCGTGCCGTGGCGGATCGCGTCGTCGTGCTCGAAAGCGTCCTTGCCGGTGTGGGCGCGGAGCCGCGCCCGGTCCTTGTAGTGCTCGTCCGACCAGTGTGTGCTGCCCATGAGGACCTCCTCAGGTCATGGTGAGTGGGTGAAACTTCGGTGGGCCATAGAGCTGCTGGAGCAGCTCGTCGAATTCGTCCAGGACGCCCCACGCATCGTCCGGCCGCATGTACACGCCGGGGAGCAGACAGCCCTTGAAGAACTGCCGCATGGCGGCCGGCACCGTCTCCGGCATGGCGCCGCGCACGGGGTCGCCGCCCGCGAGATAGACGAGGCAGCGCGCCGCCAGGAACAGGTCCGTCGCCGTGGACGCGGGCCGTCGCTCCGTCACCTCGGGCGGATACCAGGCGCGATAGCGTGTTGGGATTGTCTGAAGCCGCTGCCCCGCCTCGACGCTGTGCCCCCAGCCGACGAGCCGGAGGCCGTGGTTGGCGGCGTGGAGCAGGACGTGGCAGGGGAGGACCGCCCCGTGGACCGTCCCCTGCCGATGGCTGAAGCCCAGGGCGGTCAGGAGGCGCTTGAAGATCCAGGCGAGGTGCCGGCCGTCGAGGGCGGGGTGGCGGTCGTGGACCTGCTCCAGGGTGCAGAACCCCGGCTCGTATGCGAAGACGTTGATGCGCCGCGCGAACCCGTCCGTCATGGTGAAGGACTCTTCGAGGGCGGGGAGGTACTTCCCGTAGGTGGTTTCACCCGCCACGGCGAGCAGCTCCGAGAGGGCATTCTGCTCGTTGTCGAGGAGGGCATTCCCCTCCGGGACGCGGGCGATTTTCAGGGCGTAATACGGCTCAGCGGCGGTTTCGGGGTCGTACGCGGAAGTCGCGAGATGGACGTCGTTCGCGTCGCCGACCGCGAGGAGGCGGAGCAGGAGGTAGGTGCGCCTCGGGCCTGTCACGGTCACCGGCGGGTCGTGAAGTTGCTCGTAGAGTTCTTGAACCCTGCGGAAGTGCTCGTGAAGGGCTTGCACCCGCTGGAGCAGCGCCGCGGCCCGCCGGTCGCCGGCGTTACCGCCCGGCAGGAGGGCGCGGACGAGGTCGTCATACGACGCCCTGGCGAACAGGTCTGTTGGTGTGTGGGCTTCTTTCAGGAGTTGTTCTACCTTGTTCGGCGTTAGGAAGGGCATGAGCTACTCTTGCTCTGGAATAGGGAGGAGGCTTGCACGGGGCCTCGCTCATCCACGAGAGGGACAGAGGGAACGTCTCGCCGGTTCGGCCTTTGGTGGACAACCCGCCAGGAAATCGCGTCTCTGACAGATGGGAAAGTGGATATTGTGAGTCCATCATGGGCCGAGAACCCCACAACTCCGGCCTGGCAGGTGTGGGTGTGAATGGTTCGGACCGACAGGATTACTTGACGCAATTGCCATACCGCGGCGGGCGCGGAAACCGCCCCCGCCGCGGGCGCGGTCTTAAGCCTTGCTTTCACTGGGTCTTACGGAGACACCCGCGGCGGCCCGGGCACGGAGATGGTCCCCTTCTCGGAGGCGCGCCGAAGGGCTGGATGATTCTGCGCCACCGCGCTGTAGCGTTTCGCCCCGGCCGGCACTCATGCACCAACCCGGTGCGGCTGTCCACTTCTTGCTCCCCTCGCCCCCGAAGCGGGGGCGAGGGGGTTGGTAGGAGGCGGCTCTGCCCGCCGCGCGTCACGGGGGTTGGTAGGAGGCGGCTCTGCCCGCCGCGCGTCACGGGGGTT
>JBBRPS010000689.1:0-5529 GCA_038227745.1 Gemmatales bacterium | reverse complement strand
GTTCGACCTGTTGCTCTCGCCGGCGTCGCGGGCGGCGTTCGATCTGTCGCGGGAGCCGGCGGCGGTACACGATCGGTACGGCCGTGACCTGTTCGGCTCCAGCGTGCTGCTGGCGCGGCGGCTGGTCGAGGCGGGCGTGACGTTCCTGACGGTCCACACCGAAGCGCGGGGGAACGGCCACTGGGACACGCACGCGAACAACTTCAACATGCTGCGGCACTGGCTGCTGCCGTTCCTCGACCGGGCGGTGTCGGCGCTGCTGCACGACCTGGACGTGCGCGGCCTGCTGGACACGACGCTCGTGCTGGTGACCGGCGACATGGGTCGGACGCCGCGGATCAACCGCAACGCCGGCCGCGACCACTGGCCGCAGTGCGGCTTCTGTCTGCTGGCGGGCGGGGGCGTACGCGCGGGGATGGTCCACGGCGCCAGCGACAGGCAGGGCGCCTTCCCGCGCGACTTCCCCGTCACTCCGGGCGACCTCGCCGCGACGGTGTATCACCTCGTCGGCGTCGATCCGGAGATGATGGTGCCCGACCTGACGGGCCGGCCGGTGTCGATCGCGCACGGCGGCGCGCCGGTCCGGGCGGTCCTGGCCTGAATCGTGGTCCGGCTGAAGATCTCCGGCTTGTGGTGCAGGCGTCCCGCCTGCACCACAAGCCGGATCCTGTGTGAGACTCGATCGAGAGCCTACTACCGGGGGGCTTACCATGCGACACGGTCGCCGACTTCCGTATCTTTTCCTCGCCGTGTTCGGCGTCAGCGCCCTTGCGGGGGCGGATTGGCGGCAATTCCGCGGCCCGGGCGGCCTGGGCACGAGCACCGAGAAGGGCCTGCCGCTCGAATGGTCCTCGCAGAAGAACATCGTCTGGAAGACTCCTCTCCCCGGGCCGGGCACGTCCAGCCCGGTGACCATCGGGGACCGCATCTTCCTGACCTGTTACACCGGCTACGCCCTCGACACCTCCGACCCCGGCAACATGAACGAGCTGAAGCGGCACGTCCTCTGCGTGGACCGCAAGAACGGCAAGATCCTCTGGACGAAGGAGTTCGCCCCCGTCCTGCCGGAACACCAGTACCGCGGCGAGGGGTCGTACCACGGCTACAGCTCCAGCACGCCCACCTCGGACGGTGAGCGCCTCTATGTCTTCTTCGGCAAGTCGGGCGTGTTCTGCCTCGACCTCGACGGCAAGCAACTCTGGCACGTCCTCGTCGGCAAGGGGACCAGCGGCTGGGGTTCGGCCACCTCGCCCGTACTCTACAAGGATCTGCTGATCGTCAACGCCAGCGTCGAGAGCGGCACGCTCCTGGCCCTCGACAAGATGACGGGCAAGGAAGTCTGGCGCGCCAAAAACATCCGCAGCGCGTGGAACACGCCCGTGCTGGTGACGGCGCCCTCGAAGGAGGTCGAGCTGGTCGTCAGCATCGAGAACTGGATCCTGGGGCTGAACCCCGACACCGGCAAGGAACTGTGGCGCGCGGACGGCGTCCACCGCTACGTCTGCCCCAGCGTGGTCGCCCACGATGGCGTGGTGTACGCCATCGGCGGCGGCAGCACGTCGCTCGCGGTCAAGGCGGGCGGCCGTGGCGACGTGACGAAGACCCACGTCCTGTGGCACGTCAAGCGGGGGTCGAACGTCTCCTCGCCCGTCTACCACGATGGCCACCTCTACTGGGCGAGCGACAACGCCGGCGTGATCTACTGCCAGGACGCCGCGACGGGGAAGTTCGTCTACCAGGAGCGGCTCAAGCCCCCCTCGGGCCTCATCTATGCCTCGCCGGTGCTCGCCGAGGGCCGGCTCTACTTCGTCTCTCAGAAGAACGGCACCTACGTGGTGGCGGCGCGGCCGAAGTTCGAGCTGCTGGCGCGGAACGTGTTCGACGACGACGATAGCCGCGCCAACGCCTCGATCGCGGTCAGCGACGGCCAACTGCTGCTCCGCACCGACCGGAACCTCTACTGCATCGGCAAGCGGTGACGCCGAAAGGGACGGGCGGATGGCGCAGCTGTTCCTCCGGTTGGTCGTGTTTGTCTGCATGACCGCCCTGGCGTACCTCGGGATCGTGGTCTGGGTGAGGTCCGCCGGGGACGAGGCACTCGCCGCGTTCTGGCTGCTGGTGATCAGCACCGTGGGCCTCGCCCTCCTGGCCCTGGGCGCCGTCGGCGACATCGTCCGCGGACGGCCGCCCAGCCTCGAGGAAACCCCGGACTCTCCCGACAACGCTGAACCGCGCGCGGGGGTAACGCCTTGAACGTAGGAAAGGCTTCCTATACTCGGCGCAGGGAGATCTGACACAAGCCCGAAGCGCCAGCGAGGGACCGTCCCTCGCTGGCGCTTCGGGCTAGTGTCAGATCTCCTCGCGCCGATAGCACTCCCGTCGCTCGAGCCTGCCGGGGGGTAGGCGCACCTTCAGCCGCGGTCCGACGGACCGCGGCTGTTCCGATTCCGGGAGAAGGCGTAAAGCTGGCGTGGGGCCGCGGCCCCACGCCGCGGGGAGAGGCGATGGCTGACGGGGTCACCGGAGTGGCGCGAGGTGCGTCCGCGGGGCGTCAATCCTCGTCGCGCTTGTTGCGCATGACGAGCAGCAGGCCGACGAGGCCGATGAGGACCACGGCACCCACGACGAAAAACAGCGGTTCACCAGGAGCCAAAGGCCCCACTGCAAAAGGCCCCATATCGCATCTGATCCTTTCTGGCGACCAAGCACGTTGATCACTTACAACAAGTCATCCTCTCACCCCCGCCCGGATCAAGGTACTCGGTCGCGATCCTTGTTGTGTTGGGGGGTTGGATGAGGTTCTACACCGGCGCTGGCCGTGTTGCAAGCGCCTGGCGAGAGAAAAAATCGTTTTCCGCCCGTCCCCCACCCCTCTCACACGCACTTCCGCTACGCCCGGCCTCTCCCGAGCGGACGGCCGATTCCGCCTCGACGCCGAAAACGACCTATAGTTGAGCGACCCGGCCGGGACGCCCGCGGCCGAGAGTGAGGGACTGCGCATGACGGCGCTCGCGCGGCGGCTGATTCCGACGGACGTCTGGGTGCGCGTGGCGCTCGTCCCCGCGCTGGTCTTCCTGGCGCTGGCAACCGACCGCAACTACCTCGCCGACTTCTGGCACCACCTCGCCCGCGGCCGCGCCATTTGCGCCGAGGGCCGCCTCGTGGACGAGGACCGCTTCACCTACACCGTCTCCGGCCAGCCCTTTCGCGACATCAACTGGCTCAGCCAGGTCGCCTATCACGCGCTGTTCGAGCAGGGCGGCCTGGACCTGGTCCGGGCCATCAACGCCCTGACGCTGGCCGCCGCCCTCGCCCTGCTCGCGTGGTTCTGCCGGCGCCGGTGCGGCAGCCTGGGGGCGGCGACCGCGGTGGGCGTGCTGACCTTCTTCGGCCTGTGGAACGTGCTGACGATCCGGCCGCAGACCTTCTCGCTGTTGCTCTTCGTCGCCCTCTATGCGGCCCTCGATCGCTCCGGGCGCCGCCCCGGCCTGCTCTGGCTCGGCCCGCCGATCCTCGCTTTGTGGGCGAACCTCCACGGCGCGTTCCCGGCCGGGCTGATGCTGATCGGCTGCTTCCTGCTGGCCGCCGCCTGGGAGGCGCAGCGCCGCGGCGCCCTCTGGACCGACGGCCGCGTGCGCGCGCTGGCCGTGTGCCTCGGGGCGAGCGCCGCCGCAACGCTCCTCAACCCGTACGGCTGGGGCATCTACGAGTACGTGGGCCTGACCTCGAATACGGCGGCGGTGCGCCGGATCGACGAGTGGGTCGCGCCGACCCTCGACCAGTGGATCGGCGTCGCCTTCTTCGTTTCCCTGCTCCTCCTCGCCGGGCTGTTCGTCGCCGCCCGCCGCCGCCACGGTTGCCCCCTGTCGGCGCGCGACGTGTGTCTGATCGGCTGCTTCCTGCCGCTGGCCTTCACCTCGGTGCGGATGGTCGCGTGGTGGCTGCTCGTCCTGGCGCCCATGCTCGCCGACCTGTTCGCGGCGCTGACGAAACGACCGGCCGGCGGGCCGGCGGAGGCGGAAGGCCCCTCGGTCGGGGCCGCGGTGGTCTTCGGGCTGATCGTGCTGGCGGTGGCCTTCGCCCTGCCGGGGCTGCAGCGGTACAACCCACTGTTGCGTGTGTCGCGGCAGGGGCCGCTCGTGGAGGACGACCTGGAGGCGGTCCACCGCCACCTCCGCGACGGCGGGCGACCCGGACGCATCTTCAGTCGCTTCGAGTGGGGCGAGTACCTGGGGTGGTCGGGCAACCCCGACTACAAGATCTTCATGGACGGGCGCATCGAGATCTACCCGGATCGAGTCTGGGAGGAGTACACCGCGGTCACGTGCGGCCTGCCGGGCTGGGAGGCGGTCCTCGACGCTCATGCCGTGGATTACCTCGTCCTCGATGCGGCCTACCACGCTCGGACCGGACTGCTGGAGCGCGTGGCCCGGTCGCCGGCCTGGGCGCGAGCGTTCCAGTCGCGCGACGCGGTGCTCTACGTCCGCACGGGGACAGCGGCAACCGCCTCGCGCTGACGCCGGCGGGTCACTGCGGCCGCGCGGGGTCGTCGGGCCGGCGCAGCGCCCTGTCGGCGATGTCGCGCCGGTAGAAGGCCCCGTGGAAGTGGATGCGCCCCACCGCCTCGTACGCCCGCTCCTTCGCCTGCGCCAGCGTCTCGCCCAGGGCCGTCACCCCCAGCACGCGGCCGCCATCGGTCACCACGTCGCCGCGGTCCAGCCTGGTACCGGCGTGGAAGACCTTCACGTCGGGCAGCTTCGCGGCCTCGGCCAGGCCGGTGATCTCCTTGCCCTTGCTGTAGCTCCCAGGGTAGCCGCCGCTCGCCATTACCACGCACACCGCCGGCCGCGGGTCCCAGTCCAGCTTGCCTTCCGTGAACTCGCCCAGGCGGTCGTCCACCACCGCCTCCAGCAGGTCGAGCAGGTCGGTCCGCAGGCGCAGCAGCAGCGGCTGCGCCTCGGGGTCGCCGAAGCGGCAGTTGAACTCCAGCACGCGCGGCCCCTGGTTGGTGACCATCAGCCCGGCGTACAGCACGCCGCGGAACGGCCGCCGCGACCGCTTCATGGCATGGACCGTCGGCACCAGGACCGAGGCGTCGATGGTGTGCAGCAGTTCGGGCGTGGCCAGTGGGGCCGGGCAGCAGGCGCCCATGCCGCCGGTGTTCGGGCCGGTGTCGCCGTCGAACGCCGCCTTGTGGTCCTGCGTCGGCTCGAGGGGCACGATGGCCCGCCCCGCCACCAGCGCCAGGATGCTCAGTTCCTCGCCCTCCAGCCGTTTCTCGATGATGACCTGCCGGCCGGCGGCGCGGCCGAACTCCTCGCGGACCATGATGCGGTCGATCGCGCCGAGCGCCTCCTCGGTGTTGGAGCAAACGATCACGCCCTTGCCGGCCGTCAGCCCGTCGGCCTTGACGACGACGGGGTACTCGCGCGACTCGACGTAGTGGCGGGCCGGGTCGGGGTGGTCGCAGACGCGGAACTCGGCCGTGGGCACGTCGGCGTGGCGCATCAGCTGCTTGGCGAAGACCTT
>JBBRPS010000688.1:0-5551 GCA_038227745.1 Gemmatales bacterium | reverse complement strand
GCTGCGGCCGCCGTCACGTCTCGACGGTGCCGCTGCAGGCGCTGTTCCTGCTGAACAACGAGTTCAGTTTCGCGAGGGCGAAGGCGTTCGCGCGGCGCGTGCTGGCGCGTGCTGGCGGCGACCGGGAGCGGCAAGTGGAGGCGGCGTTCGCGCTGGCGCTGGGGCGGTCGCCGGACGAGGCGGACCGGGCGGCAGCGCGGCGGTTCTTCGCCGCGCAGGGGCAAGAAACCACCGCGGCGGAGGAGAAGGCGCTGGTTCAGTTCTGCCAGGCGTTGCTGAATGTGAATGAGTTCGTGTATGTTGAGTAACCCCCCGCCGTCGTGGACCTGAAGCGAGGAAACCCTGTCTGGCAAGGAGGTGCGCCATGCACACGGTTGTTGTCGATCGCGATTCCATCGATATTCCCGAATGGGTCAAGGATCTCGAATCTTTCCGCGAGTGGGTTCACTCCGACGCCGTCCCCGAGAAGTTGCGCGTTTGCTACCTCAACGGCCAGGTGTGGGTGGACATGAGCAAGGAACAGTTCTTCACGCACAACCAGATCAAGAACGAGTTCGCCTTTGCCCTCACCGGGGTGACGAAAGCGCGGAAGCTTGGCCGCTACGTTGCCGAGGGGATGCTGTTGACCAACGTGGAGGCAAACCTGAGTGTGCAGCCGGACGGCGCTTTCGTGTCTCACCTCAGCCGGAAGCGCGGCCGAGTCATCTTGGTGGAAGGGCGCGATGAGGGCGTCGTCGAGTTGGAAGGGACCCCGGACATGGTTCTGGAGGTGGTCAGCACCAGTTCTGTCCACAAGGATACGGTGACCTTGAGAGAACTCTACTGGCAGGCAGGGATCCCCGAATACTGGCTGGTGGACGCGCGCGGTGAGGAGCTGCTGTTCGAGATCCTGCGGCACACGGCCAAGGGGTACGGCGCTACCCGGAAGCAGGATGGCTGGATGAAGTCGAAGGTCTTCGGGAAGCTCTTGCGGCTGGTCAGGCAAACCGACTCCGAGGGGGATCCGGAGTTCACGCTTGAAGTGACGTGAAGCATGAGGGCCACGGCCTGTCGCCTGGGGCAGCGAATGGAGGTTTGGCATGAGCACCATTGTCCTCGACCGCAAATCGGTCCGGATCCCAGGATGGGTCCAGGATCTGGAGTCCTTCCGCCGCTGGGTGGATTCGGAAGGCTTCTCTGAGGAGGTGCGCGTCTGCTACCTCAACGACGAGGTGTGGATGGACATGAGTCACGAACAACTCTTCACGCACGTCAAGGTCAAGGACGAGTTTACTTTGGGCCTGCTCGGCGTCGCGAAGGCGGCGCAACTCGGCGAGTATTTCGGCGACGGCGTCTTGTTGACCAACGTGGCGGCCGACTTCAGTTCCGGTCCCGATGGAGTATTCGTCTCGGAAGTGGCCCTGGCAAGCGGCCGGGCACGGTTCGTGGAAGGCCGCACCGAGGGCTACGTCGAACTGGAAGGAACGCCCGACATGGTTCTCGAAGTGGTCAGCACCAGTTCCGTCGAGAAGGACACCGTCACCTTGCGCGACCTGTACTGGCAGGCGGGCATCGCAGAATACTGGATCGTGGATGCCCGCGGGGACCAGACCAGCTTCGACATGCTGCGGTACAACGCCAGGGGATACGTCCCCGTCCGTCGGCAAGGAGGGTGGCTCAAATCGATTGTCTTCGGGAGGTCGTTTCGGCTGTCCCGACAGCCGGATAAACGCGGCAACCCGCAGCACACTCTTGAAGTGCGGTAACGGCAGCGGCCCCCCGATCACCCCGCGAGCCTTGCTCCCCGCTGCACTCAGCGTCCGACTGTAACGACGCGCTGGTGCGGCAACTCCTCGACGTTTCCCGCAGCGTCCTCCGCGTACGCCCGCAGTTCCAGCCGCCCCGGCCGCACGTCGGTCAGCACCGCCTCCCACTCCGCGAAGTTCGGCCGCAGCGCCCGCGCCTCCTCGCCGTTGACCGCCACGCGCACCACCTTGCCGTTGTCCGACGTCGTCCCGCGCACCACCAACTTCCCAGCCTCCAACCAGCCGACGTGCGTGATGACCGTCACCGGCGCCTGGTCGTCGCGCGGCGGTGCCACGCCGGGGAACGCCACGCCCTGCACCTCGGCCACCACGGATTCCGTGCCGGTCAGCGGCGGCTCGCGGCGGTATGCGTTGCCGTCGCCGCGCCAGTCCCGCGCCCGCGTGCTCACCACCTTCGCGCACCTGCCCGGTCCGTAATAATCGTGCAGGTAGATCGGCACGCCCAGGGCCGTCTTCGGGTTCTCGCGTGAGCCGCCGCCCAGGTCCACCAGCGCCCGCGGCCGCTTCACGTCCCGTCGCTCCACCACCTTCACGTTGCGGAAGTGCGACACTGCCCGGCCCGTCGGGTTGTTGTCGCTGATCTGGATCAGCGGCGTGTCGCTGTACTGGACCTTCGCGAAAGTCAGGCCGTCCACCACCAGCGGGCCGTACTGGATGCTGTCGTCGTCGTGGCCGCGGTTGAACGGCTCGGCGTCCACGTCGTCGAGGTACAGGTTGCGGTAAACGTGGTTGTCGTAGTTCGGGTGGTAAACCCCGTACTCCGCCCGCGCGATCCGCATGTCCTCCACGCGCACCGACGGCGACTGCGGCCGGAAGGCATAATGGACCTCCCATATCTTCATATTGCGGATGACGAACGGATGCCGCGTGTCGGGGCCGACGCGCTCGACGCCCTCGCCGAGGTTGAAGCCGTACATACCGTCGCAGTGCGCCTCGTTGCCGTCGAAGCGCACGAACGGCAGGGTGCGAATATCAACGCGGTGGACGCTGCCGTCGCGCTGCTGCACGCGCAGCGCCGGGCGGAAGCGGCTGCCGGCGGTCGCCTCGAAGCGGAAGCCGTAGCGGTCGTTCTCGCAGGCGACGTTGTCCGTGAACGTGTTGTGGCTGTTCGCCCACCAGAAACCCGCCCCCTCGTTCTCGTCGAACGCCAGGGCCTGCCGCGGCAGCGGCTTGCCCGCAAACGCCTGCACCGCCAGGTTGCGGTCGAGGACGTTGAAGACCTCCGTGCCGTCTTCCATGAAGAAGCCGTGGCCCACGCTCCGGTAGCCGACGCAGTCGCGGACGACGAGGTAGTTCGTGCCGTGGATCGTGAGCCAGCGGTTGTGGCTGCCCCAGATCGAGGCGCCGATCACGGAGCTGCCGCGCATGGTGGCGCCGACGAGGTGGAAGTGGATCGGGTAGCGGCCGAGCACGCCCTCCTTGCCGAGGTGGCGGAACTCGGCGTAGCCGATCGCGCCGGCCGAGCCGCGGTGGTACATCGTGTGTCCGCGCAGGCCGCGCGGCTCGGCGGACTCGATGACGACATTGCGGCTCAGGTTCGCGATGGCGCCGCGGTACTCGCCCTCGCCGAGGTGCTCGTGTACCAGCGGCCGATCGAGGACGACCTCGGCGCCGCGCACGGCCTTGACTGTCCGCTCTTCCGTGAAGATCTCGCCGTTGCCGCGGCCGGGGCGGCGCGTCGATGTGAGGCCGCTGCGGTTGCCGCGCGTCGCGGTGACGATCACGCGGTCGCCCGCCTTCCAGCCCGTCACCGCCTCGGCCAGGGTGACGCGGCTGTCGCCTTGCCTGGCGGTGGCGCCGAGCTTGACCCAGGTGCGGCTCAGCGGCGCGCCGTGCAGGTCGAGGCGGCCGCCGCAGCACACCAGGGCCGGCGCGGACTTGGCATCGAGGCCGTCGAAATAGCGCAGGCGGATCGTCGCCGTGTACCTGGCGTCGAGAGGTTGGCCCGGCGTGCCGACCTCCAGGGCCGGCCGGGTCCCCCCTCCTGCCATCGCCGGCAGATGGGCGGTGCAGTCAAAGCCGTCCTCGGAGAAAGCCTCGCCCGCCTGGATGTTGATGACCCCAACCTCCAGCTTCGTGTCGCGGTCGCGCGCGAAGGTCAAGGTGCCGGCGACGTGGACGGCGCGGATTGGCGGACCGCTGCTGGTGTCGTAAACGACGACATGCCCTTCGCGGACCTGGACGCGCGCCCCTGCGCCCGGCGCCTTGCCGCCCTCCCAGGTGGAGGCCGCCGACCACGCTCCGCTTTTCGCGGACCGGACCAGCGGCGGCCCGCCCCTGCCGGCCGACGCCGTGCCGGCCGCCAACGGCAGGAATACACAGGCGGGCAGAATCGCGAAGCGGGACAGCCATGCTCGCGGCATCGAGTACGTCTCCGGGATGGCGGGGCGAGGGAAGGGGTGCGCGGCGTTCCTTCAACTATAGGTCAAGGCCTGGCGCCGCGCCGGGTGGCAATCCAATCTCGCCACTTGACGCCGCCCACGGGGTTGAACATGATGGAAGACAGCTTACTGGGCCCCGCCGCCGAGGGCCGGTGCCAGCCCTCACCCCTACTAAGGAGACCCTCTCATGTCCGAAGACCTCAAGCCCAACTGCCCCGACTGCGACGAGCACGTCGAGCCGGCCGACGCCAACCTCGACCGCCGCGGCTTCATCCGCGTGGTCACCGGGCGCGCCGCCTCGCTCCTGGCCGTGGGCGGTCTGGCCGCCGCCGCGCCGTCCGTCTTCGCGGACGCCCCCCGCGCCGCGAGCAACACCGCGCCGGTCGTCAACGCACCCAGCCCCGCCGAAAACCTCGTGCAGGAGCTGTACGCCAGCCTGGGTTCCGATCAGCGCCACGCCGTCGTGAAGCCCTGGAACCACGGCGCCACGACCGGCACCGCCCTCCCGACCCGCCAGCGCTTCTTCAACCGGGCCATCGACCGGCGGATCGGCCAGGTGTACACGCAGCCCCAGCAGGAACTCTGCGGTCGCATCCTCCGCGAAATCGCCTCGGACGACGCGGGGTACGCCCAGCTGACGCGCAACGGCACCTTCGACGCCAGCGGGGCTTTCGAGAACTGCGGTGCCGACATCTTCGGCGACCCGACGACGGGCCAGTACGCCTGGGTGTTCAGCGGCCACCACATTACGGTCCGCTGCGACGGCAATTCGGTGCCGGGGGCAGCGTTCGGCGGCCCGGTGTACTATGGCCACAGCCCCGACGGCTACAGCCAGCGCAACTGCTTCTTCTATCAGACGCGCGCCGTGATGAGCGTCTACGACGCGCTGAACGAGAACCAGCGCCGCGCGGCGGTCATCACGGGCAGTCCCGGCGAGCTGGAGCCGTCGGTCCGCTTCCGCGCCCAGGGCCACCCCGGCATCAGCGCCAGGGAGCTGGACCGGGGACAGCGGCAGTTGGTGTCGGACGTGATGCGCACCGTGCTGTCGCCGTTCCGCCGCGAGGACGCCGACGAGGTCATGGAGATCGTCCGTCGCAACGGCGGCCTGGAGCGCATCCACCTGGCGTTCTACCAGGATCGCGGCGCGACCGACAACGCGCGCTGGCACTTCTGGCGGCTGGAAGGCCCGGGCTTTGTGTGGAACTACCGCGTGCTGCCGCATGTCCATACCTACGTCAACATCTCGTCGGCGGTCTAAAGGCGCCGGGAACTATACAAGCCCGACGCGCCAGCGAGGCATTTCCTCGCTAGCGCGTCGGGCTTGTATTTTTCACACCTTCACGGACAACCATGTCGTCGCAGGCG
>JBBRPS010000687.1:0-5561 GCA_038227745.1 Gemmatales bacterium | reverse complement strand
GAGGTGGCCAGCGGCCGCTGCCTCCGCTCCTTCGAGGGGCACACGGGCTGGGTGAAATCGGTAGCGTTCAGCCCCGATGGCCGCCTCGCCCTTTCGGGTAGTTGGGACAAGACGGTGCGGCTGTGGGAGGTGGCCAGCGGCCGCTGCCTCCGCTCCCTTGAGGGGCACACGAGCGGTGTGACCTCGGTAGCGTTCAGCCCCGACGGCCGCCTCGCCCTCTCGGGGAGCGAGGACAAGACGGTGCGGCTGTGGGAGGTGGCCAGCGGCCGCTGCCTCCGCTCCTTCGAGGGGCACACGGGCTGGGTGAAATCGGTAGCGTTCAGCCCCGATGGCCGCCTCGCCCTCTCCGGGAGTGAGGACGAGACGCTGCGGCTGTGGGGCATTACGATCGCAAAAGGGTCCACCCCATTGGTCCTCACCATGACATTCGCAGCCGGTTCGACCCCGTACCGTCACCTGCTCCAGCAAGTGCGGGTCTCGCTTACCAACAACCCAGGTGTTGCAGCGGACTTGCTTCGCCAGGCCAGGCAGCAGCCTGGCTGTTCGCGCAGGGAGGAGTCCCTGGAATTGGCTCGGCGGTTGTCTCGCCTCCTGCCCTATCGAAACTTCGCCGCAGGCTGGGAAAAAGCGTCCATAAATCACACGGACTGGGTGAGTTCGGTGGCGTTCAGCCCCGACGGCCGCCTCGCCGTCTCGGGGAGTGATAGTGATGTCCAGCCGGTGCGGCTGTGGGAGGTGGCCAGCGGCAAGTGCCTACGTACCTTCGAGCCGCACACGTGCGCTGTGACCTCGGTGTCGTGGAGCCCCGATGGTCGCTACGCCCTCTCGGGCAGCAGGGACAATACGCTGCGGCTGTGGGAGGTGGCCAGTGGCGCCTGCCTCCGCGCTCTCGAGGGGCACACGGGCTGGGTGAGCTCGGTGGCGTTCGGCCCCGATGGCCGCCTCGCCCTCTCGGGCAGTTGGGACAATACGGTGCGGCTGTGGGAGGTGTCCAGCGGCAAGTGCCTCCGCCCCTTCCAGGGGCACACGAGCTATGTGGAATCCGTGTCGTGGAGTCCCGACGGCCGCTACGCCCTCTCGGGGAGCGAGGACAATACGCTACGGCTGTGGGAGGTGGCCAGCGGCCGCTGCTTCCGCTCCCTCCAGGGGCACGCGAATTCGGTGAACTCGGTGGCGTTCAGCCCCGGCGGCCGCCTCGCCCTTTCGGGTAGTAGGGACAAGACGGCGCGGCTGTGGGAGGTGGCCAGCGGCCGCTGCCTCCACGCCCTTGAGGGGCACACAGCCAATGTGACCTCGGTGGCGTTCAGCCCCGACGGCCGCCTCGCCCTCTCGGGGAGCGAGGACAATACGCTACGGCTGTGGGAGCTAGACTGGGAGTTTGAACCGAACCAACCGGCGGACTGGGACGAGGGGGCACGGCCGTTCCTTAACGCGTTCCTCACTATTCACACGCCCTATTTCGATGGCATGGTCCGACGCGGCAAGCCGACCTGGACCGAGGACGACTTCCACCACCTGCTTGGTAGGCTCGGCTGCGCCGGTTACGGCTGGCTGCGTCCAGAGGGCGTCCGCCGCGAACTCGAAAAGATGACCGCCGCCTGGAAAGGCCCGCCGCCGCTGGGTCAATAACGCCGTTCACCAACCGGAGGCCTCTCATGCGTCCGCTCGCGTTTCTCAAATGCCTCGGCAAGGCGGCGCTCAAGCAGGCCGCCAAGATGACCGGCTTCGGCCTCATCGACAAGGAGATAGAATAGCTGCGTGCCGTTTCCCGTGTTCTCTGTGGTGAAGCCATCCCGGGAGTTCCTCGATGTCTACCGTCACGCTCGAAGAAGCCCAGGCGCATCTGTCGGAGCTGATCGACCGCCTCCGACCGGGGGAAACGCTGGTCATCACCCGGAACGAAAAGCCGGTGGCGCGCCTGCTGGTCGAGGAGTCGCTGCAGCGGAAACCCCGCAAGGCCGGCAGTGCGAAGGGGCTGTTGACCATCCTTCAGGACGATGACGAACACCTCAAGGATTTCGAGGAGTACATGCCGTGAGGGTCCTGCTCGACACCCATACCTTCCTCTGGTTCATCCTGGACGACCCGCAGTTGAGCGCGTCTGCCAGGAAGCTGATCGAGGATCCGGCGAACGATGTCGAAGTCAGCCCGGCGAGCTACTGGGAAATCGCCATCAAGATCGGGAAGGGCAAGTACGCCCTGCCCGAACCCTACGAGACGTTCATGGAGCGGCAGATCGCGACCAACGATTTTCACATTCTTCACATTTTGCCGAAGCACACGAGCGTTCTGACTACACTGCCGCCGCATCACAACGACCCGTTCGACCGCCTGCTGGTCGCCCAGGCGACGGTCGAAGCGATACCGATAGTCAGCGTGGACGTGGCCCTGGACGCGTATGGTGTGACCCGCCTGTGGTGACCAGAGAGGTAGAGTGGTCGGCGTGAAGCATCTTGACTGAAGGAGAGTCGGGAGATGGCGCGTTCTCACCATGCCCTGTTTCGACTTTCCGCTCATCGAATTGGAGAACCCCTCATGCGTCCGCTCGCGTTTCTCAAGTGCCTCGCCAAGGCGGCGCTCAAGCAGGCCGCGAACTCGGCCGGCTTCGGGGACCTCGTAGAAGAGGTCTGGAATGACTGGAACAAGGAAAAGGACGCCGCCGAGCGCCAGGCCGAACTGCAGGCCATCGTCCAGATGGCCGCCGACCAGTTCCGCGCGCAGGTCGAGGCCGTCGTGCGCGACGTTGCCGCCGGAGCGCCGGAGGCCGTCCGTAGGCACGTCTCCGACTGCCTGCAGCAGCTGCCCGACCAACTCCGCCGTTCGTCCCACGGGTCCGACGACACGCAGGGAGCCAGCGAGGCTCCCACCTTGATCGCCAAGTATCTGGTCAGCGAGCTCGTCTCCCGCTTGCTGTCCCGCTCGACCGCCGAACCAGCGCCGGCACCACCCGCCCGGCCGCAGGTCACCCTCGAATTCATCCGCGGCCAACTCCAGGGCCAGACGCGCTCGTTCAGCGAACCAGCCACGCTCCTCCTCGGCCGCCAAAAGGACTGCGAGCCGTGCTTCCCCGGCGAAGAACACGCACGCATCTCCCGCCACCACTGCCTCGTCGAGATCAACCCGCCCGACGTCTGCCTGCGCGACCTCGGTAGCCGCAACGGCACCTTCGTCAACGGCGAACTCGTCGGCAAGCGCCCGGCCGGTGCCAACCCCGGCAAGGAACATGCCTCGGCCGAAAAGGACGTCGCCGACGGGGCTGAGGTCTTCTTGTCGAAGGAAGGCGACGTGGCGTTCCGTGTCCATGTCGTCGTGCCGGCCCGCTGCGCCGCCTGCGGGGCGGCCCTCGCCGACGAGCAGCAAGCGGCCTGCGCCCAGCCCGACGGCGGCTACCTCTGCCCGGCGTGCCGGTGCCGCGCTGAAGATGCGGCGGCGCCGGTGGTCAAGCCGTGCGCCTGGTGCAACGAGGAAGTGCGAACGGAGCGCGGGGCCAACCGGCCGGGGCTGTTCGTCTGCGGCGACTGCCGCAACAACGTCCAGGGCATGATGCGCAACCTGCTCGGTCAGGCCCACGCCGGCGCCGCGGATCTGCGCGTCCTCCGCGGCTACGACATCCTGGAAGAGTTGGGGCACGGCGGCATGGGAGCGGTCTACCTCGCCCGGCACCAGCGCACCGGCGCCGCCGCGGCAGTCAAGCTGATGCTGCCGAGGGTCGCCGCCGACGAGGAAGCGGTCGCGCTGTTCCAGCGCGAGATCCGCAACACCATGAGCCTCAGCCATCGCCACGTCGCCCGCCTGCTCGACCATGGCTTCGCCCGCGGCGCGTTCTTCATGGTGCTGGAGTATTGCGACGGCGGCTCCGCCGAGAACCTGCGCCTCCAGAGCGGGGGCACCCTGCCGGTGGACGAGGCGGTCGAGATCGCGATTCAGGCGTTAGAGGGGCTGGCGTACTGCCACGCGGCCGACATTCCGTTCGTGAAGCAAAAGGGCGGCGGCTACGGCCCGGGTAAGGGCCTGGTCCACCGCGACGTCAAGCCGGCGAACCTGTTCCTGACCGGCTGGGGCAGCGGCCGCGTCGTGAAGGTCGGCGATTTCGGCCTGGCGAAGGCGTTCGCAGAGTCCGGCCTGAGCGGCGGCACGCGGACCGGCGACGTCGGCGGGACGTATGAGTTCATGTGCCGGCAGCAGATCGCCTATTACAAGGACGCCGGGCCGGAGGTGGACGTCTGGTCGCTGGCGGCGTCGCTGTACTACCTGCTGACCGGCTGCACGCCGCGCGACTTCGGCGACGGCGACAAATGTCTGGCGGTGCTGGAGGTGGACGCGGTGCCGATCAGCAAGCGGCGGTCGGGGCTGCCGCAGCGGTTGGCGGAAGTGATCGACGCGGCGCTGACGGAGGAGCCGGCGATGGCGTTCAAGACGGCCGCCGCGTTCAAGAAAGCGCTGGAAGAGGCGGTGTGAGCGCGTTCGCTTTGCGGAGACGGTGCAGGTGCAATCGGCCGGACCCGCCGAGTGAAGGCCTCACCTCCCCTTTCCGAAAAACCGTTCGCCTGCGACAATCCCTTGAGGAAATCCCAAAGGTCTGACCGCCAGAGGACAGCTGCCGTGGATGAACAAGAAGTGTTCGCCTACCTTACGAAACAAAAGAAAGCCGTCCTGCTGGACTACCTGCGTGCGTCCTTCCAGGAGATGACCGCCAAGCAGCGTCGGGCTGTCTTCGCCGACGCCAGCCGGCAGCCGGCGAATGCGGCCGTCGATGGCGACCTGTTACGCAAAGAAATCGACCAGTTCCGTCGCGATTCCCTGGCTGGGCAGTACTATGCGCCGTTCAACGTCAACTCGAAGAACTTCATGGAGGTGCCGGAGGCAACGGAGGAATGGTGCGACTCCTTCGCCCGGTTCGTCGCGGACGCTTCGCGGCTGACCGCCCAGGGGGAACATGGGCACGCCGTCGCCTGCTTCGCCATGCTCTACGAATTGCTGGAAGCCGTGGATTCAGGCGAAGAGATCATCTTTGCCGAGGAGGCGGGCAGCTGGATGATCCCGACAGAAGAGAAAGAGTGGCTGAAAACCTACCTGACCTCCCTGGCCGCCACCGCGACTCCCGAAGCGTTCACGGCCGCCGCGCTCCCGATGCTCAAGCGCGACAGCAGCGAGTCCTTCGTCAACCGGGTTCATGCCTCGGCCCAAAAGGTGGCGAACCCGCAGCAGAAAGCCCACCTGCAAGCGGAAGTGCGGCGACTGAAGATCCGCACAGGCCCGACAGCCTGACGCAGCTGAAGTCGGGACTCTTTCCGCTATTCGAGATCGCGGACATAAAATGCTCGCGTCGAGGCTCTCCAGACCCTTGTCCGAGGCCGCCCAGGCAGCGATCCCCAGGAAGTCGCGCACCGCCCTGCGTACGGGCCGCCCGAAAAAGGTGCCAGGCACGAATGTCGCTGTCAACCGCCTCGTCCGGCTATAACCCCTTGTAGTATCTGCTAATACAGCGAAGCGCCCCTGGCCGGCACGTCTGCGGGGGCCGGCGCGCACCCCGAACGTCACCAGTGCCGAGTCCTTTTCTC
>JBBRPS010000686.1:0-5572 GCA_038227745.1 Gemmatales bacterium | reverse complement strand
GTCGGCGCCGGCGGCGACGAACTGGACGAGCCGGTCGCCCTGGACCTGGGCCTGGGCTTCCCGCTGTGGCTCGACCCGCTCGGCCGCAAGGCGGGCGAGAGCGCCCCGTTCGGCGCGGTGCCGCAGCAGACGACGGCGACGGAGAAGGTCGCCCCCGGCTCCACCGCCACGTTCATCTTCGCCGTCAAGGGGGATCCCGGCCGCGACCTGCTCCGGACGACGCCGCAGCTGCTGGCCGGGGTGCGCGTGGCCGACATCGCCCGCATCGGCTTCACCAGCCGCGGTGCGACGAACTGGGTGCTGGCGGGCTACGAGATCACGATCAACGACAAGGCGTTCGCCTCCGGCAAGCCGGGCGTGAAGGCCGCGGAGCGCGGCGTGGCCGGGGCGAAGCTGGCGGACATCGCGGCGAAGGTCGCCCCGCTCCAGAAGGACCTGGACGACCTGCGTGAGCTGATCAAGGACAACCTGGCCAACGACGCCGACCGCAAGCGCCTCGCGGAAGTCGAGGCGGCGCTGCCCCCCTTGCTGGCCGAGAGGGACGCGCTCCAGGGGCAGTTCGACGGGAAATCCCCCTGGTTCGAGGACAGGGAGTTCCGGGCGCCCGGGAGAGACAACCCCGTCGCGCGGTCGGCGAAAGTCACGCTGGTGACCTACGACCACTCCGGGGCGGACACGCAGAACTACGTCTATTTCCGCGCCGGCAGCCGCAAGTACCTGCTCGGCTCCCCGGCCACGCCGCTGACCGGTGCGGCCGGGCCGCAGGAGTTCTCCCTCGACCTGGCCGCCGGCCCGCTCGCGGCGGCCGACCTGCGCGACTGGGCGGTCGGCATGCTGGCCCACGGTGCCCCTTACGCCAAGGCCCCGGACCGCTGGCACCCGCAGCGGATCGTGGCCGAGGTCGATGGGCGCGTGCTCTACGACAGCGACACGAATGACCGCGACCGCCGTTCCCTGGAAGCCATCCGTGTGATCCCGCCGGCGCACAGGGACCGCGACGGCCAGCTGGTGGTCAACGTGCCGGTCGCCCGCGAGACGTTCCTCTGGGAAGCGGGCAAGGGGGCCGGACTCGACCCGGGCAGCGGCGCGCCGCTGCCCCTGCCCGGCAAGGGCGACCCGGTGCAGCCCAAGGCCGAACCGCTGGCGGGGGTGGAACCCGGCGCCCCGGTCGTTCCTCCGGAAGCTCCGCCCCCCGAGGCGCCGCCGCCCGAGGCCCCGCCGCCGGAGGCGCCGCCGCCCGAGGTCCCGCCGGCCGGCATCCCCGCGCCCCTTTTCGCCGGGGAGCAGCCACTGCCTCCCGAAGTTGTGGTCGTCGTGCCGCCTAACCCCGGACCGCCAGGGATCTGGGATCCGCTCCCGTTCGGGCCGCCCCCGCAGGTCGAACAGGTGCGGATCACCGCGGGCTGGAAGACCAGCCACAAGTTCACCGTGACGTGGGGACTCACCGGCGCGGAGAGTGAGGTGGATCATTACGAGGTCGCGCTGATTCACGTGCGGCCCGCGAGCGCGCTCGTGTACGGTACCGAGTACCTGCTGGGATCCGCGCCGCGGGGCGCCCGGACGTTCAGCGCTTTCCCCCAGGGCCTGTCGGGGGCCGCCCCCGCGCCGCGCTACCTGGCCGCGGTCGTGAAGGCCATCCCCACGGCCACCGCCCGCGAGCAGACCGTACACTTGGAGATCGGCGCGGCGCGGATGATCTTCCCCGCCGGCACGCCCTCGAACCCGTTCTTCCAACCGCGCTTCGGCCCGCCGTTCACGTTCCAGTGGAAGAACCCGCCGGCCGCCCCCTGGGTCGCGCAGCCGATTTCCGCCACGGAACCCGCGGGCACCGCGCGGGCCGTCTGGCCCGCCGGCGCGGTCGTGAGCGACAACGGGATCCGCTTTGAGGCGCCGGGCCGCGGCGTCCACGTGGCCGCCCGGCTCCAGGTGGGCGACAGCCTCCTCGTCCACCTGCGCGCCCCGCGCTGGGCCGTCCTCGGCCAGCGGCGCCTGGTCGCCGACCTGGGCTTCCTCGGTGGCCCCGGCGCCACGGGCACCGCCACCGCGACCTTCGCGTGGAACGGTCTGACCGCGGCGGGCGTGCCGACCAATGCCCCGGTCATTCTCGGGACCAAAACGGCGGTCCCCGGCGGCTCGATGCCGTCCCCTTTTCAGGCGGTGATCAACCCGGCCCTCCTTCCGGCCACCGCCGTCACGCTGCAAATCCGGGTGAGGATCGACGGGGGGCCGTTCGACCCCGCCCACCCGCCCACCGTGTTCGGCGTGCGCCTGGTCCCGAATTGATCCCGAAGCCCTCTCCGTCCCTCGCCCCCGCGGCAGTTCGGACGGAGTAACGCAGGAGAAGCAACCATGCACAGCAGCATGCGCATTAACGCTCGGTGGCGCCTGGCAGCGGCGCTGGCGGCCCTGCTCGCCCTGGCGGTTGTCGTGACGCCGGTCCTGGCCGCGGGCGCCGGGGTGAACGGCCGCGTGCTTCGCCTCGAAGCTATGGGGCGGATCACCGGCGTCGTGCCGGGCGCCGTCCTCGAGTTCAAGAGCCTGGCGGGGAGCGTCCGTCGCGCCACCGCCGACAAGGACGGCTATTACAAGATCGACCTGCCGCCGGGCAAGTACACCTACAAGGTCCAGGCCGCCGGCTTCCGGGACGAGGACGCCGGCCGCGGCATTACCCTGACGCTGAGCGAAGGGTACGCCGTCCAGAATTTCTTCCTGGGTGCGGGCAAGAACGACCCCGGGCGGCGACCGCCCCAGCCCGCCCCGGTGCCGGTCGGCACCCTCGACGGGCAAGTGGTGGAGCGGACGGCCGATGGGCAACTGGTCGGCATTCCGAGGGCGACGGTCGTCCTGCGAAATCCGGGCAACATCCAGCCGCTCAAGGTGGTCGCTCGCGGCGACGGCCCCACGGTCAACGGCCGGTACGTGGTCGTCCTGCCGGCGGCCAGCTACCGCGGCTCGGCCATGGCGCCCGGGTTCAAGACGTTCGTCGATCCCAACCCCATCCCGGTCACCGACGGCCAGACGACGACGCGCCAGTGGGTGCTCGCTCGGGACACTGCGCCGGCGCCCACCGCCCAGGGGATCAAGGGCGTGGTCAAGGTCGCCGCACGCGGCTCGACGCCGGCGCTGCCCCCGGTCCAGGTGTCCGTCGTGTCGCTGGCGGAGCCCGGCACGTCCGGGGCCCCGTTCAGCCCCGACGGCGGAGGCAGCTACCGGCGCGACCTGAGGGAGGGGCGTTACCGCGTCATCGCCGAGGCGAAGGGGTATCGAACCTTCCCCAGCGGCGGTAGCGAGGTCGCCGTGCTGCGCGGCCGGTACACGACGGTCAACCTCTGGCTCGTGCCGGACAGGCCGCCGCCCTCGAAGGGCCTGATCTTCGTCGCGACCGTCTACGAGCGCGACGCGAAAGGTGTGCGGCGGCTGCTGCCCGGGGCGACGGTAAACCTGCGCAAGCCCCTTGAAGCGATCAACAAGGCGCAGCGCGGCACGACGGACAAGGACGGGAAGGTTCGCCTGCAAGTCCTCGACCCGGGCAGCTACCAGGCCCTGGTCCGCATGACCGGCTACGCGCCCGTGGCCGTGGCCGTGGAAATTCGCTCGGTGGGGGCCAACGCCAGGGAGTTTGAGCTGCTGAAGTCGGCACAGCCCATGCCTGTCCAGGTCATCTTGCGGCTGCGCGTCGGGGAGCGCAAGGCGGGGGCGACCGACGTCCTGCGCCCGTTGCCGGGGGCACAGGTCCGCATCAGTCAGCAGGGCCGCGACGTCAAGGCGGGCACGATCGGAGCGGACGGCCGCTACGACCTGCCGCTGCCCGCCGGCACCTACCGCGTGGAGGTCAGCCTCGCGGGGTATATCCCCCCCGTGCCTCTGGACGTGACGCTGGTGAAGGAAGACGTCAGCCGGATCATTACCCTGACCCCGCGCGTGACGCCCTTGCCGAAACAGTTCGCCCTGGATCTGGTGGTCGTGGAGCGCCCGAAGGCGAGCCTCAAGTCGGTGCCGGTGCCGGGCGCCGACATCACCATCAGCCAGCCGGGCGGCACGGTCAAGTCGGGGAAGACCGGCCCTGCCGGCGACTTCAAGACGACGGGCCTCGCCCCGGGGAGCTACACGGTCAAGGTTTCGGCAACGGGGTATGAGGCGGCCAGCACCCTGGTGACCCTCGCGAACGAGAACGTCCGTCGGGAGGTCGTTCTCACGCGCGTGACGGTGGCGAAGAAGGCGCGGCTCGACCTCGACGTCCGGTCGCGGACGAAGCTGGGCGGGCAGCCCGTCGCGGTGGCCGCGGCGCAGGTCACCGTCAGCCAGCAGGGCCGGACGGTCGCGTCGGGCAAGACCACCGCGTCCGGCGACTATGCCGCGACGGGGCTGGTCCCGGGGAATTACACCGTCGAAGTGGCCGGCGCGGGCTACGACACCGCCCGCATTGAGGTGACGGTCTCGGAGCCAGGCCTCCGTCGCGTGGTCATGCTCGCGCGGGCGGGAACACCGACGCCGACGAAGACGGTGCGGCTCGACCTGGACGTGCGAACACGCACCAAGCTGGGGGCGCAGCCGGTCGCGGTGGGAGGCGCCCAGGTGACCGTCAGCCAGCCGGGCCGGACGGTTGCGTCGGGCAAGACAGGCCCCGCCGGCGACTACGCGGCGCCGGGGCTGGCCCCGGGGAATTACACCGTGGAGGTGGCCAGCGCGGGTTTTGAGACCGCCCGTATCCAGATAACGCTCGCCGACCAGAACCTGCGCCGCGTGGTGGCGCTCACTCAGGCGGGGAAACCGACGCCAACACCGACGAAGAAGGCGCGGCTCAACCTGGAGGTGAAGGAGCGGCCGAAGGTGGGCACGCAACTGCTGCCGGTGGCGGCCGCTCAGGTAACGGTCGGCCAGCCGGGCCGGATGGTCGCGTCGGGCAAGACGGGCGCGGCCGGCGACTATGCGGCGGAGCTCACCCCGGGGACGTACACCGTCGAGGTGGCGGCCGCCGGCTTCGAGACCGGCCGCATCCAGGTGACGCTCGACGATCAGGGCCTCCGCCGCGAGATCGTCCTCACCCGCGTGAAAACGGCCACGCCGACGCCGAAAAAGGGGACGTTCGACCTCGACCTCGACATCAAGGAGCGGCCGAAGCCGGGGGCGGCGCCGGTGCCGGTGGTGGGCGCCCAGGTCACCGTCAGCCAGCAGGGGCGGGCCATCGCCGCGGGCAAGACCGGCGCCTATGGCGACTTCGGGAAGGCGGGGCTCGCCCCGGGGAGTTACAACGTCGAGGTGGTCCGCCCCGGCTTTGAGACCGCCCGCTTTCTGGTCATGCTCGCCGACCGGAACGTCCGGAGGGAGGTCATCCTCATCCGGCAGAAACGCTGACCGCCGGCCCGCCGCTTACGTCGAAGCGCAGCCGTTCCTCGCCGGAGCAGAGGGCAAGGGAGTTGTTGTGCAAGTGCCAGGCGAACGGCCGGCGTAAGAGATCGTCCAGCTTTCAGGTGACGAGTTTTGCTGGGATTACGGCGGCGTCCGCAGCCGCCGTGGCCTTCTTCTCCTCGGCCAGCAGGGTGAGCAGATTATGCACCAACACCATCAGCCC
>JBBRPS010000685.1:0-5593 GCA_038227745.1 Gemmatales bacterium | reverse complement strand
TGTACGTGCTGTTGCCGACGTCCTGCGTCAGGGTGCCGCCGGGCACCTCGGCCGGGTTGAGGAAGGCGCCGCTGCCCAGCGACCGATAGAAGTGGGCGCCGCTGGTGCCCTCGACGTACAGCACGCCGCCCGTCACGCTGACGAGGCTGTCCACGCCGGCGACCGTCCAGCCCTGGCCGAACGAGTCGGACGAGCCGTTGACGACGACGGGGGTGGAGCCGGCGACGGTGCGCGTCAGGATGTTGCCGCCGGCGTAGGAGGCGGTGACGGTGACGGAGTAGGGGTAGTAGCCGGTGGCGGTCACGGCGCTGGCGACCTGCAGGCTCAGGGCGTAGCGGTCGCCAGCGCTGTGCCCACTGGTGCTGAACGTCACCGCCGTCTGCGGCGTGCCGTTGTTCCACGTGAGCTGCGCCACCAACTGCGTGGGCACCGAGCCGCCCGCGTCGGTGCTGAACACCGTCTCGATGAGCGGTCGCGCGCTGACCGTTCCAGAGGCGTAGATCAACGCGGGCGCGGTGCCGAACGGCCAGGCCGCCGCCGGCGGGGCCAGCGTGGCCGCGACGAACAGGTCTCCCGCGTTCATGTCCGCCAGCGCGGCGCCGCCGAGCACGCCCGCGGGCGTGCTCCCCGCGACCGACACCTTCGGGCCGGCGCCGTCGAGGCGCTGCAGGCTGGCGCCGGGCGTCAGGAACTTGCTGACCTTGTTGACCGACTGCTTGACGAGCCACAGGTTGCCGTCGGGGCCGGCCGTGATGTCGGTGAGGCCGTCGGTGGAGTTGAGCCCGGCGCTGTACTCGGTGAAGGTGCCGTCGGGGGTGACCCGGGCGATCTTGCCTACCCCCTCCAGGACCCACACGTTCCCGTCTGGCCCGGCCGTGAGGCCCTTGGGAGTGCTGGACGCCGTCGGGATGGAGAACTCGGTGATGGCCCCCGCGGGGCTGATCCGGCCTACCTTGTTGGCACCGGCCTCCAGGAACCAGACGTTGCCATCCGGCCCGGCGGTGAGGTAGCGCGGGGCGCTGGTGGCCGTCGGCACGGCGAACTCGGTGATGGTCCCGCCCGGGGTGATGCGGCCGATCTTGTTGCCGCTTTCTTCACAGAACCAGACGTTGCCGTCGGCGGCCGCGGTGATGCCCTCGGCCTGGGAGGAGGCGGTGGGGATGGTGTAGTCGGTTTCCGTGCCCGCGGGGGTCATCCGGCCGATCTTGTTGCTCATCGAGTAGGCGACCCAGAGGTTGCCGTCGGCGCCGAGGGTGGCAGCGAGGCCCTGCGGGTTGCCGGTGGAGACGGCCAGGGCGTGGTCGGTGATGGCGCCCGCGGTGGTGCTCTGGCCGAGGGCGTCCCCCGAGAGGTTGCCTTCGGTGAACCACAGCCCGCCGTCGGGGCCGACGGTGAGGTTGCGGGCGAAGGCGCTGCTGTTGACGCTGTAGCCGGTGTTGAGGGCGTACTCGGTGAACGACCCGGCGGGCGTGACCTTGGCGATCTTGGCGGCGCCGGACTCCAGGAACCAGAGGTTGCCGTCGGGGGCGGCGGTGATGTAGGTGGGGCTGCTGCTGGAGGTGGGGATGGTGTAGTCGATGACGCCGGACAGGTCGTTGTCGGTGATGGTGCCGGTGGCGGCGGAAGGCGAGCCGAGCGTCAGCGGTCCGGTCGCGTTGGACAGGGTCAGGTCAAAGGACTCGTTGCCTTCGGGGAGGGTGTCGTCGGTGATGGCGACGGTGAAGGACTTGCTGAGCGGGTCGGTGGGGGACCCGCTCATGGTGCCGCTGGTGGCCGTGTAGTCGGAGCCGGCGGTGGCGCCGCCGCTGAGGCCATCGCTGGTGGCGTGGTGCCGGGGCGGGTCAGGCCCGAGTTTCGGCGAGTGCGGGGGCGCCGTGGGCGAAGATGCGCGTGCCGAAGTGGTGGACGAACAGGTCGCGGCATACCGCCAGGCTGTAGCCCGCCTGCCGCGCCTTCATGCTCAACACGTCGGTGTCGAACAGGCCCAGGCCCTCCTTCTCCAGCAGCGGCCCAACGCGCCCCAGCACTTCGCGCTTCAGCAAGAGGCAGAAGCCCCCCAAGCGCTCGGCCTCCAGCCACTTGCCGCGCTCCTGCTCGCGGTGGCTGCGCGCGAAGGCGTGGACCGCCTCGGTGTCCACCAGCGGCGCCAACGATCCGCCGGGCAGCCGCGCGCCCTTGCGCGGGCCGACGCGGTAGGGGACCGCCTCGACCAGCTGCGGCGGCGCCGCGTAGTTGCTCATCGGCCCGACCATGCCCACGCCGAACGACATCGACGCCAGCGCGATCAGCTGGTTCAGCCAGCCTTCCGGCACGACCGTGTCGTTGTTCAGCAGCACGACGTACTCGCCGCGCGCCTGCGCCAGCGCCTCTTTACACGCGGCGGGGATGTCGTGGTCGGTGGCGGCGCGCACCACCTCGACACGGCAGGGCGCCGCGGCGGCCAGGCCGGCGAGGTACTCGGCGGTGCCGTCGAGCGAGCCGACGTCCACGAAGAGCAGCTCGAACGGCGGCCGCGTGTGCCGCAGCAGGCTGGGCACGCACAGCTTAGTGTACTCCAGTTGGCCGCAGCACGGGATGAGGATCGAGGCCAGTCCCGTGCCGGCGACGGCGGGGAGTTGGCCCTGCGGCACCGGCGCCGGCTGCCCGGGCTTGACGCGCTCGGCACTCGCCTGCGTCACCACGACGCTGTTGCTGCTCATGGCTGAGGTCTCCGGCTGTTTGCCTCGTGGGTCAGGACTCCGATCCTGACATGGACCTGTCAGGCGTCCTGACCCACGGCCCTGCTCCGATCCGTGTTCAGTGGCGTTGCTCTGTGGCCGTTTCCCCGGCGCCGCGCTCGGGGGTGGGCTTGCCCGTGTCAGGGGTGGCATACTTGGAGACGAGGTTGAGCAGCAGCAGGTACTCCTGGCGACGTTTGCCCTCCAGGCCGCCGAGCACCTCCGCCTGCTTCTGCACCAGCCGCTCGCGGTACTCCCCCGTCTTGTCCAACGCCAGCCCCTCCGCGATCACCGCCAGCGCCGCCGCATAGTCCTTCTGCCGCTGATACACCCACGCCAGGTTGTACCGCGCCCGCACGTCGCTCTCGTTCACCCGCAACGCCCGCCGGTAGGCGCTCTCGGCCTCGGCGGTGCGGCCCCACTCGAACAGGCCGTCGCCCAGCGTGGACCACAGCTCCGCCGAGCACGACGGGTTGAGCCCCAACGCCACCTTGGCCAGGTCCACCCCCGCCTTCACGTCCCGCAAGGAGAAGATCAGGAACATGCTGACTTCGTTCAGCAGCACCCAGTTGGACGGCTGCGCCGCCAGCGCCGCGCGGTAGAAGGCGGCGGCCAGCTCGAACCGCCCCACGCGGGCGCAGCCGCGCGCCTTGTCCAGCGGCTCCTGCAGGCGGCCCTGGGCGGCGGCGCCGAAGCGCTCCTCGAAGGCCAACCGCGTGGCCATGTCCGGCTGGCGACTCAGCAAGCGCGTGTGGATGCCGCGGGCCGCCTCGTCGCCCGAGGGCTCCAGGAACTGGCAGCGGCCGCCGTCGGCGAAGAAGGCGTGCAGCAGGGGGAAGTTGACGCCGACGAAGGTGGCCAGGCTGAAACGCTGGTGCTCGAACTCGTCTTCCCGGGTGGTCTGCGTCTGCCCGTAGTCGTTCACCAGGATGAAGCCCCGGTCCTGCACCAGCTCCAGCAGGCGCTCCAGCGACTGGATAGCGCCGTAGGAGTGCAGCAGGCGGCGGGAGTGGCCGCGGGCGTGGTCGAGGGCGAACTTACCGTGGGGGAGGGAGGCGACGTCCACGGGGCGGTAGTCGTACTCCGAGGCGAACAGGCCGTACACCTCCAGCAGGTCCCCCTCCGCCTCCGCGCCGCCCTTCTTGGCCCGGTCGGCGAGTTGGGCGGCGGTGAGGTCGGTGAAGTCCTCCAGGCGGACGTTGCGGGCCACGCAGGTACGCACGCAGAGCTGGCGCGGTTGCGCGCCTTCGAGGTCGAGGGCGGCGGCGGGCAGGCAGTCGAGCAGGTAGTTGAGGAACACGGCCCGCAGCGGCCTGCCGGCCTGGCCGCGGAACATGAGGTCGTGGGGGAGGGTGTCGGCGGGGTTCAGGGCGTCCACGAGGCGCAGGCGGTAGCGGCCGGGATGGTTGCTGAGGACGCCGTGGCGGCAGACGTCGCGCAACATGCGTTCGGAGCGGTCGGCCGCGATGTAGGTGAGGCGGCCGTAGTAGTCTTTGCCGTGCCTGGCGCAAAGGGCCTGGAAGGCGTCGAGGAAGTAGCGGGCGAACAGGCCGACGCCGATGCCCAGCTCCAGCACGAACAGGTCGGCTTCGAGGGCGCCTTCCTGGTCGGCGGCGGCGAGGGCGGCGAAGAGGACGTGGGCGGCGTGGTGGGAGAGGGCGCCGTCGTTGTTGACGACGAACGGGACGGGGTGGGCGTCGGCGAGGAACGCCTTGTTGCCGCGCTGGCGCAGGTATTCCTGTCCCAGCCGCCACTCCAGGCTGTCGGCTAGCGGCACGAAGTCCTGCACCACTTCCCGACTGGCCTGAGAGTGGGCCAGGATGTCCTCGGCGGCGGAAGGGGAGGCCGGGCGGACTTTGCGGGCGGTGGCGGCGGTCATGGTGCTACTCCGAAGGGGCAGTTCAGCCAGGAGGATGCAGGACTGTGTCGCAAGACTAAATATTCCAATATTCTTCTATATCTGATAGATGGTTTCTCCGATTTGAACTTCTTGACATCGCAGCTTCACCACTCCTTCGGGGAGTCCTTTACAATCGATTGTAACTAACAGCCAGCCATCGTGTCGCAACAATTCGGCTTGAGCAATGAGAGGCATGCCCCCGTAATCTGTCTTGTAGCAAAGATTGATTTCCAATTGGTTATGCCACCGAAATACTATTGCCTCCTGCGTGTGGGTAAATGGCGCCATAACCGTGACGGCGAAATCGTTTTCGTTGACATCCCATCCAAGGTTCACGATTTTGAAATCGGATAACGGAAGATAGATGGGTTGATTATCTGAGGTCTTCATGGTTTACCGACCTCTCCCTCTCGGCGTGCTAGGAGTTGTTATGCCATCCATTATATTCCTTATTTCTTGAGGAGTCACCGGCCTTGGATCTCCTAGTACGATTCGTACTAGTGATGGGTTGCTGGGGTTGACGTGAGCTGTCGCAGGATGAGTGTGCGTTTGCGCCGAAAATGGATCCAGCCCAGAGCGGTCATGGGGTGTTCGTTGCAAAATGTCAGTGGCGCTTCTGTCAGGCTGAATGTATCTTCCTGGTGGCGTTGCAACCGTGTCAACTATATTCCCTCTGCTATCCGCAATAAAGCGAGGTCCAGAACCTGTTGTGGCACCCAGAGGCGCCGGCGGCGGATTTGGAGTCCCTGGTGTTGCTGGGGCACTTCCGCCAGGAGACATCACGATCTCGTTCCCTTTCCCGCCCCCGACCGAACCCGGGGCAGAGGGGAACTTGATTGCTAGTGTCCCTGGCACGAAAACCTGCACTGAATTCAGGAGAGCCGCGACAGCCCGTGTTGTCGCGCTTTCCGCATGAATTCTGCGGTTTCCGAAGAGTGACACCACACTGTCATCGCTACCGACTTGGATGCAAGTT
>JBBRPS010000684.1:0-5606 GCA_038227745.1 Gemmatales bacterium | reverse complement strand
GTCCCCTCGGCGGTGTTGCTGCTGCTCAGCGGGATGGTCACGTCGGCCGTGGGCTGGCTGGTGAGGCGGACGGTGAAGGTGGCCGTCCCCCCCGCCTCCGTGGTCACCAGCCCGGAGGTCGGCGTCACGATGATGCCCGCCACGTCGTCGTCCTTGTTCACCAGGGACACATCCGTGGCATCGCGGCCGTTGTAGTTCGGGTCGGCGCTGGCGGCCGGCGCCGTGACGATGGTGTAGGGCCGGTCGCCGTCCGCCACGAAGTCATCGACGCCGGTGACGGTGACCGTCTGCGCCACGTTCCAGTTCGCCGCCGTGAACGTCAGGCTGGAGGCAGAGACGGTGCCCTCGGCGGTGTTGCTGCTGCGCAGCGGGATGGTCACGTTCGCCCTCGGCTGCGTGGCCAGGACGACCGTGAAGGTGGCCTGCCCGCCCGCCTCCGTCGTCACGAGCCCCGCCGTGGGCGTGACGAGGATGCCCGGGACGCCGACCGCGATGTCTACCGTGCCGGAGGCGCTCTGCGGGCCGCCGGCGCCGGTGTTGCCCAGATCGTTCGTCGCCACGGTCAGGACGGCGTCCCCGCCGTAGTTGCGCGTGGGGTCGAAGCGCAAGCCGTCGAGGGCGGCGTTGATGTCGGCGAGCGTGCCGGTGAACGTCATCGAGGCGTTGCCGGTGCCATCGCCGGAGCTGAACATCAGCCCGGTCTTCCCGGCCAGGGTGAGCGTCCCGTTGGTCGCCGCCAGCGTCACCTGCTCCGGGTTCCCGCCGGCGTCCACGTCGCTGACGGAGATGCCGTTGCCGCCGGCGGCGGAAAAGATCAGAGTGGTGTTCTTGGCGACGAACTGCGGACCCGGGAGCGCGTTCACCGGAGGGTCATTGACGGCCGTGACGGTGACGGCCACCGCGCCGCTCGCGGACAGAGGGCCGCCGGCCCCCGTGTTGCCCTGGTCGTGTACGGTGAGCTGCACGATGGCCGGGCCGTTGTAATCGGCGGCCGGGTCGTAGCGCAGGCCATCGAGGGCGGCGTTGATGTCGGCGAGCGTGCCGGTGAACGTCATCGAGGCGTCGCCGCTGCCGCTGCCGGAGCTGAACATCAGCCCGGTCTTCCCGGCCAGGGTGAGCGTCCCGTTCGTCGCCGCCAGCGTCACCTGCTCCGGGTTCCCGCCGGCGTCCACGTCGCTGACCGAGATACGGTTGCCGTTGGCCGTGGAGAACACCAGCGGCGTGTCCTCGGCGGTGGTCTGCGCGGGGGGCACCGTGGCCACCGGGGCGTCGTTCACCGCGTTCACCGTCACGCCGGCGCTCGCCGTCGCCGCACTGAAGGCCGTCGCGCCGCCGTTGGCCGACACGTCCGCCGTGCCCCCCGCCGCGGCCGCCGTTCGGTCCCAGGCCTGGAACGTCAGCCCGCCACTCACGATGCCGTTGTAGTCCGCGGCGGGCACGAACCGCACCCGCGTGTTCGCGTCGGCGGCCAGCAGCCGCGCCGCCGTCGGCGACGGCGCGCCGAAGGCCGCCCACGTACTCCCGCCGTCGAGCGAATACTGCCACGCCCCGTTCGTGTTATCGACCGCGGTCACCGCGATCCCGGTGGGGTCGCCGTCCGCGTCCATCACCTGGCCGGAGATGAGCGCCGAAACCGGCGTACCGTTGTTCGTGACGTCGTCCTCGTTGATCGGCGTGAGGTCCGTCGTGCCGGACAGAACCGGGGCCTTGTTGGTGAAGTAACGCTGGGCGAACACGCCCGCGTCATCCCCGACTCCGTTGCCGCTCCAGGCGACCACCAGCTGGTGCCCGACCCAAGTCGCCGAGGAGTACTGCTGGTTCAGCGCGACGGTCGTGTTGACCTGGAACTCGCCGGAGTCCGGCGACCCGGCCGCGTCGTACTGCCGGGCGTAAACGCCCCGGCCGCTGCCGTCGGCGGCCGCGTCGGTCCAGGTCACCAGGAACTCGCCCGAGGGGCGCATCGCCAGCGCCGGAAACATCTGGTCGCCGGCGGTCGTCACGTTGACCTGGAACTCGCCCGCCAGCGGGTTGCCGGCGGCGTCGAAGCGCCGGGCGAAAACCCCCAGACCGTTGCCGTCCTGGCTGCCGTTGCTTTGCCAGGCCACCACGAAATTGCCCGCGGCGTCCATCGCCACCGCCGCGCTCTTTTGAGTGCCGCTCGTGTAGTCCGCGTTGACCAGGGACTCGGCCCCCTGCGCCACGCCGTTGGCGTCATAGCGCTGGGCGTAGATGTTGCTCATCGTGGGGTTGTCGCCGTCCTGGCCGTAGCTCTCCCACGCGATCGCGAAGTCGCCCGCGGCGTTCATGGCCACGCGGGAAAACATCTGGTCCCCGGCCGTGGAGGTGTTGACGCGGAACTCGGTCCCCAGGCGCGCGCCGACCGCGTCGAAGCGCTGGGCGTAGACGCCCCAGCCGCTGCCGTCCTGGTTGATGCTCGTCCAGGTGACCACGCAGTTGCCGGCCCCGTCCATGGCGATCGCGGGGTAGATCTGGTCGCCCGTCGTGAAGGTGTTGACCTGCGTCTCGCCCCCCTGGGCCACGCCGTTGGCGTCGTACCGTTGCAGGCGGATTCCGAAGGAGCTCCCGCTGTCCGTGGACCAGGCAACCACGAAGGCCCCGCCCGGGGCGACCGCGACGACGGAATATAGCTGGTTGCCGGCCGTCGTCGTGTTGACCAGGATCTCGGGGCCCTGCGCCACGCCCGCGGCGTTGAAGCGCTGGGCGTAGACCCCCGTCTGGTCCGCATCGACACCGGTCCAGGTGACCACGAAATTGCCGCTCGCGTCCGCAGCGACCGCCCCGGGGTTCTCGGCGAACGTCTGCTGCGTGCCGGCCGTGGTGGCGTTGACCGGGAGCTCCGACCCCAGCGGCGTCGCCAACAGGCCGGACCAGGCCTGTTCGGCCGCGGCGCTGAACGCCACCAGGGTGTGGACGGCCCCCACCTGGTACTCCAGGTCCCAGTTGCCGCCGAGCCGCGCGCTCCCCGTCGGGTCCACGCTGGCGGCCACGTCGGCGCCGGTCAGGTCATGCAAGCCCTGGAGCAGCGCCCGCCCGTCTGCCCCCGCCGCCACGTCGCAGCCGTAGAACAACAGGTCGGCCCCATCCGCGAGGGCGTTTCGCCAGCCGCGGATGAGGCCAGCGTCCTGCGCGAGGTCGCCCAGTCCGAGCCAGGTGTCGCCCAGCTGCACTGCCCCCTCGGCGCCGTGCGAGACGAAGTGGACCGCGGTGAGCCCGCTGCGCCCGGCCAGCGCCTGGCTGACCTGCCGGACACCGTCCTGCCCCGGGTCGAGGGTCACGACGTCGAATCGCCGCCCGTCGGAGCGGCTGCCCTCCAGATCCGCAAGCAGCTGCTGGGAATTCGGGACACTCGGGTCGAGGAACACCAGCTCGCTCGGAGCAGTTGTCAGAGAAGAGAGTTGTGCCGCTGTTTTCTCCGACAACGGATAACTGACAACCGGCAACTGCAAAGGCGTGACGCTCGGCAGGCGCCGATCCTCCAGCTGTTGCAGGGCCCCCAGTCCGCGTGCCGGCCGCGGGGGCAAGGAGTACACCCCGACGCCGAATGTCTCCCGCAGCGTATGTGCGAGCCGACTGCCGGCGCAACGCAGCCGTTTCCAGCACGAAAGGAAGGGGTTCGTTCCCATCAGCCCGCCATTCCATTCTCCGCGGCACGGGGTTGTCCTGGACGAAAACAGCGACGCCGACCGGACTGGGCCGGTATCGCTGTTGAAACCTAGCTCACTCCGGTGCCTGGGGCAACTCGGCGGGCCGGCGGGAGGAAGACTAAGGAGACAAGGAGACAGGGAGAAGGGGAGTCAAGCCCACGGGCCGCGCCCCGTGGGAGTTCAGGTCTCCCTGTCTCCCGACGTGCTGGCAGCGACAGGGGCTTGCCCTCCGAAAAGGCCGAGCGCCAGGAACAGGGCAGCCACCAGCGCATACGCCCCCGCCCAGTGGTAGGGCGTCTGCAAGAGTGCCGCCTCTCGGGAGGCGCGCGTGGGGAGCTGGTCCAGCTGCGCGAGGACCGCGCCGGGCAGGTCGATGACGGCGGTCTGCAGCGGTGAGTGGATGATGCCGAACAGGGCCAGGACGGCGGCCACCAGGAGGTACGCCGCGGCGCCGCGGTAACGGCCGTCGATCAGCGCCGCCAACGCCGCCCCCCACAGCAGGCTCGTCACGATGAAGCCGTTGGCGAGGCAGTAGAGCGTCTGCACCACCTGCGCCGCGGGCCCGTTAAGGGCGTCCGGGCGCACCTGGTTGAGCGGGATCGTGATGAGATACGCCAGCGCCGGCAGGGCCGCGAGGGCCAGCGCGGGGTAATGGCGGGTCGGCGTGGCCCGGAATGACTGGGCGGTAATCTCCAGGCCGACGTAGACGAGGATTGGGAACATGGCCGCCCGTGGCAGCCACTCGAAGAGGTGGATGAACAGGCCGGTGAAGCCGGCGGCGCCGATGAACAGCGCCGTGGCCAGCGTGTAGGCCGCCCGTCCGCCCATGGCCTTGTACGCCGGCTGGCCGATGTACGGCGTGTTCTGGAGGACGCCGCCGCACAGCCCCGCCGCCACCGACGCCAGGCCCTCGGTCAGCAGGACCGTGCGCGTGTCGTACTCGTCCCCGGCGGCCGCGGCGCTCTCGGTGCAGTCGATGCCGCCCACGACGGTGGCGAGGGCGAACGGCAGCGCGATCGGCAGCTTCGCCAGGGCCGTCTGCCACACCCCCGCCCAGTCGAGGGCCGGGAACAGGGTCGGCACCTGCCACGCCACTTCGGGCAGGCGCTCGTGCGGCGGGACCAGGCTCAGGCCCAGCGCCGGCCCCAGCGCGTTGCACAGTTGGTACACGACCACGCCGACAACTACCGCCGCCAGGGCGCCGGGGATTTTGCCGGGCAGAGCGCGGTGGGCGACGAGCGCCACGAGGATGACGGCCAGCGACAGCATGCCGACCAGGGGCACGGCGGCAATGTCCATGAGCAACGGCAGGAAGGCGATGAGGGCCAGGGCGATGGCGGCGAGCGAGCCGAGCAGGCCCGCGCGCGGCACCCAGCGGCGCACGGCATTGCCCAGCGGAGCGCACAACGACTTGAACGCGCCGATCAGTACGAGGACGACCGCCCCGACCTGCCAGGCGAAGGTCATGGCGGCGTCGTGCGCCATGCCCTGGCGCATGGCCTGGTCGAGGGTCGGCAACAGGATGAGGAAGATGACGCCGAAGGTGCTCGGCGTGTCCAGGCCGAGGGGCATGGCGGTGACGTCGGTCCGGCCGGTGCGGCGGGCGAGGCGGAACGCCATCCAGGTGTACACCAGGTCGCCGAGCAGGACGCCGAGGGCCGTGCCGGGGATCATGCGCGTGAGCACGAATTCCGCGGTGAATTTGTGATCCGCGGCGGCGTTGGCGCTGGTGGAGTAGGTGAAGAGGATGATGAGGACGGCGACGTTGTCGAGCATCAGCCCGAAGAAGGCGTTGACGTCGCCCCAGCGCGCCCAGCCGTAACGGTGGCCCGCGGTGCTCGCGTCTTGCGAAGGGTTCATGCCGATCCTGCCCGAGGGAGTGGGGGGCCGCTATGGCGAGCTGGGGGCGTTAGAGTGGTTTGCGGCAGAAATCTGTAGCCG
>JBBRPS010000683.1:0-5617 GCA_038227745.1 Gemmatales bacterium | reverse complement strand
TCCGCCGGCGGAGCGCGCCTGGCTTGCCGTTTCGCGCTCGCCGCGCGCTTCTTGACGCCGGTCCCTCACCCCCGACCCGCCGCGCCGCCGGTTTTCTTGTCGATTTGGCCAGTTCCTTGCACTCCCCTCACGCCGCCCGTATAGTTCATTCTTGGTTGACGTCCGGTGCCCCCCGTGGGCCGCACTCTCTCCCGGACAGAAACCCGACCTTCGCTTCCGGCACGTCCGGGCCGCCGTAAGTGCCCACCCCTTTGCCAGGCAGGGATAACGCTGTGGCCGACGCAAGGGAAGGACCCAAGGATTGCCCCATGGATCCCGTGAAAGTGCGCCGCATCAACTGTGCCGACCCGAAGGCCGCCCAGCAGCTCACCGCCCTCCGCGGCCAGCTCTCCTCGCAGGCCGACGTCGTCTCGCCCCACGGCCGGCAGCTCACCGAGGCCGTCTTCGGTGAGGCCCTCCCCCCTGCCCGCGTCGTCGAGCGCGTCTGTGCCGACGTGCGCACCCGGGGCCTCGACGCCCTCCTCCACTTCACCGAGCAGTTCGACAAGGTCCGCCTCGACGCCAAGACCATCCGCGTTGGCTGCAAGGAGCTGGCGGCCGCCCACGCCGCCGCCGCCCCCGCGTTTCTTGAAACCCTGCGGCGCGTGCGGCAGAACGTCATGTCGTTCCAGCTCGGCCTGCTCCACTCCGACGCCATCCTCAGCGTCAACGGCAGCCACGAGCTGCGCCTGCGCTACCGGCCGATGCGCCGCGTCGGCATCTGCGTCCCCGGCGGCGCCGCCGCCTACCCCTCGACACTGCTGATGACCGTCTGCCCCGCCCGCGCCGCCGGCGTCAAGGAGATCGCGGTCGTCATGCCGCCCACGCCCAACGGCGCTTACAACGCCGACCTGCTCGCGACCTGTTATGAGCTGGGCGTCGAGGAGGTCTACCGCGTCGGCGGCGCCCAGGCGGTCGCGGCGCTGGCCTACGGCGTGCAGGGCCTCCCCGCCGTGGACATGATCGTCGGCCCGGGCAACATTTTCGTCACGCTCGCCAAGAAGTACGTCTGCGGCCAGGTCGCGATCGACTGCCTCGCCGGCCCGAGCGAGGTCGTGGTGCTGGCCGACGACTCGGCATCGCCGAAGTTCATTGCCCTGGACCTGATCGCCCAGGCGGAGCACGACCCCGGCAGCAGCATCCTGATCACCTGGCACGCGCCGCTGCTCGACGAGGTGGCGGCCGCGCTCGACCAGCAACTCCAGGGGCTCAGCCGCGCCGCCCAGGCGCGCAACAGCCTGGAAACCTTCGGGGCGCTGGTACTCGCCCGCAGCCCGGAGGAGGCCATCGCCTGGGTAAATCGCCTTGGCCCGGAGCACCTGCACATCGCCACGCGCGAGCCGGGGGCGCTGCTGGAGCGCATCGAGAACGTCGGGGCCGTCTTCCTGGGCCATTACGCCCCGGTGGCGCTGGGCGATTACGCGGCCGGTCCGTCGCACGTGCTGCCGACGGCGGGGACGGCTCGGTTCGCCAGCGGCCTGTCGGCGAACGACTTCCGGCGCCGCTCCAGCGTGCTGTCCTTCACGAGGGCCGGCCTGGCGGCGCTGGCCGACGACGTGCGCCTGCTGGCGAACAAGGAGGGCCTGACCGGCCACGCCGCCAGCGTCGATATCCGCCTGACCGAGCCGGAACTGGCGCCGGTGCCCGCCGCCCGCAACGGCAGCGCCCGTGCGGGCTACCCCTACCGCGTCGAACCATGATCGGTGGCAACCTCTCCCGTGTCGCCTCGAGCCTCCGGTGAGCGCGGTGGAGCGGGGGTCTTTGGAGTGCGGCGCTTGGCGCCGCTTTGGTTCTTTCTTTCCCTCTTGCCGGGTCACGGGAGTAGGAAAGAAAGAGCGAAAGCGGCGCCGAGCGCCGCACTCCAAAGACCTCGCTCCAACCGCTCGCAAATGGCTCTAAACGGGTGTACCTGAAGGCCGTGCGACCTCATGTCCCAGTTTCTGCGTCCCAGCGTCCGCGCGATGGCCGGCTACACCCCGGGCGAGCAGCCGCGCGACGATGTCTTCGTCAAGCTGAACACCAACGAGAACCCGTACCCGCCGTCGCCGCACGTCCTCGCCGCCCTCGGCGAGGCGCTGCACGGCGACCGCCTGCGCAAGTACCCCGACCCCATGGGCACCGCCTTCCGCCAGGCCGCGGGCCGTGTCCACGGCGTCGATCCCGATAGTATTCTCATCGGTAATGGCTCCGACGACATCCTCACGATCGTCACGCGCGCCTTCGTGTCGGAGGGCGGGCTGGTCGTGTCGCCGTCGCCCAGCTACCTGCTCTACCGCACCCTCGCCGAGATCCAGGGGGCGCGCTTCCAGACCGTCCCGTTCACCGCCGACTGGCGCCTGCCTCGGCCGTGGCCGCAGCGCCGCGCCAGCCTGACCGTCCTCGCCAATCCCAATTCACCGTCGGGGACGCTCATCCCCGCGGAGGAGCTGGAGCGATTCGCCGAGGAGTTGGAGGGGCCGCTGGTCATCGACGAGGCGTACGTCGATTTCGCCGACGCGCACGCCCTGCACCTCAGCCGCCACCGTAATGTCATCGTCACGCGCACGCTGAGCAAGTCGTACTCGCTTGCGGGGGTGCGCTTCGGCTACGCGGTGGCCGACCCGGCAGTAATCCGCGAACTGGTGAAGGTCAAGGACTCGTACAACTGCGACGTCCTCAGTCTCGCCGCCGCCACCGCGGCGCTGCTGGACCAGGAGTATTTGCGGACGACGCGCGCGAAGATCGTCGCCACGAGGGAGCGCTTGACGCGGGCCATGCGGGAACTGGGTTACGAGGTGTGCCCCAGCCAGTCGAACTTCGTCTGGTGCCGGAGGTCGGACCGGCCGGTCAAGCCGATCTACGAAGAGCTGAAACGCCGCCACATCCTCGTCCGCTGGATGAATTACGAGGGGTACGGCGAGGGGCTGCGGGTAAGCGTGGGGACGGACGCGGAGGTCGAGCGGTTGCTGGAGGAGACGGGGCGGATCCTGGGGGCCGTTTAAGTCCTGCCTGATACACAAGCTCGGTAAGACTGTCCGGTCCGTGTGCCACGGCTGTGTCAGCCGTGTTGGACGTCGCCCCACGGCTGACACAGCCGTGGCACACGGACCGGACACCTTCTGCGGGTTCGTGTATGAGACGAGTGACGGGGGCTGTGCCACGGGTTGGCCGCCTCCCGCCACGTCTGGCTTCTCCCGCGACAGGCGGGCGGCCAACCCGTGCGGCGTCCGGCGGAGGTGGGGCGAACACGGGTTGGCCGCCCGTGACGTCTGTCTCCAACCCAGCAGTCGCGCAAGGGCGGCCAACCCGTGGCACAGGCTCAACGCCCCTGCCCTATTCCCGTCGCAAGCCGCTCCCGGCCGCCCGGCCGCAACAATTCTGAGAAAACAATGGAACCGGCTGCGGCCGGCGGGTATAACCGTTGTTGCGGAAATCCCTGTCCTGGCTACCCTTCCCTTCCTGTCGCGCGTGACGACAGGACCCACAACCTTACGTGCGTGAAGCCCATGAAGCGCGAATCGAACCCGCCCCCGGCGAACGACTCGGCCCTCCCGGATCGAGCAATGGTCCCGCCCGCCGCCGTGTCGCGGGCGGAGATGGCGCCGCCGGCGCCCGCCTCCCTACCCACGCAGGCAACCTCCGCCGGCAACGAGCGCTGGTATTACACCCGCGGCAAGCAGAAGGTCGGCCCGCTCTCCTGGGCCGAGCTGATCGCCGAGGTCCAGGCCTGTCGTCTTGAATCCAGCGCGATGGTCTTGCGCGAAGGCACCGTGAAATGGGTCGCCGCGGCGAGCGTCATCGGGCTCTTCCCGATCGTTACCCCCACGCCCGCTTTCCAGTCGCCTGCTCAGAGCAACAACCCAGCGGCGGCACGCCAGACGGTCAACAGCGACTCAGACCTTCCCTCCTTTCCGGACGGGCCGAAGCCTCTCGTTCGGGGGGCGGTGGCCGTGCCCGGCTACGAGATCCTGTCCGAACTGGGCCGGGGCGGGATGGGCGTCGTCTACAAGGCCCGGCACCTGAGCCTCGGTCGCGTCGTGGCCCTCAAAATGATCCTGTCCGGGGCGCACGCCGGGACCGTGGAGCGTACACGCTTCCAGGCCGAGGCGGAGGCGGTCGCCCGCCTGCAACACCCCGGCATCGTCCAGGTCTACGAAGTTGGCGAGCACGCGGGCCTGCCCTTCTTATCCCTGGAGTTCTGCCCCGGCGGCTCTCTCGCCGCGAAGATTGCCGGCACGCCCCTGCCGCCCCCGGAGGCCGCCCACCTCGTCGGGCAACTGGCGCGGGCGGTCCATGCCGCCCACCAGGCGCGCATCGTCCACCGCGACCTGAAGCCGGCCAACGTGCTGCTCGCCGCCGACGGCACCCCCAAGGTCACCGACTTCGGCCTCGCCAAGAAGGTCGATGAGGCCGGCCAGACCCAGAGTGGGGCGGTGATGGGCACCCCGAGTTACATGGCGCCCGAGCAGGCCGCCGGCGAGGCCAAGCGCGTGGGCCCGGCGGCCGACGTCTACGCCCTGGGGGCGATCCTCTACGAGTTACTCACCGGGCGGCCGCCGTTCAAGGCCGACACGCCGTTCCACACGATCCTGCAGGTTCTCGCCGTTGAGCCAGTGCCGCCGCGGCAGCTGCAGCCGGGCGTGCCGCGCGACCTGGAGACGGTCTGCCTGAAGTGCTTGCAGAAGGAGCCCGGGAAGCGCTACCCCTCCGCGCTGGACCTGGCGAAGGACCTGGAGCGTTACGCGCGGGGCGAGCCAGTGGTGGCGCGGCCAGTGGGGTGGGGAGAGCGGTCCTGGCGGTGGGCGAAGCGCAACCCGGCGGTGGCGGCGCTGCTGGGGCTGGCGGTGCTGCTGCTGGCGGCCGGGACGGCTGTCTCGACGCTGTTCGCGGTGGACGCGAACGAGCAGGCGGGCAAGGAAGCGCTGGCACGGAAAGACGCGGATGCAGAACGGCGGAAGGCGGAGGCGCTGGCGAACAAGGAAGCGCTGGCACGGAAAGATGCAGATGCAGAACGGCGGAAGGCGGAAGCGCTGGCGAGCAAGGAAGCGCTGGCACGGAAAGACGCGGAGAGGCTGGCGCTGGAGCGGGCGCAGGCCCTGGAGGACGTGAAGAAGGAGCAGCGGAAGGTGCAGGAGCAACTGGCGAAGGCGGAGTTCGTCGCCTACGCCTTCCGCCTGCGCGAGGCTCAGGCCCATATCGAGGGTGGCCGTCGGGACGAGGCCCGACGCGTCCTGTACCAATGCGACCCGAAGCTGCAGGGTTGGGAGCACGATTATCTGCTTTGCCAGACCCAGCCGACTCGGGGCGACGGCTCTCTCAAGGGCCACACGAGCGCTGTCAGCGCGGTGGCGTACAGCCCCGACGGCAAACGCCTGGCCAGCGCCTCGGATGACCAGACGGTGAAGGTGTGGGACGCGGCCACGGGGCAAGAGGCCCTCTCCCTCAAGGGCCACACGGACATTGTCACCGCCGTGGCGTACAGCCCCGACGGCAAGCGCCTGGCCAGCGCCTCGTTGGACACGACGGTGAAGGTGTGGGACGCGGCCACGGGGCAAGAGGCCCTCTCCCTCAAGGGCCACACGGACGAGGTCTACGCCGT
>JBBRPS010000682.1:0-5638 GCA_038227745.1 Gemmatales bacterium | reverse complement strand
TCGCTTGCGCTTCGGGCTTGTGTCCGACGGGCCGGGGTTCAGCATCGACGTGCTGCTCACGACGACGAGCTTCAGCGCCGGCGGCGGCGACGCGCTGGCCCGCCTCGACGTGCCTGTGCTCCAGGCGATCTTCTGCTCCAGCAGCGAGAACGTCTGGGCCGCGAACATCGGCGGCCTGGCGCCGCGCGACGTGGCGATGAACGTGGCCCTGCCGGAGTTCGACGGCCGGCTCATCACCACCGCGGTTTCGTTCAAGAACACGCTCGCCCACGACGGCGCCCTGCAGACCGAGGTGGTGCGCTACCAGCCGCGCCCCGACCGCATCGCCCACGTCGCCGACCTGGCGCACAACTGGGCGAGGCTCCGCCGTACGCCGCCCGACCGGCGAAAGCTCGCCATCCTCCTCGCCAACTACCCGAGCAAGAACGCGCGCGTGGGCAACGCCGTCGGCCTCGACACTCCCGCCAGCCTGCACGCGCTGCTGGTGGCACTGCGTGCCGCCGGCCATGACACCGGGCCGTCACTGCCCGCGGACGGTCAGGCGCTCATCGAGGCGGTGATCGCCGCGTCGATCCAGGATCCCGAGTTCGCCACAACCGACGCCCACACGCGCAGCCCCGGTTGGGTGCGCGCCGAGGAGTATCGCGTCTGGATGGAGGCGGTCCCGATGGCCGCGCGGCAGGGGATGGCGAAGCGCTGGGGAGAGGCGGAGACCGCGCCGCAGTTCCACGACGGCGGCTTTCCCATCCCCGGCCTGCTGCTGGGCAACGTGTTCATCGGCGTCCAGCCGGCGCGCGGCTACGACCAGGATCCCGCCGCCGTCTACCACAGCCCCGACCTGCCGCCCCCGCCCTATTACCTCGCTTTCTACCGCTGGGTGCGCGACGGCTTCGGCGCCCACGCCGTCGTCCACCTGGGCAAGCACGGCAACCTGGAGTGGCTGCCCGGCAAGAGCATCGCCCTGAGCGAGGCGTGTTACCCCGAGGTGATGCTGCGCGACCTGCCGAACGTCTACCCGTACATCATCAACAACCCCGGCGAGGGCACGCAGGCCAAGCGTCGCGCCGCCGCGGTGATCGTCGATCACCTGATCCCGCCGATGACCCAGGCCGGTACTTACGGGGCGCTGCGCCGCCTGGAACACCTCCTCGACGAGTATTACGCCGTGCAGTCGCTCGACCCGTCCAAGGGGCCGCTCTTGCTGGAAGAGATCGGGCGGCTGATCGAGGAGCAGCAGTTGCACCGCGACCTGGAGTGCGCGGCACCGAGTGCCGAGCAGATGCCCGAATTCCTGCGCCGCCTCGACGGCTACCTGTGCGAGATCAAGGAGGCGCAGATCCGCGACGGCCTGCACGTCCTCGGCAAGCTCCCCGACGGCCCGCAGCTCACCGACCTGCTGCTGGCGCTGGTGCGGATCGACAACGGCGACGTGCCGGGACTGGTGAAGGCGCTCGCGGAGGATGACGGTCTGGACTATCCGGAATTGACACGAGACCTCGCGGCGCCGGCGAGCGGAGGGCGTGAGCCCCCTGTTCCTGCACCAAATGACTCGCAGGAACAGGGGGCTCACGCCCCCCGCTCGCCGCGGACGTGCGGCGACGTGCTGGAGCGGCTCACCGACTTCGCGAAGCGGCTGATCGAGGAATGTCGTGCCCGCGACTCGGCGGACGCCGCCGTCGCGTGGGCCGCCGAGCAGCGCGGCCGACCGATGGAGCGGACCGCGCGGACGCTGCGCTTCCTCTGGCAAACCGTCTGGCCGCGGCTGCAACAGTGCCGCCACGAGATCGACCATATCCTCGATGCGCTCGACGGCCGTTTCGTCCCTCCCGGGCCGAGCGGGGCGCCGACGCGCGGCACGGCGGACATCCTGCCGACGGGGCGCAACTTCTACTCGCTCGACATCCGCACCATCCCGACCCGCACCGCCTGGCGCGTCGGCCGCGCCGCCGCCGACGCCCTGTTACAGCGTCACATCGAGCGCACCGGCGGCTACCCCGAGAGTGTCGCCCTGGTCGTCTGGGGCACGAGCAACATGCGCACGCACGGCGACGACGTCGCCGAGATCCTCTACCTCCTCGGGGTGCGGCCGCGCTGGGACGACGCCAACCGGCGCGTCGTCGGGGTCGAGGCGATCCCGCTGACCGAGTTGGGCCGGCCGCGCATCGACGTGACGGTGCGCATCAGCGGCCTGTTCCGCGACGCCTTCCCCAACCTGGTGCGCCTGCTCAACGACGCCGTCGCCCTGGCGGCGCGGTTGGAGGAACCGCTCGACCGCAACTTCGTCCGCGCCCACATCGCCCGCGACACGGCCCTGCTGATGCGCGACCCGGCCGCCGGCCTGTCCGCCGGGGAGGCGGCGCGGCGCGCCGCGCTGCGCGTGTTCGGCAGCAAGCCCGGCGCCTACGGGGCGGGCCTCTTGCCGCTGATCGACGGCCGCAACTGGCAGAGCGTCGAGGACCTCGCCGACGTGTACCTGACCTGGGGCAGCTACGCCTACACCGGCGCCGAGGCGGACGACGGCCGCGAGGAGCGCGCCGCCTTCCGGCTGCGGCTGGCGCAGACGCAGGTGGTGGCGCAGAACCAGGACAACCGCGAGCACGACCTGTTCGACAGCGATGACTATTTCCAGTTCCACGGCGGCACGATCGCGGCGGTGCGGGCGCTGACGGGGGCCGCCCCGGACGCCTACCTCGGCGACACCAGCCGGCCCGACGACGTCCGTGCCCACACGCTGAAGGAGGAGGCGTGTCGCGTCTTCCGGGCGCGGGTCGTCAACCCGCGCTGGCTGGAGGGCGTGATGCGGCACGGCTACAAGGGCGCGGTGGAGATGGCCGCGACCGTGGATTACCTGTTCGGCTACGACGCCACCGCGGAGGTGCTCGATGATTGGATGTACGAGCAGTTGACGGCGGCGTACCTGCTCGACGAGCGCGTGCGTGCGTTCCTGCGGCGGGCGAACCCGTGGGCGGAGCGCGGCATGATCGAGAGACTGCTGGAGGCGGCGGAGCGCGGGCTGTGGGAACACCCCGACGAGGACACGCTGCAACGGCTGCGCGAGCTGTACCACGACAACGACGCCTGGTTGGAGGGCCGCTGACTCACAAACCCGGTGATCCTGTCTGGTTTGTTCGTCAAGGCACGACGCCGCTGAGGGATTCGCCGGCACGGGTCGGACCGCTGGCCGGGGCCAGGGCGGCTGTGGCAGCCCCGGTCCCGGAACAACTCGGATCAGTTGCCGGGCCGGCTGGGGAACCGTTGAAGCTTGCAACGCTCGCCGTGCTTGATGGGGGAGATCAACTCTCCCGCGAGGTAGTCTTCGACGGACACCAGGTTGATTTTCTTTGCTGTGCTCATGCCATGAGTCTCAGCCGAACGGGAAAGGGAACGCAGCCCTGTTCCGGGCTTTTCCACGCGGACAGATCAACTGATCGGGAAAAGAGCTGCGTCCCCTTTCCCCTTCCCTTTCCCCTTCCTCTTCCCCTTTCCCCTTCCGAAAAGGAAGGGGATTCACCCGATCCCGTTCTTCCGGCACCACTCCGTGATCCGCCAGTTCCGCAGATACCACTCCGTCGTCGGAGTGGCAAGCAGGTCATCTGTCAACTCATGCGAGAATGACGTTGAAGCGCGAAGAACCGTCAATCGCGTGGCGGGTCTGCTGCAGCGTCTTGTTCGGCGGTCATTCGACCGGCTGGGGAGATGTATCTCTCCCCGCGTGGCTGCCCAACAATTGAACCTCTTTGGGGTAGATCCCGCCCTGGGCGTTGCCGTCCTCCAACTGAACCACGTAGTAGATCGAACCGTCGTTGGAAAGGGCAATGTCGATGATCGTACCTTGACCTTTACCATTGACCGAATCGAATGCTACCAGATCGCCAAAATAGTACGGTGAATCAAAAGCAATCCGGTATGGCCTTCCTGTAGACATTGAGCAATCCCTCTGGTGAAACCTACCGGGCCGGAAAGGGGGACATTCATGGTTTCTCATACTCTAAAAATGGCGAAACTTCCTCTCCCGGACAACCACTTGGGCGGCGCGGGCCTACCGGCAGCCCCTCCGCTCACGTCGCCTCCGACGCCACAATAATGACCCGCGAGCGTTCCGGCAGCTTCACCGTGGGATCGAGAGGACGTACCAAGCCGTTCTCCACGACACCCGCCACGGCCAGGGGCCGCCGGCGGATCCGGCCAAGGTGGGCCTCCACCGACGACGGGGCCGCGTCGGCCGGCAGTTCCAGAGGAGCCATCTGCGGCTCCGCAGCGATCTGCTCGTCTTGCGCTCGGCGCCCAGGGCTCCGCTGGTCTACTCCGGGGGTGGTCATCGGGTGTCCCTTTCAGTACGCGGCGATCACGAAGATGGGCACGTCGCCCAACTCGCCGAAGACGTCGGGGATCTCGTCGTCCTCCCGGTCATACCGCCAGATCACCCAGATCCGGCGGCCCGCTGGCGTCGCAGCGAACATCAGGTGGGAGCCGTCCTTGCGTTCCTGAAGGCTGAAGACGCAGTCGAACGCAGCCTCGACCTCCTCCGCCGTGAGGCCATGGGCGTCGATTTTCTACAGGTTCCACTCGATCCACTGGAACTGCCTCATGCGCCGCCCCGTCCGTTGGTGTCAGGATAGCCCTTGGAGACAGCCCGATCAAGGGGCGGGCACCGCGGCGCAGGCGGCGCTGCAGCAGACGGAGTACGAACTGCGGGCGCTGGTGCAGGAGCACGCGACGCTGCGCGAGCAGTTGGACCGGCTGACGCTGTGGATCCGGGTGCATGGCGGGGCGTCGCACCAGTGGCCGGGCGTGGTGACGGAGGTCGCGCAGGTGGACGCCAAGAGCGTGCCGCCGCAGCTGTCGAGCCGGGCGGCGAGGTGGTGACGCAGCAGGACCCGGTGTCGAAGGCGGAGAAGCCGTACCAGCCGCATTACTTGAGTGCGGTGCGCTTCCAGCGGATCGACGGCCTGGTGCAGCCCGGCGTGCTGGGGCGCGTGAAGATCGAGGCGGGGTCGCAGACGCTGTGGTGGCGCTTCCAGAATTTCTGCCCGCGATGTACGAGGGTGTGGAGAGTGGTATACTGTCGAACAGAACGGTCCGGATCGAGGGAAGGAATCAGGAGAAGCAAGATGGCGAAGAAGCGGCCAACCAAAAACGGGGCGGCGGGCGGCACCGGGGCGAGGGCCGGTCGTCCCACACGGGGCGAGGGGAGGGTCCGTGAAACCGCCCGGCTCAAAGCGCTCACGGACAAGCTGCGCGAGGGGCTCGCCGAGTTGCTCCGAACCGACGAAAAGGTGGAGAACGCCCTCGCCGATTTGGTGGCGGTGGGAGCCGACGCGGCCCAGCGCTCCGAACGGGCCCGACATGGGCTCAAGGTCAAGGTGGTGATCTACCCGGACGAGGTGAGTGGCTTCACGGCCGTCGTGCCCGCCCTGCCGGGGTGTGTCACCGAAGCCGAGACGCGCGCGGAACTCCTCGCGAACCTCCGCGAGGCGATCGAGGGTTATCTGCTCTGCACCCAGGGTAATCGCATCTAAACGCCAGTACATTGTTGGCAGAGGGGTTGATTTTGACAAGGGCCACGCGAATGATTCTCCTCGGACTGACCTGGTTCACAGAGGAGAAATGCCATGGCCGAGCAAGCATCGCTGCCCTT
>JBBRPS010000681.1:0-5638 GCA_038227745.1 Gemmatales bacterium | reverse complement strand
CTTGCGCGCCGAGGTGGGGCGGGCCTACCGGCGCGTCGGGCAGATCACCGTCGCTCTCGGCTCCACCGCCGCCGCCCTGGCCGCCTATCGCCGTGCCCTCGCCCTCCAGGAGCAACTCCGCGAGGCGGACCCAGATGCGGTGGGCCCAGCCGACGACCTGGCCCTGACCTGCGAGGCACTGGGCCACTTGCTGAAGGCCGAGCGCCGGCCCGACGAAGGCCTGCCCCTCTTGCGCAAGGCCCGCGACCTGCGGGAGTGGTTGGCGGCCCGCGGGAGTGGCCACTTCCAGGGCCTTCTCGGCGACTCACTCAACGACCTCACCGTGAGCCACCTGAGTCTGGGCCAGCCCGAACAGGCCCTGGACGCCATCGAGAAGGCGGTACCGCTGTGCGAACAACTCGTCCACGGCCGGCCGGCCTCTGCCCCGGACAAATCCCGGCTGGCGAATGCCTACCACAACAAGGGCCTGGTGCTGGAAGTGGTCGGCCGTGTCTCGGAGGCCCTGGCCGCGTACCGCAAGGCGCGGGACCTTCAGAAGGAACTGGTCCGCAACCATCCCCGGCTCACCCAGTACCGTGCCCACCTGGCCACCCACCTGGGCGCTCTCGGCAACATGCTGGCCAACGGCGCGCACTACGGCGACGCCGACGCGGCGCTCAAGGAGGCCCTCGACCTGAGGCGGAAGCTGGTCGAGGAGAATCCGGACGTGCGGGGCTTCCAGCACTACCTGGCGGTCGGCCACCTCAACCTGGGCCGCCTCTGCGTCAAGCGGGGGCGGTACGAGGAAGCTCGGGACTCCCTCCGGCAGGCCGCCGACGTGCTGGACAGGCTGCTCGCGCGGACGGACAGCTTCGAGCTGTTGCGGGACGCGGCGACTGCCTTCCACTTCCTGGGCACCGTGCAACTCAAGGCGGGGCAGCGTGCCGAGGCCGAGCACTCCTTCCACCGGGGCGGCGAGCTGCTGGCGCGGCTGGTGCGCGACTACCCCGTCCTCGCAGAGGACCGCAACGACTTCGGCGAGATGTACTTCTTCCAGGCGGTGGGGCTGTTCACGCTGCAGAAGGGCGACAGAGGGCGGGCCGCCTTCGAGCAGGTGGTCGCCCACTGGGCGCCGGTGGTGGAGAAGATGCCGTGGAACGCGCAGCGGCGGCAAGAGTTGAACATGAGCTATTTCACGCTCGGTAAGCTGATGCGCGACGACGGCCGCCCCGCCGACGCGGCCCGGCTGGCGCGGGAGCGCCGCAAGCTGTGGCCGCGCGTCCCCGATCAGGTCCACGACGCCGCCTGTGAACTCGCCATGTGCGCTGCGGTCGTCGGCAAGGGCAAGATCGAACTCACCGCCGCCGAGCGCTCCCAGCGCGAGGTCTACTGCAAGCAGGCGATCGGGTTCCTCCGCGAGGCGCTGGCGCTGGGCCTGAGCAACCCGGAAACGATCGCGGGCGAGGGCGACTTCACCGTGCTCCGTTCCCGACTCGATTTCCAGGCGCTGCTGCGCGAGCTCGGGGCGAAGAAGGGCAAGGGAGGCTGAGGGGACGGCCGCGCTCGCGGCTCATTTCTGCCGCAGATAGAGCTGGCGGGCGCAGGCGGCGGCGCCGATGAAGCCTGCGTCGCCGCCGAGCTTCGCGAACACGATCTGCGTCTTCGCCGCGGGGACGGGGAACGCCAGTTCCTTGACGTGCCTGCGGATTCGCTCCAGGAACGGCTCGCCGGCGGCGATCATGCCGCCGCCAAAGACCACCATGTCCGGGTCGATCGTGTGCATCATGTTCGTCGTGCCGACCGCCAGGTAGAACGCGGTGTCCTCCACGATCCGGTCGGCCAGGGCGTCCCCCGCCTCGGCGGCGTCGAAGATGTCGCGCGACGTGATCTCGCCCTGCAGCCGCAGCACGGCGGCGAGCGACGACTTGCCGCCGCTCTGCTCCAGGGCTTCCAAGGCGCGCTTCACGACCGAGGTGGCGCTGGCGTAGGCCTCCAGGCAGCCCCAGCGGCCGCAGCCGCACTGGCGCGGGCTGGTCATCTCGATCTTCATGTGGCCGACCTCGGCGCCGTGGCTGTGCTCCCCCTCGACGACCAGGTCGGCGATGATGATGCCGCAGCCGATGCCGGTGCCGAGCGTGAACAGGACCATGCTGTGGGCGTCCTTGCCGGCGCCGATCCAGTATTCGCCGTAGGCCGCAGCGTTCGCGTCGTTCTGGAACGCCGTCGGCACCCTGAACTTCTCGTGGACGTGCTGGCGGACGGGGACGTTCCTCCACGGCTTGAGGTTGGGCGGGTCGAGGATCAGGCCGCTGGGGATGTCCATGGTCCCGGGCGTGGCGACGCCGATGGCGGCGATCTGCTCCAGGCGCAGGCCAGCCGTCTTGACCGCCGCGCGGATGGTCTCGCACATGCGCTCCAGGCCGAACTCCTGTCCGCGGTGCGCCTCGGTCGGCAGGCTGATCGAGCTGAGCACCTGGCCGCCGTCCTCGATGACGCCTCCCTTCATGCTCGTGCCGCCAACGTCCAGTCCGACCCAGATCAATGGTGCCATGAGGGCCTTGCGCTCGTGGGGAGACGAAAGAACCGTCCTGCCGTTCCGTGGACAATCCCAGGCATCCTACAGCCGGTCGGAAAGCGGTGCAATGGGCGGAGGGAAGAAAAGGATGAAGGATGAAGGATGAAGGGAAGACAGGCGCACCCGCACCGCGCGCACCGCCAGCGCCGCGGGCAGGGCGGCGTAGGCCGCCTCGTCCATCCACCCCGGCCGCTGCGGCTTCTCCCAGGTGACGACGTGGTCCTCCGCGCCCAGCCGGCGGCTCCGGCGGAAGTCGGTCCGGCAGCGCTGGTGCAGGCGCGTGGCCAGGGCGGGCATCTCCTGGCGTTTGCCGCCGGTCAGGGTGACGAGGTCTTTCTTCATCACGGCGTTCCTCCCAGATCTGACGGCCTACTCGCAGGACTGCCCACGCCTGGGCTGTCCCGTGGTCACACACCATCATCCCGAAACGTACTCGAAGCAGATCAGTTCCAAATCCTCCCGGCACAGCCGCTTCACCCCACCGCCGTCCGATCTCTGCTTGCCGAACTGTTCCGAGAGGCTGGCGACTTCTTCAACGAGCGTGGCGTCGTCCTTCGACGCCTTCCAGTTTTCATTCGCCGTCTTCAGCTTGACGTGCAAGGCCCGGCCCATCGGCTGGCCGAGGAAGCTGATGCACGTCTTTGCCTTCTCCCGGTCCACGCTGCGGCGGCGGATGGCGTCCTTGATCTCTTCGCTCACCGTCTGCTGTATCGGATCGACGGCGGTGGGCGCGGCGGCTCTCGCCTCGGCTTCTCGGTCGGCTGCCAGGATGTGGTCGATCACCTTGTCCTGGAGAACGAACACGTCCTGGTCGCCCATGTAGCGGGGTTCGTCCGGCAGGCACGAGATCAACTGGGCGATCTCATAGCGGTTCTCCTTGATCTCATGGCCTTTGGCGTCGCTGTACCGCCAGAAATGGCGCTTGCCCTCTCCACTAGAGCGGGGAGCCTGGAAGTAGAAGAACATGCCGTAGCACTTCTCTCGGCGCAACCCTGAGTGAATGCCGTTCGGCAGCGCGGTCAGCGTACTCGCTCCATCCCGGTTCAGCAGGTCTTTCAGTTGCTTGAGCAACATCTCCGGCCCGGCAAGCTCCGCCCTGGCTTCTTCCTCGTCCAGCACCGCACCGTCCTCGGCCCGGATGCGGCGCAGCGTGTTGAAGGTCCGGGGATGCACGACTTCGCCCAGGACGCTGGAATCGAGCAGGCCGAGGTCGTCGATGGTCGAGATGCGGTCGGTGAGGCGCTCGATCAGGTGCAGCAGCGCCTCCAGTTCAGCCTCGGGGAAGAGGTTGTAAATGCCGATCTCGGTGTGCGGGCTGCCGATGCGGTCGATGCGGCCATTGCGCTGCACGAGGCGGATCGGGTTCCAGGTCAGGTCGTAGTTTATGATGAGGCCGCAGTCCTGGAGGTTCTGCCCTTCCGAGAGAACGTCCGTGCTGATGAGAATGTTGATCTCCTGCTCCGGCGGGCCGGAGAGTCCACTCGCAACCGGCGCAAACTGAGCGATGATATGGCCACGCTCGTTGGGGTGGTTGCCACTGTCGATGCGGCGAATGGCGGGATTGCCCGCCGCCTTGAGGAACTTGGCGTCCCCGGTCAGGCGCTTGTGCAAGTACCGAGTCGTGTCCTTGAACGTGCTGAAGATCAAAACCTTCTTGCCCTTCAAGTCCCCGGCCAGCAGTTCCTTGAGCCGTTCGAGCTTGCCGTCGTTCGCCGCCAGGCCCTCCGTGCGCTCGTACAGGCTCTTGAGCAGCTTCACGTCGGCTTCCACGTCATGGGTCAGCTTCCGCAATTCGTATTGGTTGAGATCGACGGTCGGCAGGCTCTCGATGTACGCCTTCGCCTCGGCCACGGCGTCCAGTTCGTCCGCCATGCTTCCGGCGGTGATGTCGTCTTCTTCGTCTCTGGCCACGAAGCGTATCGCCTTTTGAAAGTCCTTCGAGGAGACGACCTTCCTGTCCAGCAGGTAGTCCTTGTAGGTTTCCTCGAACGTAAGCGCCCGGCGCAGGCTCAGGCGAAACGCTTCGATGCTGGATTCCAGCCGCTTGAGGAAGCGGGTCTTGAAGATGCCGACCAGCCCTTCTTCCCGGCCTTCCTCGAACTTGTGCTGTTCCTCGTCCTTGATGGCGGACTTCTTCTTGTACGCCTCCAGCTTGTACGGTGCCAGGGAAAGCGAGTCGATGGCAGCGACGATCTCGTCGTACAAACCACCCACGGTCGCCCCGAGATTGTACTCGACGGTGTGCAGTCGCCGGTTGGGGAAGGCGACCGGCTTGCCCCGGATCGTGGCGTTGGGGTAGGCCGCACGAATGTAAGGCCGAGTGTTGCGGACCATGACCTCTTCGAGCAGATTGAAGAGCGCCACTCCAGCCGAGATGTCCTCCTTCTTGACCATGCGCCTGGCCCGGCGAAAGTAGGCGTTGAAATCACCGATGCCCGCTTCTCGGAAGTAGTCGGGTCGGCTTTGCGTGAACAGCCGGACCTGATTCGCCAGATCGTGCAGGTCGTTGTTGATCGGCGTGGCCGATAGAAGGATGATTTTCTTGTGTTCGCCGTCCCGGCCTCGGCCTCTGTTCAGTTGAATCATCGTGTCCAGAGCCAGATAGCGGTTCGCCTTGTCGTTGCGGAAGTTGTGCGATTCATCCAGCAGAATTACGTGGCGGTTCACGGGGTAGTGACGCTGATCCGAGAAGGCGTAGAATAGGGCAGCATGGGAGCCGAAGCCACTACCTCTTGTGCCCACTGCGAACGGCTACGAGCGCAGGTCGCCGCGCTCACGGCGACCGTTACTGAACTCCAGGCTACCCTGGCTCAGGTGCAGGCGCAGCTCGCTGCCGCCCGCAAGGACTCCTTGACTTCCTCCAAGCCACCGTCCTCGGACATCGTCAAGCCGCCCAAGCCCCCGCCGCCCCCGGGACAGGACAAACGCCCGCGCGGCGGGCAGCCTGGGCACCCCAAGCACGAGCGCCTCTTGGTCCCGCCCGAGCTGCTTACCACGCCCCCTCACGATTACCTCCCGGAGATCTGCCCGGACTGTGGCCTTGGCCTGCGACCAGCGGGCGATGACGTGCGCGTCGTCCAGCAG
>JBBRPS010000680.1:0-5641 GCA_038227745.1 Gemmatales bacterium | reverse complement strand
GGCCGGTGTTTGCCTGGCCGGTTCCAAACCGGCCCCACACCGCGCGCCACCCGGATCCGCCTCTGTTTGAACCAGGCCAGATTTGGGGATAAAACCCTTCCACCATGTATTCTGTTAGATCAACCAATCCCCAGCGCTGCCTTCAGGCACTCATCCAATTCGGCGAGCATTTCCGCGGACAGGTTGCCGATCTTTTCCTTGAGCCGGTCCTCGGTCATCAACGACAGCAGCGTGCAGCAGATCAAACAGTCCCGGTCCAGGCCCGCCGCTTTGGCCTCGGGTGTGGAGGCTTCGACCAACAAGCATGCCGGATCGTCTTTCTCGTCCATGTTGGTGGAGACCTGGGCCACTACCGCATGGCGCAGACGCTGATTGTAAACGTCGGCCTGGACCACCACGACGGGGCGTTTCTTGCCCCGGCCGCCAGAGGCGTGAGGAAACCGGGCCTTCAGAACGTCGCCCCGCTTGATGTTCATGAGTCGTCCGGCTCGTCAAAGGGATCGCCGGCCAGCAGGTCGGCGGTTTCGGCCGCCAGCAAGTCCATTTCCTCTGCTGTCCACGGACTGTAATCCAGCTCATCGCCTCGTTCGTAAACGTCCTTCCGCAGCACCACGCACGCCGCACCGCCCACGGTCACCTGGACCGCCTGACCGTTGTGAATGGCCCGTTCTTGTTCAACAGTTAGCTTCATGGTCACTCCTTTCGCGACATGCGATACAGTATTTCGCCGCTCGTTTTTTTCCTCCTGACATTTCTCTATCCCCGTATGCCGGAAAGGTCCTTGCCGGAGAGATCCTCGGAAGTGAGACGGTTCAGCGCCGCGTGGGTGCAGGCAAAGGCGTAGTCGAGCGGCCCTGGTTCGCGCAGGTAGCGGACAACCCGCTTCACCGAACCGAATTTGCTCTCCCGCGCCCCACGAATCAGAACTGTGGGCACCTGAATCGGGGGAACGGCCACGCCCAGGCAGTCAGGAAAGGCGATGACCCGGTAGTCCCGCTTGGTGAAGCCCTGCTCGATCTGCTCCTGGGGCGCCGAGATCACCGCATGACTAAACCGCCGTCCCAGGTGCATCGCCACCAGGGTGACGATCTGCACGGTTTTCCCCGAGCCCGTGGGCTGCTCGACCAGGACGTCCTCGGTGGCTCGACAGACGTCGGTTACTAATCGCACCTGGTAAGGCCGTAACCTCTTGGTGGTCGGTTCCATGCTGGAGAACCCCCGTACCGGCGGCTTGCTGTCTCTGGCCAATTGTACACATTGCCGCCCGACGAGACAGCGCCGAAATCACCTTGCCCTCCTTGAGGATCCTGGTCCTTGAGGTTCACTCCGGTGCGGGGGCGCCCTCGGCGTCCCTGGGAGCCAGCTGCAGCGCCGCCGAGTTCATGCAGTAGCGCAGGCCGGTCGGCTTCGGGCCGTCCTCGAAGACGTGGCCCAGATGGGCGTCGCAACGGCTGCACAGCACCTCCGTGCGCACGCTGAACCAGCTGCGATCCTTCGCCAGCGCCACGCTCCCCTCGGCGACCGGCTGCCAGAAGCTCGGCCAGCCCGTCCCGGAGTCGAACTTCGTCTGCGCGTCGAACAGCGGCTGACCGCAGCCGACGCACGCATAGACGCCGTCCTGCTTCGTGTCCCAGTAGGCCCCGGTGAAGGCCCGCTCGGTGCCCTTCTTGCGCATCACGCGGAACTGCTCGTCGGTCAACTGCGCGCGCCACTGCTCGTCGGACTTCATCACCTTGTCGCTCACGGTTCTTCCTCGCTTCCTGTCACAATGGGTCAGAGGTCTCTTTCCTTCATTGTAGGAGCAAGGGCCAACGCGACGCGGATCCCACGGGGAGAAGGCGGCACCGGATTTGCTCTCGGTTTATGGACAGCGAACGCGACCGTTGAAGGGCGACGGTCCGGGGAACCTCAGGGAGAAAAGGAACGACCATGCTGCCGCTGCCGCCGAGCCTGACCCGGCACTTTGTGGATGCCTCCGGCCACTTCGCCTGGCAGGCGTTGCTGCGCACGCCCGACGCCCGGCTGGTGGCGGTCGCGCGGGAGATGGAGCCCGAGGAGCGGGTCGCCCTGTACCGGCGGCTGTGGGGACTGAAGGTGAGCGGTCTGGAGCGGTTCATGGCCCAGGCCGCGGGCGTGGACATCGACCGGCAACGGCTGCGGTTCATGAACCTCCTCGAAGAGGCGCACGCCGCCGAAGAGGCGGCTTCGCGGGCGGAGGAGCCGGCGGTCGCCGGGGCCGTTTAAGGACTTCGAGATAAGCCCACGGGTGGCAACCCGTGGGCTTTCCAGTAATAGTCCCAAGGCCGTCACGCCGTCCCATCGGGCCGCCGCTCACCGTGGTGGGGCCGCGTGGTCGTGGATGAACTCCAGGATCGCCCGGCCCACGGGGTCTTCCGCCTCCGTCGCGCGGAACATGATCGAGTTGTGGTTGCGATCCTCGACCAGCAGCAGCCGGGCGTCGCACCCCTGGTCCACGAGGGCCTGGCGGAACTCCACCGCCATCGCCGGCAGCGTCGGCAGGTCATTCCCCGCACAACAGATCAGGAAAGGCGGCAGACCGGGCCGGACGTGGTTCAACGGCGAAGCGTCGGCGCGCACCTCCGGGTCGTTGCCGAACGCCGGGCCGAACACGTTCAGGCGGATCGGGATGCCCGGCACCGCCGGGAGCGGCGGCCCGACCCGACCGCTGCCGCCGCGCACCGGGACCAGTTCGCTCGGCCGGAAGGCGGCCGGCGACTCGCCGCCGAGCGTGGCCGCCATCTTCCCCTTCGGGATCCGGTAGACGCCGCTGACCGCGATCACCCCCTTGACGTCGGCCGTCCGCAGCCCCTCGGCGTTCAGGTACGTCGCGTCGGTCGCCAGCAGGGCGACGAGGTGGCCGCCCGCCGAGTGGCCGGCGAGGAACAGCCGGTCCGGCGACCCGCCATACTCGGCGATGTGGGCGCGGGCCCACGCGAACGCCCGAGCCACGTCCTTGACGTGCTCGGGGTGCTTGACGCTCGGCGACAGGCGATAGTTGGGCAGTGCGGCGCCGATGCCGTGGCGGGCGAGGAATTCGCCCACCGAGGAGTGCAGGCCGCAGCCGCGGTTGTCGCCCACCATCCAGGCGCCGCCGTGGACCATCACCACGACAGGGTAATCCTTCAGCCCTTTCGGCAGGAACAGGTCGAGCCGGTGGCGGCGGTCTTCGTCGGGGCCGCCGCAGTAGACGACGCCCCGGACGCGCTCGACCTCGCAGGCGCCGGGGAACGGCGGTTCCAACGGCCCCCAGAAAGGGATGTCGGTCACGTGGCACGCCGGGACCGCCAGGGCGGCGAGCGCCAGCAGCCAGCGCAGCCGCAGCGCGGAATGCGTAGGTCTCACGGCAAGGCCCTTGAGACTTGGGGAGGTGTCCGCGGGCCGGCGACCCGGCGGAGGCGCGGGAACGGCTTCTTATAGCAAGATCCGCGCAGGGCGATAGTCCACCTGTTCGGAAAATATCCGGCGGCTACGGTTGAACTCGCCGTGGACGGTTGTACAATACCAGACAGCTGTACGGCGACGAGGGTTGGTCCGTTCGGAGAGGGAGGCATCATGGCACAGCAGCCAAACCTGTGGGACTTTCTCGAACAGGCGGAGACGAAGGAGGCCCTCCGCGAACTGACCGACAAGGACGCGGTACGGCACAAAACCATCAAGCGCCTCCGCACCAGCGGCCACTGGCTGACCCTGCTGCGCGTCGCCCGCACCATCGCCCAGCCGTTCACCCTCAACGACATCTCCGTGGCGGTGTGGCGCAGCTGCCCCGAGTTCTTCGGCATGCGCGGCTACCCCTATCCCGACAACCACAAGGTCCACTTCATCCTCTACGGCAAGCGCGGCCTGATCGCCAAGGGCATGATCCAGCGCGTGAGCCAGGGCCTGTTCTGCGTCCCCGAGAGCGTCGATCTGGAGGCGCTCCGGCGCGCCGCCCGGGAAGCGGAAGCCGGCTCCGGGGCCGAGGTCGAGGCGGAAGAGTAAGGCCGGCGCGGCGTTTTCTGCCAACATCCCGGCAACTATAGTGTGGTATCCACCGGCTGGCCACTCCTGGGCTGTGAACCGACCGGAACGGTTCCTTCCCACCCCGGCCGCTGCATCCCGTCCGCACGGACCACGCTTCGCCCTCTCACCCGCCTGCTGCGGTCAAGATGTGCCGCGCGCCTTCCGATAACAACAACATCAGCCTGAACGGACATGTACACCTGTTCTGCCAAGGAGGAAACCATGCCGGCGAACCCCGTCCGCAGCGAGCTGGCCGTCCCGCAGTTGCTCCAGCAGGTGAGAGATCCCGAGGTCGCCGCGCGCCTGGAGGCGCTGTCGGCGCTCGGCCGAATGGGGCCGAAGGGGGCGACCGCGCTGCCGGCGCTGATCGAGGCCCTGAAGGACGCCAGCGCTCACGTCCGCAAGGTGGCGGCGCTGGCCCTGGGCGACGTCGGCCCGGCGGCAGTCGTTGCGGCCGCCGCCCTGGTCGAGGCGCTGCGCGACCCGGAGGCCGGCGTGCGCCGACGTGCCGCCGTGGCCCTCGGCGAGGTGGGCGCCGCGGAGGCCGCCGTCGCGCTGCGCGCGGCGGCCGTGGACGACGCCAACGAGGGCGTCCGGCGGGCCGCCACTGCGGCCGTCGAGGAGATCGAGGCGGGAGCGGTGCGCCAGGCCGCGTGAGGCAGCGCGCGACCGCCCGCCGACCGGCCCCGGGATCTTACCCGGGGCCTTTTGTTTGCGCGAGCGCTCGGTTAGGCGCGCGGCAGGGAATCCTGTCCCTCCCCTCTCCCCCGCGTACAGGGGCGAGGGGGGAAACCAGCTCCTGCCGCTCGCCGCCTCACTTCGTGGGCGAATTCTCCAGCCGCCCCAGCAGGCGAAGCAGGCCGTCGAGGATGGTCCACGGGTGCGGCGGACAGCCGGGGACGTACAGGTCCACCGGCACGACGCTGTCCGCACCGTTGTGCTGCTCGGGGTGGTCGATGTAGGGACCGCCCGCGATGGCGCACGCCCCCACCGCGATCACGATCTTCGGCTCGGGCGTCGCGTCGTAGGCCTTCTTCAGCGCTAGCCGCATGTTCTCCGTGACCGGCCCGGTGATCAGCAGGCCATCGGCGTGCCGCGGCGAGGCGACGATCTGGATGCCGAAGCGCGACAGGTCGAAGTTCAGCGTGCCGAGCACGTTGACGTCCGCCTCGCAGGCGTTGCAGCCGCCGGCGCTGACCACGCGCAACTTCAGCGACCGGCCGAACAGCCGCCGCATCTTCTCATCCAGCGCCTGCGCCCGCGGGTAGGGTTGATGGCCGTCCACCACCAGGTCCTGCCGGCCGCGCGTCGCCAGTCGGTACTCCCGCGTGTACGCGATCGCCCCTTCCGGGCAGGCCTCCACGCAGTCCGTGCAGAACAGGCAGCGGCCGAGGTCGATCCGCAGCCCCTGCGGATCGCCGGCGATCACGGCGCCCGTCGGGCAGGCGTCGGCGCACTCCCGGCAGCCATCGGGGCACTTCGAGGCGTCCAGGACCGGCAGGCCGCGGAAGCGGTCGGGCAGCACGGGCAGTTCCAGCGGATAGGGGCTGGTCCGAAACCCCTGGCGCAACCGTTCGAGAGCGACTCTGAGCATATGTCTATCTCCATGCTCCTTATCTGG
>JBBRPS010000679.1:0-5649 GCA_038227745.1 Gemmatales bacterium | reverse complement strand
GATCGTCAATGCCCCGAGCCATCGGGGGGCGGGCCGGAGCTGGCCCCGCGCGCGTCCTTGGGTCCCTGCGTTTTCGGCCCCCTGCCCTTCTTGCCCTGGCCGCGACCGCGGCCACTGCAGCAGCCCTGTCACTGGCTCGGCAGCGGCAGGCCCTGCAGCTCACTCAGGTCCATGCGCGCCAGCCGCACCGCCGACTCGAGATCCTCCCGGTCCTTCTTCGCCGCGGACTGTTCCGCCAGCAGCCGGTACGTCTGCCGCGCGCCCTCGATCTCCGGCCCCCACACTTCTTCCGGCAGCCCCTCCAGGCGCATCAGCCAGGTCATGTAATACTGCGATTGCGCCAGCGCCGACCGCGTCTCGGTCAGAAGTTTCGCGTCGCCCTTCGGATCGGTCTGCAGCTCCTCGCACAGCGTCTTCAGGTCGCCGTGCGCCTCCGGGAGACGGCGCGCGTGCATCTGTGCCTTGGCCTTCTCCAGCCGCACCCGTCGCCCCTCCTCGACGCGCGCCGCCGGGAGCAAACCCAGGGCCTCGTCGTACTGCTCGACCGCCTCGGCCCACTCGGCGGCGGCCGCATGACGGTCGGCCTGGCGCAGGAGATGCGAGATCCGATCGAGCTGGACGCGCTCCTGTCCCGGCCCGAAGTGCCAGATGCCGACGCCGACCGGCACCAGCAGCCAGCCGGCCACTAACAAGATTCGCATGGGACGTCCTCCCCTTCAGGTTCGGTTCGCCGCGATCACCTTCCCCCACTCCGCCGCACACCAACTCTTTCCAGTGTCTGTGTCCGTACGCCTGGCCTCCACGCGGTTCCGGCCAGGTGCAGCAGCAGCGGCAGCAGCGACAGGAGCGTCGCCCCCACGGCGCACGCGATCAGCGCGTACTCGCGCCGCGTCAGTCGCTCCACCATGCTCTGCGCCTCGGCGAGGGTCACCCGCCGCAGCAGATCCGTGGGCAGGTGCTTCTCATTGCCGTTGTGGTAGTTGCCCCCGAGCCGCACCGCCAGTTGCCGCAGCGACGACGCATCCTGCCGCGACAGGTGGCCATCGATGAACTGGCCCTTCTGCGGGTCGCCTATGCCGACCACGAGGACATGGGCGACCGACGCCGGCAGCTTCGGCATCCCCGTCGGCGGCACCGTGTCGCCGTCGCTGACGATCACCAGCGTGGTGCTGCGCGGCCGCCACGGCCGGGCGATCCGCGCCGCCTCCGTCAGCCCGGAGAACAGGTCCGTCGGCCCCGCCTTGAAGGCGTACTCCATCGGCAGGTCTTCGAGGATGTTCCGCACCACCTCCGGGTCGGTCGTGCGCTCGACCACCGGCTTGGACCCGTTGTAGACCGCCACGACCGTCGTCCGGTAGCGCTCCATCGGCACGCGCTCGAAGAACGACTTGAGCACGTCCGACGCCCGCTGGCGCCGCGTCTGCTTGCCCTTCGGCCCGGCGTCCGCGAGCCGCATGCTCGGCGAGACGTCCAGCACCAGCAGCAGATCGCGGTATTCGCTCTCGGAGATGACGCCGATCTTGTGAACCCTTGGCTCCAGCAGGAACAGCGTCGCCAGGCCCCATACCAGCGCCCCCGCCGCTACCACGCGCAGCCCGGGCGCCAGGCGCGCCCACAGGGCGGGCCGCTTCGACGGGCCGAAGGCCAGGGCAGCGAGGCGCCGCACCCGGCGCGCGTGGAGGGCCTCCGCCGCCGCGGTGAGGATGACGACCGCCAGTGTCACCAGTTCCGCTACCATGGCGTGTACCGCAGTCCCAGCGAGGTCAGCGTGGCCAACCCGAGCAGAGCCAGCCCCACGACGCAGAAGGGCCGGAAGAAATCCAGGCTGTCGGCGATCCTCTTCTCCAGCGGCGCCTGCTTCATCCGGTCGATGCGGCGGAAGATGGCCCGCAGCGCCTCCGGGTCCCCGGCCTCGAACGCCTCGCCGCCGGTGGTGTGTGCGATCGTGATGATCTCATCCTGGATCTGGCTCATGGCGATGATGATCGCGAACACCGTGATGTTCTGCTCCTTCAGTTCCTTCGCGATGGTCTCCGCGTTGCCGCCCCCCAGGTCGAAGCTGTCGCCGTCCGTAACCAGGACGATCATGCGGTCGCCTTCCTGACGTTCGAGGAGGACCGATTTGCAGGCGCGCAGGGCCCGGGCGATCTCGGTGCCGCCGTACCAGGGCGGCACGCTCTCGGGGCGCATGAACGGCGGGGCGCAGCGGACGGCGGAGGTGTCGGAGGTGAGCGGGCACCAGTGGAGGAAGTTGTTGCCGAAAAAGGTCAGGCCGACCGCGTCGCCCTTGCGATAGTTGAGGAACTCGTCCACGGCCTTGGCGGCGGCGTCGTAGCGGCTGCCGTCGCCGAACGGGGCCGTCATGCTGCCGGAGATGTCGAGGCAGAGCTGGATGTTGGTGAGCTTGCGCTTGGACTGCGGTTCGCCGAAGCGCTGCGGGCCGGCCAGGAGGATGACCGCGATGGCCAGCAGCAGCGCCGGGACGGAGTCGGACACGTTGAGCGCGATGCGCCAGCCCCAGCCGCGCCCGGGCCGGCCGTGGTCGAGGGGCAGCACGACCTGCTGGCCCGGGCGCCACCAGACCCAGGCGAGCACGGCCAGCGGCGCGGCGAGCAACGCCAGGACGAGCGGGTGGAGGAAACTCATGGCACAGCGGCCCTCACGTCAAGACCTTCGGCGGAGACGGCGATCTCGATTGTAGCCGCGGGGCGCGGCCAGTGCCGCCGGATTTCCCGTTGCGCGAGCAGTCGTCCCCCGCAGGGTGCCATCAGGGCCCCCCCCGACTCCGGGCCGTGATCGCGGTGAACACGCTCAGGATCGCGCCCACGTTGTCGATGTAAAGCCGGCCGCGATCGAACGTCACCTCCGCATCTGTCAGCCGCAGGAACTGCCAGGCTTCCCCCGTCGTCACGCAGCCGTACAGGACCGGCAACCCCGCCCCCTCCCGCTCGTTGTAGTCACGGGCGGCGACCATCTGAGCCACGCACTGACCAAGGGCCGCCTCGATGTCGTTCTTCTTGGCCTCGACCACGGTGACGATCGGGGCTCGCAGCCGGGGCACCGGGTCGGTCAGGGCCAGGATGAAGTCGCACTCGCCCTGCAGCCCGCGTGCCGCGTCCACGTCCAACCGCTGACCGGAGAAGATCGCCAGCGCTCCGCCGGTCAACTCGCGGCAGGCCAGCAGGATGGGGCTGACGATGAATTCGCTCCGCGCTTTCTCGCTGATCAGGGCGAGTTGCATTCCCCGGGCCAGGAAGTCGCGCAGCCAGTCGGGCACGGGGAGCGGGGGCAGGCCGGGGAACAGGTCACCGGGCCGCGCCCGCACCCCCAACCGGGCCTCGGCCAGTTCCAGCGTGAAGTCCGTGTAGGCCATCGTGGCTCCCTTGCGTCGGTCCCCCCGTTTCAAGGCCGTCGGCCGGGACAGTCCGGTACGGTTCGAGCAGAGCGGCGATGTCGATTGTAGCCGCGGGGCGCGGCCGGTGCAGCCATATTTCCAGTTGAGCGAGCAGCGGTCCGGCCTCGGGGTGGCGGCGCAACTCCGCGAGCGCCTCGACGGGCTTGCGGTTCGCGACGCCGAGCCGCCGGCTCCAGTAGGCGATCAGCCCCCGCTCCAGCTCGGCGAGGCGCTCCGGCGGCAGCTTCCCCGCCATCGCCCCTTCGACGAGCGGGCGCAGGTGATCGGCCAGGGTGAGGGGGCGGGCCATCGGCAGCGCGGCCTGTACCCTGCGCCGTCGAGCGAGCAAAATGGCCAGCAGCACGCCCACCCAGAGAACCGCACCCGCTGTCAGGAGCAGCCAGTAGCCGCCGGGCCGCGGCGTCTCCTGCGGCTCCAGGTCGTGGGGCCGCACCTGTCCCGGCGGCAAGACGCTTTCGATGGTGACCGGGAGCGGGGGCAGGTCGGCGGACGAGGAGCGGTCCTTGCGGCGCAGGTAATTCTTCAGGTCGAACTTGCCCTTTTCCAGGCCGTAATACTCGAAATCATAGCGAAGCGCATTGCCGTGGGGCGCAACGCCGACGATGCGGAGTACCAGCGGCGCCCGCCGGTCGGTCAGCGGCGTGACTTCCAGTTCGCTGCCCGGCAGGACAAGCTGTTCGATCCGCGCCGGCATCCCGACGGTCGAGGTTCGCCTGTCCTCGGCACGCAGGCCGCCGCCGAAGAGGAGAAACCACGAAACACACGAAAGACACGAAAAAAAGACACAGAGGAAGCGGTGTTGGGAGTGCATCGCGGTGGTCCGGCGTTGCCTGGGTTCCTGGTTCGTCAACCGGCGTTTCTCTCTCTGTCTTTTTTTTCGTGTCTTTCGTGTGTTTCGTGGTTTCATCTCGCCCCGCGGCCGAGGAGGTTGCGCGACTTGCAGAAGTGCCGGACGCGGGCGCTGAACGGCTCGTCGGTGTCGATCAACAGGTGGTCGATGCCCGAGCGGCGCAGCGCGCGCGCCACGGTTTCGGGCTCCACCCAGGGGCGGCGGGCGCGAGTGACGAAGTCGCGCCCCGTCTCGGCCTCGCGCGCCCTTAGCAGGCCGCCGCCGCGCACGCCGCGCTCCGCGGGGTCGCGGATCTGGAAGACGGCGCAGTCGTGCTTGACCGCCAGCAGCTTGAGGGCCGGGATGGCGCCGGGGTCGTGCAGGTCGCTGAGCACGAGGACGAGGGCGCGGCTGGTGAGGCACGGGGCGAGGTCGGCGATGCGGCGGGCGATGGCGGTCGGCTCGTCATAGCGGAAGCGGCGCAGCTCGTGCAGCCACTGCAGGACGCGGTCGGAGGAGAGGCTCGGCTCGATGCGCAGCTCGCGGCCGCCGACGCCGAGGACGCCGACCGGGCTGACGCGGTCGAGGCAGGCGAAGGCCAGGCCGCCGGCAAGGTGGACCGCGACGGCGTACTTGCTGCGCGGCGCCGACGTGACGGCCATCGACGCGGAGGTGTCGAGGAGGAGGTAGCAGGGCAGGCGCTTGGGGGCCTCGTACTCCTTGACGTACGGCTTGCCGGTGCGGGCGGTGACGCGCCAGTCGATGCTGCGCACCGGGTCGCCCCACTGGTAGGGGCGCGACTGGGCGTACTCGATGCCGGAGCCGAGGAACGGCGAGTGGTCGCTGCCGTAGCTCAGGCTGTCGGCGAGGCGCTTGACGGCGAGGACGAACTGTCGCGCGTCGAGGTGGTCAACCGTGTCGAGGTAACCTTCCATCGCTCCTCCGGGGAGAATCCGCTGCGGACCGAGGTTGCACCGAGCCGCGGCCACTTCGGCCGGGCCAGTTCACGCACTCTCGCCGGATACGCGGATGTCGCCGGTGGTGTCCCCCTAATGTTGTCGAGCCATCTCGACGACAAAGGCGGTAGTTTATGGAGCCTATCGCTTGGAAACAGCAACCATTCCTCCAAGGACCAGACATGGTCTGCCAGCCCCGCCGCCAGCGCTTTTGTCCGTTGCCGATACCGCCGCGGGGCCACCTCCACCCGCAGCATCCGCACGGTACCGCAGCAGTTGCTGCTGTTGAGCGTGAAGTAGCTCATCGCCGGATGCACCCCCCCGTCCTTTCTGAAGCGGTAGGTCTGGCGCACCTTCCGGCTGTTCCGCAGCCGGTCCGTCCCGTTGGACCTCTCCACGAACACCGTGTTCACCCAGTCCAGCACCGCCCCGCACAGGGCCGCAGCCAG
>JBBRPS010000678.1:0-5652 GCA_038227745.1 Gemmatales bacterium | reverse complement strand
CCCCGCGCTCGCCCGAGGCTCGCGGCTAAACGGGGCGGAGTGGCGCGACCGCCGCCACGCTTACCACTGCGTGAGCATCTCCATCGCGAGCTTGCCGAGGCTCTCCTCGCTGACGGACACCGACTCGCCGCAGTCGGGACAGGAGATGACGCCGCGCTCGGTTAGCGCCGAGAAGATCATATCCTCGAAGGTCTCCCCATCGCCCAGACCGAACCACGGGCCTTCGTCGGTCATCCGGTCCATGATCTCCGCCATCGACGTCTCGGGGGGAGCCACGAACCGGCAGCCGCAGTTGGTGCAGTACAGTTCGATCTGCATGGGTCACCTCCTTGGAAGGAAGGGTAAAAGTGTTACGCTCCTTCCTTGAGCAAGTGCAATACCAAAATCCCGCCGCCGCCTCAAACGATGGCCGATTGTCCACAAGTCATTTTATATGAATTGGTTAGAGACAATGATCGTCAGGAGCGGCTGCGCAGACTGGCGAACGGAAGAAGGCCCTGCGGCCGTCGCGCCTGGCAAAATGACACACCCGGTTACAATCCGCGTCCACGGCACGGGAAGACCTGTGCAGAACTCGGCTGGAAAGGGAAGCCACTGGGCCGGCGCGACGAGGCTGAAATGAAAAGGGCCGCAGGCGGCGGGAGGTTCCGGCGCCTGCGGCCCGTGGGGTTTGCGAAGAAGTGCCGCGCGGGGCTACTCCTTTTCCTTTTGGTTGCTGGCGACCTGCTGGCTGTCGAGGGCGACGCTCCAGGCGGCCATGGCCGATTGGATGGCCTGGTAGGAGCCCTCGTCGCCTGGGCTCGAGGGCGCGAACTTCAGGCCCTTGCGTGCCATGTAGTCCACCAACTCCTCCACCGTCTTGCCGCCGCCGGTGAACTTCGTCCGGAAGTCGATGTAGGCCACGGCGTCGCCGTCCTTCATCGCGGTCAGGGCTTCGTTGAAATCGTTGAGGAAGCGCTTGGCGTCCATGTACAGCGGGGTCGGGGTGTTGTTGACGTTCTGGGTCAACTTGGTGCGCAGCTTGTCCATCTCCGCGAGGAGGTCGGTGTAGCTGTTCGCGTCGAACTGGGCGTTGCCGGCCGCCTGCTTGAACAGCCGCTCCGTGGCCTTCTCGATCGCCATCCGCTCCTCCTGGAGGAGCAGGCTGAGGATCGCCCCCGGCCAGGTGAACTTTCCATCCTCACGCAGGATGCCCAGGTTGCCGTATTTCGTGGCGATGTTGAGGTGCTTCAGGACGTCCTCGTCGAGCGACGCCGTCGGCACCGGGGACTTCTTGTTCGCCCATTTCACCAGGTCCTTCAGCAGGACGTTGAGCGCCTTGCCGGACCAGATCTCGGTCGGGGTGGCCAGCGTCTGGATGCGCTGGAGGGTCTGCTTGGCGATCTTGGCCTGCTCCTGGGTGAAGGTCGGGGTATTGTCGCGGATGTAGGCCAGGAGGTCGAAACGCTTCTTCTTGGTGTCGAGCTTGGCCTGCTCGGCCTGCTCGCGCATGATACGGGCCTGCTCCTGGTTCATCGTCAGCTGACCGTAGGCATTCATCACGGAGGAGGCGCCATACAGGTAGCCGCCTTCCGAGCCGGGGTTGTACCCGTAGGGGTTGGAGGTGGGGTTGTACCCGGCGCTGTAGCCGACGCTGCCGGCGCCGGCGCCGGAGCCGTAGGTGGCGTTGGGATAGCCGCCCGCGGTGTAGCCGCCTGCGGCAGGGGCCACGTAGGGGTTGCCCAGGCCGCCCCCATAGCCGCCGGGATAACCGCCCGTGTAGCCGCCGCCGTACGGGGCAGCCCCGTAGCCGCCGCCCATGAGCGGAGATGTGTAGGCCCCGAGCGGCTGGTAGAGCGGCCCGTAGTTGACCGGCGACGGGTAGGGGTTGTAGCCGAGGAGGTACGGCGGGACGTTCTGATAGGCCTGGCCGATGACCGCGGTGTTGAACGCCCACTGCCGCAGCGCGTTCTGCTGGTTGACCAGCGGCGTGGGGGCGAACATGTTGGGCCCCCCCCTGGGCAGGAACATGAGGCGGCGCTGGGCGTGCGCCGCGGGCACGACCGCAAGCAGGGCACACGCGGCCAGGGCCGCCGTCCCCACCCGTCTTGCGAAGATCGACATGGCATTCCTCTCGCTAGGACCCAGGTTGGCGGAGACAAGCTCCGAAGTGCCTCACACCCTGCCCCGCCGGGCCGGCACGGCCGGCCCACCAGTTATTGTACGCCGGAAACGAACGAAAGCCATCCTGTATTGCTCGCGCGCCGAAGTTGGCGGGCGGAGACGCGGACGTTGGAACCGGGCTTCATCGTACCCCCCCGCGCCGCGCGACGCAAGTTAAAGGTTGCCGGCGGCGCGGAAGAACCGCGTCGCCCGGGCGGCGCCGACGGCACCCCGAACGCCCGCGTCGAGAGATGGGCCGGGGAAACTGTCCTCGCCGCCGCGGGGAACTACATTAACGGGCGACAGGTCCAGGCAACCCCGGCACGCGAGGGCCACCGCCATGACGCTCCTCTACCGCGACGCGCTCTTTTTGCAGCACGACACCGGCCCGCACCCCGAAAACGCGGGGCGGCTGCGCGCCATCACGGCGCGACTGGAAGAGGCCGGCCTGCTCGCGCGTTGCACGGCGGGGACGTACGAGCCGCTGAGCGCCGAGGCCGTCGGCCGTGTCCACGAGCCGCAGGTGGTCCAGCTGGCGCAAAGGATCGCCGGGCAGGGCGGCGGCCACATCGACGGCGACACGGTCGTCAGCCGCGAGTCGTACCGCGTGGCGCTGGCCGCGGCGGGCGCGTGCGCCGCGGCGGTCGGGGCGGTGCTGCGCGGCGAGGACCGCACCGCCCTGTGCCTGGTGCGGCCGCCGGGACACCATGCCACGCCGGACCGCAGCATGGGCTTCTGCCTGTTCAACAACGTGGCGCTCGCTGCCCGCCACGCTCAGGGCGCTCATGGCCTGAAGAGGATCTTGATTGTGGATTGGGACGTCCACCACGGCAACGGCACGCAGGACATCTTCTACGACGACCCGGAGGTCTTCTTCTTCAGCATCCACCGCTACGGGCATGGCTTCTACCCCGGCACGGGGGCGAAGGACGAGACGGGGCAGGGCAAGGGGCTGGGCTGCACGTTCAACGAGCCGGTGCGCTACGGCACGTCGGTCAAGGAGTACCACGGGCGGTTCACGCGCGCCCTGGAACTGGCGGCGAGCCGGATCAAGCCGGAGCTGGTGCTGCTCAGCGCCGGCTTCGACGCCCACGCGGCGGATCCGATCGGCTCGCTCGGGCTGGCGGCGGAGGACTTCGCCGAGCTGACGCGGCGGGTGCTGGACGTGGCCCGGGCGCACAGCAGCGGCCGGCTGGTGAGCTGCCTGGAGGGCGGCTACAACCTCGACGCCCTGGCGGAGTCGGTGCAGGCGCATCTGGAGCAGTTGCTCGCGGCGTGAGACGGCAGGACCCTGGAGGACACAAGCCCGACGCGCAAGCGAGGGGCCCCTCGCTTGCGCGTCGGGCTTGTGTCCCCTGCCCTTGCCGCCGACCCGCGCTTTCCTTTATCTGCGTCTATCCGCGTTCATCCGTGGCCGTTCACCCTGAGAGGAATCCGCATGGCCGGCAAGCCGAAGGTGTTCGTCACGCGCATCATCCCGGAGGCGGGCCTGGGCCGCATCCAGGCCGAGTGCGACGCCGAGGTCTGGCCCGACCAGCTGCCGCCGTCGGCCGACGTCCTGCGCCGGCAGGTCGCCGACTGTGACGGCCTGGTGTCGCTGCTGACCGACCGCATCGACGGCTCCCTGCTGGACGCGGCGCCGCGCCTCAAGGTGGTGAGCAATTTCGCGGTCGGCTTCAACAACATCGACGTGCCGGCGGCGACGGAGCGCGGCGTGGCGGTCGGCAACACGCCCGGCGTGCTGACCGACGCCACCGCCGACATGGCGTTCTGCCTGCTGATCGCCGCCGCGCGCCGCGTCGTCGAGGGACACGCCTACACGCTTGCCGGCAAGTGGAAGACGTGGGAACCGCTCGGCCACCTCGGCCAGGACCTCGCGGGCCGCACGGTCGGCGTCGTCGGCATGGGGCGCATCGGCTTCGCCTTTGCCCGCCGCTGCCGTTTCGGCTGGGACATGCAGGTGCTCTACCACGACGTGATGCCGAGCGAGAAGGCCGAGCGCGAGCTGGGGGCGCGCCGGGTGGACTTCGACACGCTGCTGCGCGAGTCGGACTTCGTGTCGCTGCACACCGACCTGAACGAGAAGACGCGCGGCCTGATGGGGCGCGAGCAGTTTCAGAAGATGAAGCGGACCGCCGTACTCGTGAACACGGCGCGCGGGCCGCTGGTGGACCCGAAGGCGCTGGCCGAGGCGCTGCGGGCGGGGACGATCTTCGCCGCCGGTCTGGACGTGACCGACCCGGAGCCGCCGGCCGGCGACGACCCGTTGCTGGGGCTGCCGAACGTGGTGATCGCGCCGCACATCGCCAGCGCCACGGTGCAGACGCGCGACGCGATGGCCGAGATCTGCGCCAACAACCTGATCGCGGGCCTGACGGGGCAGAAGCTGCCGGCGTGGGTCAACCCGGAGGTGGAGGGGAGGCGGCGGAAGTAGGGGGCCGTTTGCCCGCCTGCTGGAGGAGTTCATCGGCCCAGGCGGCGGCGTCGCGGGGCAAAGGAGAAGCCCCTCAAGCCCACGGGTGGCAACCCGTGGGCTTTCCCTCCATCTCTCTCAAGCTCACGGGGGAAGTCATGGCCGTCGTCCTCGGCGTCGATCTCGGCACCACGACCATCACCGCCCTGGCACTGGACACGGACAGTGGCAACATTCTGGCGTGCGCCACCCGGCCGAACCGCGCCGAGGTGACCTCACTCGCCGATCAGATCTCCGGTCGCTCGGAGTGGGATGCCCCGGCGATCGCCGAGACAGCCTGTGGCTGCCTGCGCGAGGTGGCGGAGCAAATTGCCGGGCGGCGCGACCTCGCCGGACTGGGCATCACCGGGCAACAGCACGGCGTGGTCGTGGTCAATGAGGCGCTGCGGCCGCTGACGCCGTTCATCAACTGGCAAGACCGCCGCGGCCAGGAGACCGACGGCGCCACCGGCAAGACCTGGATGAGCGAGGCCGCGGAGCGACTGGGCGCCGACGCACCGCAGCGGACCGGCTGCCGCCTCGCCACCGGCTACATGGCCGTGACGCTGTTCTGGCTGAAAGAAAACGGCGCGCTGCCGGTCGCGGGACGAGCCTGCTTCCTCATGGATTACTTCACGGCGCTGCTGACGGGGCAATCGCCGGTGACGGACACGACGTGCGCGGCCAGCAGCGGCGTCCTGAACGTGCCGGCGGGGGATTGGGACGCCGACCCGATCGCCGCCCTCGGCCTGCCGCGGACATTGTTCCCTCCGGTCCGCCCTTCCGGGGAGCCGCTGGGTGGCTTGACGGCGGACGCCGCGGCACGGACGGGACTGCCTGCGGGACTGCCGGTGTGCGTGGGGATTGGCGACAACCAGGCGAGCTTCCTGGGCAGCGTCGGCGAGCGCGGTGACACGGTCCTGGTGAACGTCGGCACGGGCGGACAGGTCACGGTGTACACGGAGACGTTCGCGCACGATCCGCTGCTGGAAACGCGGCCTTTCCCGCGTGGCGGCTACCTGCTGGTCTACGCGGGGCTGGTCGGCGGCCGCACCTAT
>JBBRPS010000677.1:0-5665 GCA_038227745.1 Gemmatales bacterium | reverse complement strand
CTGTTTCTGTTTAGCCGCGAGCCTCGGGCGAGCGCTTGCCCGAGCGCTCGCCCGAGGCTCGCGGCTAAACAGGCGGTTCTGCAACGGCGCCGGTATACTCGTCTTGCTTGCTTCAGCGGTCCTGTTCATCCTCAAATGGGGATCGCTCTCCGCCGCCCTGCAACCCGCGGAGCAGCGGATCGTCTTCGTCGGCGACTCGATCACCGACGGCCACACCTACCCGCAACTCGTCCGCCAGGCGCTCGCCGACGCCGGACGCCGGACGCCCGTCTGTATCAACGCCGGCATCGCGGGCGACACGGCGAAGGGCATGCGCAAGCGACTCGAGCGCGACGTGCTCGTCCACCGGCCGACGCTGGTCACCCTCAGCGCCGGCATCAACGACGTGCTCCACAAGGTCGATCCCGCCGACTACGAGGACGATGTCGCCGCCATCGCCGAGCGCCTCAAGGCCGAGAAGGTGCCGTTGCTGCTCCTCACCACGAGCGTCCTCGGCCGCAAACACGCCGAGGCCGACAAGCGCCTCGACGACTTCAACGCCGCCCTGGAGCGCGTGGCGAAGAAGTACGGCTGCCGCGTCGCCGACGTCAACCGGCGCCTGCGCCAGGCGCGGACGAAGGGCGCGGACGTGCTGGAGGTCGATCAGGTCCACCCCAACTGGGACGGGCAGCGCCTCCTCGCCCGGGCCGTGCTGGACGCCCTGGACCACAAGGACGTGCCGCTGCCGCGCGACCTGAAGCTCGACGTGCTGCCCGGCGTGCTCCGCAACTGGCACGTCCAGGCGGTCCGCGGTGGCAAGCCGCCCTGGCTGGACGACAAGGCGGTCAAGGCCATCGATCCACTCAAGCTCGACGAGAGCTGGAAGCCTTACCACCTGCCGGAGACGAAGCCGGTGCCGGCGTGGTGGTTCGACCACGAACGGCAGCGCGGCTTCGCCCTGTCGCTAAACAAAATCATCGGCCCCGCGCCGAGGTATCGCGGCCTGGCGACGCTCGACATGCCGAAGGGGCGGAAGGTTTACTTCAACACCGGCGCCCAGCTGGAGACGGTCTGGCTCAACGGCAAGCGCCTCTTCAAGAGTGAGGGCTGGACGGGCTGGCACGCCGGCAAGGAGCGCGTGCCGGCGCACCTGCAGGCCGGGCGGAACCTCATCGTGATCGAGACGGGCGGGCAGTTCTTCCTCAGCGTCACCGACGACAACAAGTGGTAGCAAGGGAGCGGAGGGGCGGCGCTGACCGATTGCCGCGCCGCGCCGCCGCGGTTAGCATGGCCTGTATGGGCACCGTCCTCGACCGCGAAGAGTACATCGAGCAGGCCTATTTCTTCCGCGTCTGGCGCGAGCGCCAGGCCGCCGGCATGGCCGCGCAGGAGGTCCTGTCGCGCGTCCACGAGGAAATCCTCAGCACCACGCGGCTGCCGCTGGCCATCCAGTTCCTCGCGACGGAGTTGAAGCACACCGGCCTGCTCGCCTCCGGCTTCGCCCGCCTGCCGCACTACTTCACCGCCTTCCAGGCCTTCGTCATGCGCCAGGCCGAGGACGAGAAGCGCCGCTTCAGCGTCGAGACCGCCCTGCTCGTGCTGGAACGCGAGGCCCTCTACCGCGCCGGCCCGTGGACCGCGCCGGGGCTGTTCGTCTACCAGTTCGAGGCCCTCAGCCGCAACCGCCTCGGCTACGACGCCGGCCTCCAGGCCATGAGCGCCGACCCGTTCTACGACGCCGACTGGCGCACCTACCTCGAGATGGTGCACCACCAGGTCGGCATCGTGGACTTCGCCGACCTCGTTTATGTGCGCTCGGCGATGTATGTGGTGGACCAGCGGCGGCAGAACCCCGCCTACGAGGCGCCGGTGCCGCCGCTGTTCGGCGAGAAGGAGGGCAAGATCGCCAAGGCCAGCCACGGCCGTGACCCGCTCTACCTCTTCAGTGCCTTGCAGCGCCAGCTCGGCTACCCGGAGGTGCCGCGCCCTCGGCAGCGCGACGACGTCATGGCCAAGATCGACGCCCTCCACACCCGGGTGCGCCAGTTGGAGGCGCGCCTCCAACTCGTCGAGAGCGAGGTGAAGGGGCAGCTCGACCTGACTCAGTTCTACGCCCGGCCCGAAAACCTGCCGCGCCGCCCCCCGGACGACGAGGTCTGACAATGGGGGGATCGACTCGGGGAAGCTCCGCTGCCACCGGCTGACGACGGGCAAGCAGGGGGGCATCCGCGTCTCCCAGGCCCAGCTCGACGCCTACCTGAAGGCGACGGAGGCAAGGCAGGCAGCCGACCGCGCCCACTTCCCTTCTTGCCCCCAACGATTTACAATCAGCCGAGTCCCCGGCGACGGGCCTGGCGCCTGCCGCGAACCTTCCCAAACGAACCCGGGTCAGCCCCGTCCTCCGCATGAAAACCGTCACCCTCTGCGGCGCCGCCCTCACCGCCTGCTTCCTCGCCACTCTCCCCGGCGCTCCCCGGGCACAACCGCCCCAGCGGCCGCACGGCCTCGCGGCGCGCACGCCGTGGACGACCTCGCGCCTGACCGGCTCGCCCGACCCGCCCCACCCCTACCGCATCGAGCGGGCGTTCCCGAAACTCACCTTCAAGAACCCGCTCCTGCTTACCACCGCCCCCGGCACCGGCCGCTTCTTCGTCGGCGAGCAGGGCGGCAAGATCTACTCGTTCCGCGACGACCAGGGCTGCGCCAAAGCCGACCTCTTCCTCGACGTCAACGAGCTGAAGACCTGGGACCCGGAGAAGGTGCGCGGCCTCGACGCCCTGTACGGCCTGGCCTTCCACCCGCGCTTCGCCGACAACCGCTCCTGTTACGTTTGCTACGTCCTCAACGGCAAGCGCGACGGTGGGCCGCTGCCCGACGGCAGCCGCGTTGCCCGCTTCACGGTCACGAACACCGACCCGCCGCGCTGCGACCCCAAGAGCGAGAAAGTCCTCCTCACCTGGCGCGCCGGCGGCCACAACGGCGGCGACCTGCACTTCGGCAACGACGGCTTCCTCTACGTCTCGACCGGCGACGGCGCCAACCCCAACCCGCCCGACGCCCTCGACACCGGCCAGGACCTCAGCGATCTGCTCGGCTCGATCCTGCGCATCGACGTCGATCGCGCCGACAGGGGCAAGGCGTACGCTGTGCCGCCGGGCAACCCGTTCCTCAAGACGCCGAAGGCGCGGCCGGAGATCTGGGCGTACGGCTTCCGCAACCCGTGGCGCATGAGCTTCGACCGGCCGACGGGCGACCTGTGGGTCGGCGACGTCGGCTGGGAGCGCTGGGAGATGATCTACCGCGTCCAGCGCGGCGGCAACTACGGGTGGTCGGTCATGGAGGGGCCGCAGCCAGTGCGCCCCGAGAGCCGCCGCGGCCCGACGCCGATCCTGCCGCCGACTCTCGCGTTCCCCCACACCGAGGCCGCCTCCATCACCGGCGGCTTCGTCTATCGCGGCCAGCGCCTCAAAGAGCTGACGGGCGCCTACATCTGCGGCGACTGGGTGACGCGCAAGCTGTGGGCGACGCGCTTCGACGGCGACAGGATCGTCTGGCACAAGGAGCTGGCCCAGGGCGCCCAGCGCATCGTCGCCTTCGGACAGGACGACAAAAACGAGCTGTATTTCGTGAATTACGACGACATCGGCACCCTGCACCGCCTCATCCCCAACCCGGCCGCGAAGGAGAAGCAGCCCGACTTCCCGCGCCGGCTGAGCGCGACGGGCCTGTTCACCAAGGTGTTGGGGCAGGCGCCGGCGCCGGGCGTGGTGCCGTTCTCGGTCAACGCCGCGCCGTGGGCCGACGGCGCCACGGCCGAGCGCTTCGTCGCCCTGCCGGGCAAGTCGGTCGTGCGTCTCTACGACAGTCCGGTGGCCATCCCCGGCGGCTTCTACAGCGGCCAGGTGTTCTTCCCGAAACACGGTGTCGTGGCGAAGACGATTTCCCTGGAGATGGAGCGCGGCAACCCGGCCAGCCGGCGCCGGTTGGAGACGCAGGTGCTGCACTTCGATGGCGAGGCGTGGCGCGGCTACACGTACCAGTGGGATGACGCGCAGACCGACGCGACCCTTGTGCCGGCGGCGGGCCTCGACCGCGCGTTCACCGTGACGGACCGCACGGCGCCCGGCGGCAAGCGGCGGCAGACGTGGCACTTCCCCAGCCGCACCGAGTGCCTGACGTGCCACAACCCCTGGGCCGGCTACACGCTCGCCTTCACCCTCGCCCAGCTCAACCGCGATCACGACTACGGCGGCACGGTCGATAACCAGCTCCGCGCCCTGCGCCACGTCGGCATGATCGACCTGCTGCACCACGACGAGGACACCCGGCGCGACACCACGCTGCGCGACGTGCCGGCCGTGAAGCTGACGGACCCGTACGACACGGCGGCCGACCTGGGCCTGCGGGCGCGCTCGTACCTGCACGTCAACTGCGCCCACTGCCATCAGTTCGGCGCCGGCGGCACCGCGGACATCGAGCTGCGCCACACCGCCGCGCTCGACCGCATGAAACTGCTGGAGGTGCGCCCGGTGCAGGGCGCCTTCGGCATCGCGGGCGCCCTACTGCTCGCGCCCGGGGACCCATACCGCTCGGTGCTGTACTACCGCATGGCCAAGCTGGGGCCGGGCCGGATGCCGCACATCGGCTCGGAAGTGATCGACGAGCGCGGCCTGCGGCTAATGCACGACTGGATCCGGCAGCTGCCCATGCACAGGGACGAGCGGCTGCTGCTCGAGCGGCTGCGGGACCTGGACGAGCGGGCGGCGCTGGCCCGGGAGAAGGCCGACGCGCCGCAGGAGTTGGCGCGGCTGGCCCGAGAGGCGGCGCGGGCGCACGGCGGGAAGGCCGTCACGGCGGCGGACCGCAAGGAGGCGGCGGCGCGGCTGCGGGCGCGGGCGGCGGTTCGGGCGAAGGCGCGGGCGGGCGAGCGGGCGAGCGCCATCGGCGCGCTGCTGTCCACGACGACGGGGGCACTGCTGCTGATGGAGGCAGTGGGCGCGGGCCGGATCCCCGCGTCGGTGCGGTCGCAGGTGCTGGCCGCGGTGGCAGCGACGGCTGGCCAGGTGCGCGACCTGTTCGAGCGCTTCCTCCCCGACGAGCAGCGCGTCAAGCGGCTGGGCAGCGCGATCCGGCCGGAGCAGATCCTGGCGCTCAAGGGCGACGCCGGCCGCGGCAAGGAATTGTTCTTCAAGTCGGCCGGCCTGCAGTGCGCCAGCTGTCACCGCGTCGCCGGGGTCGGCAGCGTCGTCGGGCCGGACCTGACGGACCTCGGCAAGAAATCGACGCGGGCGCAGATCCTGGAGAGCCTCCTCGAGCCGTCGAAGAACATCGACCCGAAGTACGCGACCTACGTGGTCGAGACGGACGCGGGGCTGCTGCTCACGGGGGTACTGGCGTCGAAGAACGAGCGCGAAGTGGTCCTGCGGATGGCCGGCGACCGCGAGGTGCGCGTCCCGGCCGGGAGTGTGGTGCGGCTGGTGCCACAGCGGGTGTCGCTGATGCCGGACCAGCTGCTGCGCGACCTGACGGCGGAGCAGGCGGTGGACCTGCTGGAGTTCCTGGCATCGCTCAAGTAGGGAGGGAAGAAAAGGGCTTCACCCCGCGCTCGCCCCCCGCGTCGCGGGATCTGGCCCCCCGCGTAGCGGGATCTGGCCCCCCGCGGAGCGGGATCTGGCCCCCCGCGTAG